>CAZJJO010000008.1:0-40409 GCA_964546375.1 uncultured Gemmatimonadota bacterium
GTGTGGGTGCTGGCCCGGATCTCCCTGCTGATGGGCTGAGCCGGCGGGTCGGCCGGGCCCGGAGCGTCTCCGCGGAAACGCTCACGACCCACCCGGCCGCCTCGCTCGGGGCCCGAACCGAGGGATCCGACCGCGCGCCACCCCCGCCGTGCGTCCGTACGGGCCCCCGCCTATGTTGCGCGGCGGCGTCCGGTCCTCGCCCATCCCGCCCCGCCCGCCCATGCCCCGACGCGACGACCTCGAGTCGATCCTCCTGATCGGGTCCGGGCCCATCGTCATCGGCCAGGCCTGCGAGTTCGACTACTCCGGCACCCAGGCCGTCCGCGCGCTCCGCGAGGAGGGCTACAGGGTGATCCTGGTCAACTCGAACCCGGCCACGATCATGACGGACCCGGACCTGGCCGACGCCACCTACATCGAGCCGCTCTCGGCCGACTGGATCGAGCGGGTGATCCGGAAGGAGGAGCCCGACGCCCTGCTCCCCACCATGGGCGGCCAGACGGCGCTGAACCTGGCCCTGGAGCTGGACGACGAGGGCGTGCTGGAGCGCCACGGGGTGGAGCTGATCGGCGCCGACCGGCGGGCCATCGAGACCGCCGAGGACCGCGAGCAGTTCGCCGCGGCCATGGGCCGGCTGGGGCTGGAGATTCCCCACGGCGGCTTCGCCCACGACCTGGACGAGGCGCTGGAGATCGTCGAGGACGTGGGCTTCCCGGCCATCATCCGCGCCTCGTTCACGCTGGGCGGCACCGGGGGCTCGGTGGCCTACAACCGGGAGGAGTTCGAGGAGCTGGTCCAGAACGGCCTCGACCGCTCGCCGATCGAGGAGGTGCTGATCGACCGGAGCGTCATCGGGTGGAAGGAGTTCGAGCTGGAGGTGATGCGCGACGGCGACGACAACGTCGTCATCGTCTGCTCGATCGAGAACGTCGACGCCATGGGGGTGCACACCGGCGACTCGGTGACCGTCGCCCCGGCGCTGACGCTCTCGGACGAGGAGTACCAGCGGATGCGGGACGCCGCCCTGGCCATCATCCGCGAGATCGGCGTGGAGGCCGGCGGCTGCAACATCCAGTTCGCCTTCCACCCCGACACCGGCGAGATGGTCGTGGTGGAGATGAACCCCCGGGTGAGCCGCTCCTCGGCGCTGGCGTCGAAGGCCACCGGCTTCCCCATCGCGCGGATCGGCGCCAAGCTGGCCGTGGGCTACCGGCTGGACGAGATCGAGAACGCCATCACCCGGAAGACCATGTCCTGCTTCGAGCCGGTGCTGGACTACGTGGTGGTGAAGGTGCCCCGCTTCGCGTTCGAGAAGTTCTCGGGCGTCGACGAGACGCTGGGCGTCCAGATGCGGGCGGTGGGCGAGGTCATGGCGCTGGGCCGCACCTTCCAGCAGGCCTGGCTCAAGGCCTTCCGGTCGCTGGAGGAGGGGCGGGCCGGCTGGCTGCCGGGCGACCTGGAGGACGACGGGCTCGAGGACGACGACCCCGAGACCCTCCGCTCGGCCCTGCGGGTGCCCACGCCGAAGCGCCCCTACCAGATCCACCGCGCCCTGGCCGCCGGCCTGACCCCGGACGAGATCTCCGAGCTCACGGGCATCGACCCCTGGTTCCTGGGCGAGCTGGCCGAGCTGGTGGAGGGCGGCCGGGAGTGGGCCGCCCTCGACGACCCGAGCGCCGAGCACCTGCGGATCCTCAAGCGGGCCGGCTTCGGCGACGCCGAGCTGGCCGAGCTGCGGGGGATCGAGGAGGCCGAGGTGCGCCGGATGCGCGAGGAGGCCGGCCTCACCCCGGTCTACAAGACCGTGGACACCTGCGCCGGCGAGTTCCCCGCGGCCACGCCCTACCTCTACTCCACCCACGAGTCGGAGAACGAGTCGGAGCGCTCCGGGCGGCCCTCCATCGTCGTGCTCGGCAGCGGCCCCAACCGCATCGGCCAGGGGATCGAGTTCGACTACTGCTGCGTCTCGGCCGCCCTCGCCCTCCGGGAGGAGGGCTACGAGACGATCATGGTGAACTCGAACCCGGAGACGGTCTCCACCGACTTCGACGTCTCCGACAAGCTCTACTTCGAGCCGCTCACGGTGGAGGACGTGCTGGAGATCGTCCGGCTCGAGGAGCCGGAGGGGGTGATCGTCCAGCTCGGCGGCCAGACGCCGCTCTCCATCGCCCGGGAGCTGGAGGAGCTGGGCGTGCCGATCCTGGGCACCAGCGTGGACGCCATCGACGAGGCCGAGGACCGCCGGCGCTTCGAGGCGCTCTGCCGGGAGCTGGGGGTGAAGGCCCCGCCCGGCGGCACCGCCACCGGCGTCGAGGAGGCCGTGGCGGTGGCCGGGGAGATCGGGTGGCCGGTGCTGGTCCGGCCCAGCTACGTGCTGGGCGGCCGCGCCATGGAGATCGTCTGGGACGAGCGCTCCCTGCGCGACTACTTCGGCCGGGCCGTGAAGGCCTCGCCCGAGCACCCGGTCCTGCTGGACCGCTTCCTGGAGGACGCCTTCGAGGCCGACGTCGACGCCGTGGCCGACGGCGAGCGGACCCTGGTGGGCGGGGTGATGCAGCACATCGAGGAGGCCGGCGTCCACTCGGGCGACTCGGCCTGCGTGCTCCCGCCCTACCTGCTGGACGAGGAGCAGGTGGACCGGATGCGGGACTACACGCGGCGGTTCGCCGAGGCGCTGGACGTCCGCGGGCTGATCAACGTCCAGTACGCCGTCCACGAGGGCGAGGTCTACGTGCTGGAGGTGAACCCCCGGGCCAGCCGCACCGTCCCCTTCGTGAGCAAGGCCACCGGGATCCCCCTGGCCCGGGTGGCCGCCCGGGTGCTGGCCGGCCGGACGCTGGACGAGATGGGCCTGCCCGACGAGGCGCCGGTGCGGGACGTGGCGGTGAAGGAGGCGGTCTTCCCCTTCGACAAGATCGCCGACGCCGACCCCCTGCTGGGCCCCGAGATGCGCTCGACGGGCGAGGCCATGGGCCTGGCCGAGAGCTTCGGCATGGCCTTCGGGAAGGCCCAGCTCGGCGCCGACGGCGGGCTCCCGCTGTCGGGCACGGCGGTGGTCACCGTCCACGACCGGGACAAGGGCAACGTGACCCCCATCGTCCGGCGGCTCCACGAGCTCGGCTTCGAGATCCGGGCCACCCGGGGCACCGCCCGGCACCTGGAGGGCCGGGGCATCCCCTGCGAGGAGGTGCTGAAGGTCCACGAGGGCCGGCCCCACATCCTGGACCTGCTGGCCAGCGGCGAGATCGACCTCCTGATCAACACGCCCCTGGGCAAGCACGCCCAGCACGACGACTACATGATCCGCCGGGCCGCCGTGGCCCGGGGGGTGCCCTACGCCACCACCCTCTCGGCCGCCTCGGCCATGGCCGACGCCATCATCGCCCTGCGCCACCGCAAGCAGCGGGTCCGGAGCCTCCAGGAGCGGACCGCCGGGTCGCCCACGCCGGCCACCGCCGGGAGGGCCGCCGCGGGCTGAGCGCCCGGCCGCCCCGGCCGCCGATCGCCTGCGGGTGGCCTTCTCGTCCGCGGAGCGAGGGATCGCCCTGGGGGCGCGGCGCCTTGCCCGGAGCGGCCGGCCCGCGCCACCTTGGAGGCGCCATGGATCTGCGAGGCCTGTTCCTGTTCCTGCACGTGCTGGGCGTCGTCCTCTGGCTCGGCCTGGCCGTGGCCCTGCCCTTCGTCACCGGCCGCGCCGCCCGCGAGGAGGACCCCGACACGGTGGCCTTCGCCTACCGGATCTCCGACCGGCTGATGCGGACGCTCGGCCTGGCCGGGGTGGTGCTCACCCTGGTGGGCGGCGTCGGGCTGGTGATGATCAACCCGGGCTTCGGCTGGTTCCAGCCCTTCCCGGACCACTGGCTCTTCCAGATGCAGATCCTGGGCTTCGCCGCGGCGGCCGCGGCCCTGGCCTACCAGCTCCCCCTGGGCCGCAAGCTGGCCCGCGAGGCGGAGCGGTCGGCCGAGCAGGGGTCGCCCACCGAGGCGTTCCGGAGCTACCGGAAGCGGAACGCCGTGGTGGGGTCGGTGGTGGGGCTGGTCCTGCTGATCCTCGTGGTGCTGGGGACCCTCCGGCCGATGTAGGCGGGGCCCGTCCGGCCGGGGGCGCGGCCTCCCGGCGGGCGGCCGCCCCGGAGACGCGCCGCCCGGAGGGTCGGACCGGCCGGTCCGGCCCGGGTCGGCCTCAGCCGCCCCCGGAGGGAGGCGGGACCTCGGCGCTCCCGGCCGGCAGGTTCCCGGCACCCCCGTCGGCGTCCCCCTGGCCGCCGTCCCCCTGGCCGGCGTCGTCCCCGCCCCCGCCCGCGGGCGGCGCCGACGGCGGGCCGAAGGGGCTGCCCGACCCGACGTCGCCGATCTCGGTGAGCTGCAGCAGCCGCTGGGCCCGCCGGTAGTTGCGCTCCGCGCGGTCGGGGTCGTCCCGCAGGCGCTGGGCCTCGCCCAGGGCCATGTAGGCCAGGTAGTACTGGGTGGGGATGCTGGAGCGGGTGGACGGCTCGGGCCAGTAGTCCCAGTCGAGCAGGTAGTCGATCTGGAAGACGTCCCAGAGCAGGGTCCGGGTCCGGTCGCGGTCGAGCCACCGGACGCCGAAGTCCTGCGGCATCTCCACGGTGTCGGCGGTGGACTCGAGCATCGTGTCCATCGTCCGGTAGCTCAGCCCCTGGCGCATCAGGTGGGGCTGGAGCTGCCAGAGGCCGTAGACCGGCGGGGCCGTCGAGGCGAAGTGGACCGGCCGGTCGCCCAGCGAGCTGCGCAGGATCAGGTAGACGAACAGGTCGCCGGCGCTCACCACCGACTGGCCGTAGCGGCGCCGCAGCTCCTCGGGGACCAGCCGGGCGGTGACGTGCTCGCCCACCTGCACCCCGCGGGCCTGGTCGACCACCTGGTAGCCCGGCACCCCGGCGATGGCCGAGTCCGACATCGTGAGGATGGAGCGCTCCGGCTTCGAGACCTCCATGTCCCGGTAGGGCGCCACCGCGTTCTCGCGGTCGAACGGCCGCTGGCAGGTCACCACCGTCGGCCGGTCGGCCGGGTCCTGGCCCTCCTCGCAGGGCTGCGTCATCGCCTTGAGCTGCTTCGGGTACCACTGGGTCCCCAGGTAGGAGTGGACGATGACGGTCACGTCCTGCCGGATGCCCTCGACCTCCTGCAGGTACCAGAGGGGGAAGGTGTCGTTGTCCCCGTTGGTGAAGAGCACCCCGTAGGGCTCCACCGACTGGAGCATGTTGTAGGCCCAGTCCCGCGCCGAGTAGTCCCCCGAACGGTCGGCCCGGCTCCAGTTCAGCATCAGGGGCAGGAGGGCCAGGCCCAGCAGCGGCGCCGCCTTCGCCATCGACGCGCCCGAGAGGCGGCGGACCCCCTCGGCGGCCCCGGCGGCGGCCCGCTCGAACCGCTCCGCCAGCCCCGTCCAGAGGGCGGCGAGCCCCAGGCCGGCGTAGATCCCCCAGAGCTGGAAGCTGAGGATGTAGAAGTAGTCCCGCTCCCGGACCTCGTGCTGGCCCATGGGAATGTCGGGATAGAGCGAGTAGCCGTACTTGAAGTTCAGATAGAAGATCAGCAGGGGGATGACGGTCACCAGCAGCGTCGCGAAGTACACGAAGCTGTCCGGGTCCCCGCGGCCGTGCCGCCAGAGCCCCAGCAGGCCCAGCGCCGCGAAGAGGAGGGTGGCGCCGGTCCGGAGCGGCGTCGGCAGCGTGCGCGCCCACTGCCAGTCGAAGTACTGGCCGTACATGGCCGCCTGCGCGGTGATCGGCGACTGCCGGTCCCAGATCGATTGCTTGCCGTACTGCTCCCGCGCGATGGCCGCCGCGAGCCGGTCGCAGGCGGCGTCCTCGGGCACCAGCCCGCCCACCAGCGGCGCCATCCGGGCCGGGGTGGCGGCCGCCTTCCAGAGGCTCTCGCACTCCGGGTTCGCCTCGTCGATGACCGGGTCCTGGGCCGAGCGGATCGGGACGAAGAAGACCTGGACCGAGTAGCCGATCAGCGCCACCAGCAGGCCGGCGCCGAGCAGCTTGCCGCGGAGGAGGGTCCGGGGCCGGTGGAAGAGCACGAACGCGCCCAGCGGCAGCAGCGGGAGCAGGGACATCAGGTGGTTGGTGGCGCCCAGGCCCAGCAGGAAGGCCACCAGCACCACGAGCCGGTCGCCGCGCCGGTCGTCGGCCACGTCCTCCCACAGCATGGCCAGGTAGGTGATCAGGGCCACGAAGAGGACCGAGACCGTGTAGACCTTCTCGTTGACGTTCGACTGGCTCCAGACCGTGAACGCCGTGGCCCCCAGCAGGACCGCCGCCCCGGCGGCCACCACCACCTGGCGCCGGTCCTCGGTGAAGTGGCTCCAGATGCGGGCGATCGAGAGGAACCACAGGCCGGACGCCGCCGCCGACGCGGTGGCGCTCAGGAGGTTGATCCGCTGGGCGACCTCCAGCCCCGTCCAGGCGAGGGCCACGTCCCAGACCCGGCCCACCATGACGAAGAACGGGTTCCCGGGCGGGTGGGGGAGCCCGAGCACGTGGGCCGTCGCGATGTACTCCGAGGCGTCCCAGAAGGCCGTGGTGGGGGCCAGGGTGACGCAGTAGAGGGCCCAGACCAGCAGGGCGGAGACGGCCGCCCAGCCCCAGACCGGGAGCGGGCCCACGCGCTGGCGCTCCACCCGGAAGACGGAGGCGCCGGCGGAGGAGGAGGCGTCGGATCCGGTCATCGGCGGGCTCCGGGGGACGGAGTGGAGGTTCGGGGGCGTCGGGGTCCGCGGACGGGGCCGCGGCGGGCCGACAAGCTAAACCGGCCCACCGCGGAGGCCAACCGGGCCCGGCCCACGGACCGATCGACGGGCGGGCCGGATCCGGCCCCGGCCGGGGCGCGCGCGGCGGTCGCCCGGGGCCGACCCGGGGGCGGGCGCCGGACGGAGGCCCGGGTCGACCGGCCGGGCTCAGCCGTCGGCCGCCCCCGCGGCGTCGCCGTCCCCGCCGTCGAGCCCCAGGGCGGCGTCGAGGCTGAACGAGCCCGGGCCGAGGGTCGCCAGCAGGAGGAACACGAAGGCGTAGAGGGCCGCCAGCTCGCCGCCGTTCTGGATCGGCCAGAAGCCCTGGGGGAAGTGGACCGTGAAGTAGGCCACCGCCATCTCGCCGGAGAGGACGAACGCCACCGGTCGGGTGAACAGCCCCGCCAGGATCAGGATCCCGCCGAAGAACTCCAGGGTGCCGGCCAGACCCGCCATCGACATCAGCTCGACGGCGTCCCCGCCCAGCCAGCCGAACAGCTTCTGGGCGCCGTGCTGCCAGAACAGGAAGCCCGCCACGACGCGGAGGGCGTTGTGGGAGACGTTCCGAAACTTCGCGCTCTCGAAGAAGCTCACGTCGGTCCTCTCCTCTGCGGAAACGGTCCGGTTCGGCGCTCGCGCGCCGGCTCTCGATCCGTCCCGCCGTCGTGCAACCTTTGCGCCGGCGGCCGCACCCGCCGGGCGACCGCCGTCCCCGGCGGGGCGCCGCGCCGAGGGCCGCGTCCGCCGCGGAGCCCGCTCAGGACCTCCGGATCGGATACACCTCCACCCGGTCCACCCCCACCTCGTCGGTCCGCGTGCCCACCAGCCGGTCCGCCCCGATCCGGTGGACCGTGAGGCCTTCCGGCGTGGCGACGGTCCCGAGCCAGCGGCCGTCGGGCCGGAAGACGTCCCATCGGGGCGGTCCGTCCGCCGTCGGCAGACGGGCGCGGCGCACCCAGAGGCGGCCAGCCGGATCCACGGCCAGCTCCTCGAAGGACGGGAGCGTCTCGTTGGCGACGGCGTTCTCGACCCTGTCCCTCAACACCTCCTGGAACTGGGGCTGCATCTGCTCGAGCCGCTCGAGCGCCTCGCGGCGCGCGGCCTCCTCGGCCTCCGCCGTCACCGGGACGGGCTCGTGCGACCGGCGGATCCGCATCGTCTCCCGAAGCAAGTCGTCGAAGACCCGGACCTCCCACCGCTCGCTGTCGCCCACGTGGATCCGCCCCGCCCCGACGGCGAAGTGCGTGCCCCGGGCGAACAGCACCCGCTTCCCGTCCTGGAGGCCGCCCGCCGTCTCGCCGGCGGCGAACCGGCCGAGGGTGTCGAGCACGGCCCCCTCCCGGCCCACGAGGAACTCGGCCAGGGTGTCCCGGCGGATGCCCGACCCCCTTTCCGTGTCCTCCGGGGAGAAGCTCATCCCCTCGCTGACCACGAGCCGGCGGTCGTCCAGGGCCCCCCGGAGCCGGAAGCCCACCTCGCCGGGGAGGCCGTCGACGGTGGTCACGTCCAGGAAGTTGCCGTCGGGGGCGAACCGGGTGAGGCGCTGACCGCTCAGGGTCCAGACCCCGACCGTGTCGCCGGCCAGATCGACCAGCCGCGGCGCCTGGCGGATCTCCCCCGGTCCCTCCCCGGCCCCGCCCGCCGTGGCCCGGTGGGCTCCGCCCGATTCGAAGATCCGGATCTCCCGGGCCCGGCTGTCCAGCACGGCCACGCCGCCGTCGGAGAGGAGAAGGGCGTCCTGGACGCCCGCGAAGACCTCCGGCCCCTCCCCCTGCGCCGCTCCCAGGGTCAGCGAGGGCGTGTCGGCCACCGTCCAGGCCTCGCCCTCGCCCCAGGCCGGGGCCCGGTTCTCGACGATCCGGACCCCGGCGCTGTCCCGCACGGTCACCGCCTCGCCCGACCCCCCGTCCCCGCCCCCGCCGCACGCGGAGGCCAGCAGGGCCAGGACGGCGACGGCCAGGAGCGCGGTCGTACGGCGGTGCGGGCCGTCGCCCGGAGGGCGGGCGGGCGGACCGGGGGACGGTCGCCGGCCGGCGTCGGAAGGGATCGGAGACGGGGCGGAGCCGGAGCTCGTGCGGGGCAAGGGGCGCCTCCCGGTAGAAACGGACACGAAGTCGTACAGAAATCGTAGGTCGACGAAGATAGGCACCCGCGGCCGTCCGTCCAAGGCGCCGTCGCCGGCCGCTCGCCCCGCGCGTTGACACGGCCCCCCGGCGCCGGGAGCTTCCGCGGTCCGGCCGCCGACGCCCCGCCGGTCCCCCGCCGGCGGCGCCGGGGCGGCCGGAACGCGACGCCGTCTCCTCGCCGCCCACCCGGAGCCCGGACGTGAGCGCCCTCGCCCCCCGGCCCGACCTCGAGACCTTCCGACGGCTCGCCCGTCCCGGCCGGGTGGTGCCGGTGTGGCTGGAGATCCCCTTCGACGCCGAGACCGCGGTCTCGGCCTACGCCAGGCTCCGGCGGGGCGACTTCTCCTTCCTCCTGGAGTCGGTGATCGGGGGCGAGCGCTGGGCCCGGTACACCTTCCTGGGCTCCGAGCCGCGGGAGGCGTGGCGGCTGGAGGGGGACCGGGTGGACCTGTGGACGCCAGAGCGGGGCTGGCGTGAGGCGGGGCGCACCGACGACCCGCTGGCCGACTTCCGGCGCTGGATCGGACGGCACGACCCCGTCGAGCTCCCCGGCCTGCCCCGGTTCTGGGGCGGGGCCGTGGGCTACTTCGGCTACGACCTGGTCCGGTGGCTGGAAGACCTCCCGGACGCCCCGCCGCGGGACCTGGACGTGCCGGACGCCTGCTTCCTGCTCACCGACCGCGTGCTCATCGTCGACAACCTCTTCGACCGGGCGATGGCGCTGAAGGCGGTTCCCGTCCCGGGCTCGCCGCCGGGCGGCGGGGATCGCTCCGACCCGGTGACGCCCGGCGGGGCGGACCCGGCCGAGACGCCCGCCGACGGCGAGGTCGATCCCGAGCGGCTCTACCGGGAGGCGGTCGAGGAGCTGGAGGCCTGGCTGGAGCGGCTGGAGGCGCCGGCCGGGCTGACCCGGTTCTCGCTGGAGACCGACCGGGAGGTGCCCCACGCCTCCAACCGCTCGCGCGAGGACTTCGAGGACGCCGTGCGCCGGGTGCGGGAGTACATCCGGGCCGGCGACGCCTACCAGGTGGTGGTCTCGCAGCGGCTCGAGGCCGAGCTGACGGCGTCCCCCCTGCGGGTCTACCGGGCCCTCCGCACGCTGAACCCCTCGCCCTACCTCTACCACCTGGAGCTGGACGGCGTCCGGCTGGTCGGCTCCTCGCCCGAGCTGCTGGTCCGGGTGGAGGACGAGGAGGTGACGGTGCGTCCCATCGCCGGCACCCGGCCGCGCGGCTCGTCCCCGGCCGAGGACCGGGCGCTGGGGCGGGAGCTGCTGGAGGACGAGAAGGAGCGCTCGGAGCACCTGATGCTGGTCGACCTGGGGCGCAACGACGTGGGGGCGGTGGCCGAGCCGGGCAGCGTCCGGGTGCCCGACTTCATGGTCCTGGAGAGATACAGCCACGTGATCCACATGGTGAGCGAGGTGACGGGGCGGCTGGACGAGGGCCGGGACGCCCTGGACGCGTTCCGCGCCGCCTTCCCGGCCGGCACCCTGACGGGGGCCCCGAAGGTCCGGGCCATGGAGATCATCGACGAGCTGGAGCCCGGCCGGCGGGGGCCCTACGGCGGCGCGGCGGGCTACGTCTCCTTCGGCGGGGAGAACCTGGACATGGCCATCGCGATCCGGACGATCCTGGCGCTGGAGGACCGGGCCTACGTCCAGGCCGGCGCCGGCATCGTCCACGACTCGGTGCCCGGGCGCGAGTGGGAGGAGACGCTGGACAAGGCCCGGGCGCTCCTGCGGGCCCTGGCGGTGGCCGGCGACGACCCCGGGGCCGGGGGCGGAGAGCCGTCGTGAAGGACGAAAACTCTTCACTCCTGTGCAACGGATGGCGTGCCGCCCCTCCTCCCGTGGCACCCCCTCCCCCCTCGAAAGCGCCGGCGAGACGGCGATACGGCAGGACGCGTCGCCGGGCGGCGTCCCGGTACGGGGCTTGCCCCCATTTTCCCCTCACAGCAGCCGGGGCGGGACGGGCCCCGTGGCGACGGGACCCGCCCACGGCGCGCCGCCACGCCCCCCAGGACGGGAGGGAACGCCGTGATCCACGAGACCGCTCGCTACACCGTCCCCTCCGGGACCGTCGAGGCCTGCCGGAACGCGATCCGGGAGCTCGTCGAGCGGGTCCGGGACGAACAGTCGGGTGTCGCCTCCTACCTGGTGCTGGAGAGCAAGGGCGAGGAGCGCACCCGATACCTCCACCTCGCCGTCTTCGAGGACCGGGCGGCCCGCAAGGACCACCACGAGTCGGGGGCGCTCCGGGACTTCGCCGACCTGGTCTATCCCGCCACCCTGGACGGCATCCGTTACGAGGACCAGCGGGTGGTGGGCCGGATCCGGCGCCAGCCCGCGCTCCGCTGAGACCGGGTGGCCGGCCCGGGCCCGGACGGGGACGGCCGGGCCGGCGATGAGCCTCCGCGAGCGGATCCGCCGGGCCCTCCGGGGGGAGGACCGGAAGCGGGACTACGTCCGGAGCCTGTTCGGACGGATCGCCGGCCGCTACGACCTCACCAACGACGTCATGTCACTCGGCCTCCACCGCCGGTGGAAGGACCGGCTGGTGGAGCTGGCCGACCTGCGGCCGGACCACCGGGTGCTGGACCTGGCCGCCGGCACCGGCGACCTGGCCCTGCGGACGGCGCGGCGGGTCCGGGAGGGGACGGTGGTCGCCGTCGACCTCACCCCGGAGATGATGCGCGTCGGACGCCGACGGGAGGGGGCCGACCGGATCCGGTGGGTGCAGGGGGACGCCCTCGACCTCCCCTTCCCCGACCGCTGCTTCGACCGGGTGCTGGTCGGCTACGGGCTGCGAAACTTCCCCGACCTCGCGCGAAGCCTGGCGGAGGTCCGTCGCTGCCTGAAGCCGGGGGGGCGGCTGCTGAGCCTGGATTTCGGGAAGCCCTCGGCGGGCTGGCTGCGGGCGGGCTGGCTGCGCTACCTGGAGCTGTCGACGACGGCCGCCGGCTGGCTGCTGCACCGCGACCCCGAGGCCTATCTCTACATCCCGGAGTCGCTCCGGCGCTACCCGTCCCAGGACGAGCTCAGCGGCCTGATGTCCCGGACGGGGTTCCGGCCGTGCGCCTGGATCGACCTGATGCTGGGCACCATGGCGATCCACGTGGCGCACCGGCCGGAGCGCGAGGCGGAGATCAGGACCTCAGCCGGTCCGGCGTCGGGAGGGTGAGCGCCGGCCGGGGCCGGCCGGACCGGCCGATGATCCGGCGGTTCAGCCCTCCTCGGCCTTCCAGAGGGTGATCTGCCGCTTCCCGTCCTCGCTCTCCTCCAGCCGGGCGGCCAGGGTATCCCCGTCGTCGAGGTCCAGGTCGTCCCTCATCTCCTGGGGGATGGTGATGCGGCCCCCGCTGCCCACCGGAATCTTCGTGTGATACTTGACCCTGTAGATGCCCATTCGTCACCCTCCGGGAAACGTCGCTGTGGCCTGCCCGGGCGGGACGGTCCACCCGGTCGTCGGATCGCCGAATCATTGAACGTAGGTGGACGGCCCGCCGCCGGAAAACGTCCGAGCCCTGGAGGTTGCAATCTTCGGTCCACCCGCGTCTTGCCCGGGGCCGCTCCCGGGGCCAGATTCCGGTCGGCGGCTACGCACACGCCCGTCGCCGGCCCGGCTCCGGGGGGCCGATCCCCGGCCGGGACAACGACCGCTCGGCGGGAGGTGTTGGGGAAGCGGGCCGGCCGGACGGCGTCCGGCGCGGCCCTGCCGCACCCCGTCGCGCCAGGCTCGTCACCTTCAGGACGGAGCGCTGCGTTGGAGTCCACGATCCGGCTCTCGGGCGTGACCAAGAGCTTCGGCGACACCACCGCCGTCCGGGACCTGGACCTCGTCGTCCCCCGGGGCAGCATCTACGGGCTGCTCGGCCCGAACGGGGCCGGCAAGACCACGACCATCCGGATCATCATGGACATCCTGGGGCCCGACCGCGGGCGCGTGGAGGTCTTCGGCCGCCGGGTGGACGACGAGGCCCGGACCCGCATCGGATACCTGCCCGAGGAGCGGGGGCTCTACCAGAAGATGTCGGTCCTGGACCACGTGGTCTTCCTGGGCGTGCTGAAGGGGATGGACCGCGCGGACGCCGGCAACGAGGCCCGGCGCTGGCTGGAGCGCTTCGACCTGGCGTCCTGGGCGGACGAGGACGTCGAGACCCTCTCCAAGGGGATGCAGCAGAAGGTCCAGTTCATCTCGACCATCCTGCACGACCCCGACCTGCTCATCCTGGACGAGCCCTTCAGCGGGCTCGACCCCATCAACGTCGACCTGCTCAAGGAGATCGTCCTGGAGAAGCACCGCGGCGGGACGACGATCGTCTTCTCCACCCACCAGATCGAGGACGCCGAGCGCCTCTGCGACCGGGTCTGCATGATCGCGGGCGCCCGGAAGGTGCTGGACGGCGAGGTCAGCGAGGTCAAGGCCGCCTTCGGGGGCCGGGAGGTGGCGCTGAGCTTCGAGGGCCCGGACGACTTCCTGGAGGACGTCCCCGCCGTGCGTCGGGTCGTGGACCACGGCCGCTACCTGGAGGTCCGCCTCACCGAGGAGGCCGACCCCCAGGAGCTCCTCCGGCGGGCGGTGGAGGCGGGAATCCGGGTCCACCACTTCGAGCTGATGGACCCGCCGCTCCGGGAGATCTTCCTGGAGATGGCCCGCCGGAAGGGCATGGAGGAGGAGGCCGAGGAGGG
Source organism: uncultured Gemmatimonadota bacterium (assembly GCA_964546375.1). Classification (GTDB taxonomy): domain Bacteria; phylum Gemmatimonadota; class Gemmatimonadetes; order Palauibacterales; family Palauibacteraceae; genus CAYVFM01. Next base: position 13,571 of record CAZJJO010000008.1, read on the forward strand.
CGGCGAGGCGCGTCCGATCCTCGGCGGCCGACCGGCCCGGAAGGCCGCGGCGCGGGGGGGTGAGCGGTGAGGCGCTCCTGGCGGCGCGTCTGGGCGGTGATCCGGCGGGAGTACCTCCTGCGGGTGAAGAACAAGTGGTTCCTCCTCACCACCTTCGGGCTCCCGCTCCTGGTGCTGGGGATCGGCTTCCTGCCGGCGCTGCTGATGACCACCGGCGGCGGCGAGACCCTCCGGCTGGGGATCGTGGACCGGACGGGCGGGATGGGCGCCGACCTGCCCGCGCTCCTGGCGCGGCAGGACTCCGCCATCTCGGCCGGGCCGGCGAAGGTGGACGCCGGCGCCTCCCGCGAGCGGCTGCTGGAGGCGCTCCGGGCCTCGGACCGGACGGCCTACCTGGTGCTGGAGCCGGAGGTGACGGAGGGGGAGCCGGCGACGCTCCTGGCGCGCCAGAGCGTCGGGGAGCGCCGGCAGCGGGACATCCGGGACGCCGTGCGCCAGGCGATGATCCGGTCGAGCCTGGAGCGCTCGGGCCTCGGCGCCGAGGAGGCGGCCGCGGTCTACGAGCGCGCCCGGCTCGACCTCTCGGTCACCCGCGTCGACCGGGAGGGGACCCGATCCCAGGAGGTCCTCGGGGCGCTGGCCATCGTCCTCACGTTCGTCCTCTACACGATGTTCATCGTCTACGGCCAGATGATCACCCGCGGGGTGCTCGAGGAGAAGACGTCCGAGATCGCGGAGGTCCTCGTCTCGTCGCTGCGGCCGTGGGAGCTGATGGCGGGAAAGGTCCTGGGCATCGGGGGGATGGGGCTGACCCAGATCGCCATCTGGGCCGCGGCCATCGGGCTGCTGACGGCCTACGGCCTGACCGCGGCGGCCGGCTCCCTGTCGGGGCTGGGCGTCGACTTCGCGTCGCTCTCGCTCCCGCTGCTCGAGGTCGGGGCGGCCTTCCTCCTCTTCTTCGTGCTGGGCTACTTCCTCTTCGCGTCGGTCTTCGGGGCGGTGGGCGCGATCGTGGGGGACGAGCAGGAGGTCCAGCAGGTGAGCTTCCTGCCGATGATGCTCGTGATCATCCCCTTCGCCATCGCCTTCTCCAGCCTGCAGGACCCGACCTCGCCGGCCATGGTCTGGGGGTCGTTCTTCCCCTTCTTCACCCCGATCCTGATGCCGGTGCGGATCACGATGGGGGTGGCGGCCGCCTGGGAGGTCGTCCTCTCGGTGGTGCTGACCGCGGCCAGCGTGGCGGGGATGGCGTGGCTCACGGGCCGGATCTACCGCGTGGGGATCCTGATGACCGGGAAGCGGCCGAACCTGCCCGAGCTGGTGCGCTGGATCCGCTACGGCTGACCCGCCCCCGGGGATCGGAGGCCGGCTCGGTCTCCGGGATCCGGACCGCCCGACGCGATCCGGGCCGGCCGGCGATCAGGCCCGTTCGGGCAGCTCCTCCAGAAGCTGCATCTGCTCGTCCCGGACCGAGGGGACCTCGTGGCACTCGCGGCAGCGGGCCTCGTAGGACTCCGAGCCGCCGACCTGGATGACGGGGTCCTCGGCGGGCGCCGGCTCGCCGTCGACCAAGCGCTGGTTGCGCGTGGCCAGCTCGCCGCACTGGACGCAGATCGCGTGCAGCTTGTCGATCTTCTCGGCCACCGCCAGCAGGCGGGGCATGGGGCCGAAGGGCTCGCCCCGGAAGTCCATGTCGGTGCCCGCCACGATGACCCGCCGGCCCTGGTCGGCCAGGGCGTTGACGACGCCGACGATCCCGTCGTCCAGGAACTGCGCCTCGTCGACGGCCACCACGTCGGTGCCGGGGAGCACGTGCTCGGCGATGTCCCGGGCCTCGGAGATCGGGACGGCCTCGACCCGGCTGCCGTCGTGCGAGGCCACCGCCTCGGGCCCCCCGTAGCGGTCGTCCAGGTGCGACTTGAACACCTTCACCGACTTCCCGGCGATCGTGGCGCGCCGGACGCGGCGCATCAGCTCCTCGGACTTGCCGCTGAACATCACGCCCGTGACGACCTCGATCCAGCCCTCTCGACCCTCCGGCAGCATGTCTCGGTCCCGGCTCAGTCCAGGGGACGGGCCTCCCCGAGGAGATCGAGGAGATCCCGGTCGTCCATCGCCCGGAGCTCCCGCTCGGCCGCCGCCACGTCCCGGCTCTCGTGGGGGACGAAGCGGGCCCGCTCGCGGGGCTCGGTGAGGCAGAGGAAGTAGATGCGGGCGGCCGCCTCGGTCTCGGGCTGGCCGCCCGAGACGTAGGCTTCCCATTCCCGGAGGCTCTCGTCGTGGAAGGTGCGTCGCACGGGGCCCCTCAGACCTTGACCGAGGTGGCGAGCAGCTCGCGCAGGTCCTCTTCGTCGAGCTCCCGGGCGGCCTCCGCGGGGACCTTGGAGTAGCCGGCGGGGAGGACGTTGTAGCGCTGGGGCTCGTCGTCGTCCGAGCGGCAGCGGAAGAGGACACGGAGACGCCCCGCCTGGGGGTCGGTCCCGGCGTGCAGGCACAGCTCCGCCTTCCAGGATCGGCCCGCGTGGCTGGTGAAATCCAGCGTCTCGCTGTCGGCCGCCCCGTCCAGTCGGAACAGGAGCTTCTTGATCTGGTCGACGCTTCGCATGTCGGCGATCTTTCGCGGGAGCGGACGGCTGCCGGGAGGCCTCAAGGTCGACAGATGCCCGGCCGGGCCACAAGGTAGATTCGGATCGCGCGCCGCGCCAACGCGCTCGAGCCCCCGTCGGCGGCCCCTCGGGCCGGGGGGCGTCGCCGGGCCGCGGGCGCGGACCGGACCGCCCGAGGGCGCCCCGGGACCGCCCCGGCGGCGCCCCGACCTCCGCCGACGGTCGAGCGTCCGGCCCTGCGGGCGACCCGAAACCCGGTTATTATGTCACAGATACGTATCTACACCGGACTCCGAACGGACCCGTGAGCCTGCTTACGTCCACGGACCAGCCGTGCCTGTTCTGCGCCGGCTCCCTCAGCCGCTACCCGCTCGTCGACGGGCCGGCGGAGGCAGGGGACCGGCGTACGGCCGAGATCCTCTGGAGCCGGTGTCTCGAGTGCGGTTTCTCCGTGCCCACCTCCACCCCCGACGCCGGGCGGGTCTTCGGGGACCGGGAGGCGGTGGAGCGTTCCCTGGACCGGGGGAGGGCGATCCTCGTCCTGCCCCCGGAGGCCGCCGTCCACTTCCACCCGGCGAGCCCCTCCCAGATCGTCCGGGCCTGTCGGGAGGCCGGGTTCCGGGAGGTGCACCTGGAGCTGCTGGGCGACGAGCTGGTCGCCGCCCGCTACCTCGATCGCTGGCGCGAGAGCGGTCCGGCCGAGACGTGGATCCGCTCCACCAGCGAGCTCGTGGTCCGTTACCTCCGCCTCCGCCATCCGGCGTTGCTGGACCGCCTGATGCCGGTCGTCACGCCGGCGGAGGCGGCGGCCCGTCATCTGCTCGCGAGCGCCGGGGACGAGGAGGACGATCCTCCGCCGGAGGTGGTGCACGCCGGCCTCGGCTTCGCGGTCCCCGGGGGGCGGACCTCCTACCTCCCGTTCACCCTGTCCGGGCTCGGGGACCTGCTGGCCGACCGGGAGCTCGAGCCCGACCGGATGCCCGACGAACCGGCCCCCGGATCCACGGACGCCATGGTGCGGCGCCGGCACCTCTCGGTTCCCGGAGGCCTGCCCCGTGCGATGCTCGACCAGGAGGCGGAGAGCTCGCCCCGGTTCCACCGGGTGCGGGACCTGGAGGGGCTGACGGAGATCGCCCGGGCGCTGGAAGCCGGCGAGGAGGGTTTCGGCTTCGTGGACGCCCTGCCGTTCGAGAGCCCCCTCGTCCACCCCGCCCTGGCCGACGCCGAGCCCCGCGACCTGTCCGGGCGCCGGGACGCGGTGGCCGCGTGGGAGGGACCGCGGTCCGACGAGCCCGTGGTCGAGCCGGCGGAGGGCCTCGACCTGTCGACCACCTGCTCGGAGGAGGAGTTCCCTCCGTCCCCCGCCCTGGAGGTCGAGGACATGGCCCTGATGTTGACGCGGATGGGGGTCCGCACCGAGGACCTGACCGGCCGGCGGCGGGCCCTCTCCACCTGCCCCTACCGCATGGGGGACCGATACCAGGACGCCCTCGAGGACACCCTGCACGATCCGATCACCGGCGTCCTCAGCCACGAGGCCTTCCGCATGCGGTTCGAGGAGGAAGTCTCCCGCGTCAACCGGTACGGCGCGCGCATGGCTCTCCTGCTGGTCGACCTCGACGACCACGAGGAGGTCGTGGAAGCGCACGGCCGGGGCGGAGCAGAGGCCGTCATGCAGAAGTTCGGAGAGATCGTGCTCCGGACGGTTCGGGAGTCCGACGTCGTCGGCCGGACCGGCACCGACCGGATGGGCGTGATCCTGATCGATCCCGACCCGGAGGGCGTCGCCAAGGTGGGGGAGAAGATCCTTCGCCGCCTGGCGTCCTCGGAGACCGTCCACCGGGGCGAAGCGATCGAACCCGGAACCGCCAGCGTGGGCATCGCCTACCACTCCGGTGACGCGCGAGAGACGCTGACCGCCGAAGACCTCTTTGCGGAAGCGGACGCCTCGCTTTACATAGCGAGGGCGCAGGGCGGCGATCGAGCCCACCCCTCCACCAGCGAGGAACTGACCATCCATGACTCCTGAAGACGAGGGAGCGGAGGTCCGCGGGCTGGACCCGTGGGGGCTCAACGACGTCGAGGAGCTCCTGTCCGGGCTGGAGGGCGTGGGCTCGCTGAAAGTCGTGCCCGACGGCCACGGCGGCATCGACGAAGTGCACGTCGTGAGCGATCACACCGTGGGACCGAAGCAGATCGTCCGGAACATCGAGTCCGCCCTGCTGGCCGAGTTCGGCCTCCAGATCGACCATCGCAAGATCTCGGTCGCCCAGGTCCGCCAGCCCGACATCGCCGCCGACGGCGAACGTCCGGAGGAGCCGGCCGAAGAGGTCGTCGACGACGCCGCCGCCGGCTCCCGCTGGCTGCTGCTCGACAGTTTGCAGATCGACCGGAAGGCCGGTAAGAAGGTTGAATGCAGAGTGACGCTGAAGAGCGACGGCGACAGCTTCGAAGGGGAGGCCGAAGGGCCCGATTTCTCGCAGTCGCGGCTCGACGTGGCGGGGAAGGCGGTCCTGCAGGCCCTGAACTCCGCGACGCTCGAGGACGTGTCCCTCCGGCTCGAGGGCGTGAAGCGGGTGGACACCTTCGACCGGGATCTCGTGATCGCCGTCGTCCAGGGACAGGAGCGACGCCGCAGCGTCACCCTGCCCGGCATCAGCCTCGTGTCAGATTCGCCCGAAGAAGCCGCAGTCCTCGCCTGCCTGCAGGCGACGAATCGGTGGGCGGGGGCGGCTTAGTTATATCGACAAGAGACAATAACAATACCCGAGAAACAAATACAAGAAAACAGGAGATAGAGAGATCCCCCCTAACCCCTAGGTTACCAGGTTAAGCGGAGCGGAACCTCCGAGCGAAGCTGGAGCACACCCCATAGCGAACGGGTGTGACTTTCCTATGAAAGGAGGTGAAGCTTCTTGATTTGGTCCGTAGTCGTGGCCTTCTTTAGCGGCACTCTCGCCTGGTAATCCCTAGGAGGTTAGGGGGACTCTGTATATGACCAGAAACAGTTGATATGAACTCAACGAAACCGCGGGTCAATCAGGCTGTCCGGGCGACGGCCATTTTTGCCTTCCTCCTGCTGATAGCGGCTCTATGGTTTTATCCTCCTCAACTTAATCGCTCATGGCTCACAATTCTCGGTACTCTGCTACTGCTCTCCTTCTCAAGTGAGCTGCTTGCACTACGGGTAACCGAAGGGGGAACGGAGACGTCGATGGACTTCGTTCCTCAACTCGGAGCTGTTCTTCTAATTGGACCATCTGGAGCAGCGATATTAACAGCCGTCTCCTGGACTGTTTACCAGTCTTTTCTAAGCGATAACCCTCCCCACAAGGCTGTATTCAATATAGGCCAGTCGGTCATATCAATTACCGTTGCAGCGCTTCTCTTCATCCTGCTCGGGGGCGAGCCATCAACCAGATCGTTCAACCTAGCCGGCGTCGTACTGCCGTTTGCTGTGGCGGCTTTTGCCTATTTTAGCATAAACAGCCTTGCGGTTAGCTATATTATTGCGGTTGCAGAAGAAAAAAACCTGCGCACGGTGTGGCAGGAGTTATCCCTAACCCCCTTTGTATTTGACCTCCTTATCAGCAGTCTCGCCTTATTGGTCGCTTATCTCTACATTACCTGGAATGCGTTCGCGATGCTCGCCGCCATTATCCCTATCATCGGACTAAGATATAGCTATGGCGTAACCCTTGAGTTAAAACAGCTCAACTCGGACCTCCTCCGTGCCCTAATCAATACAATCGAGGCACAAGATCCATACACCTCAGGACACTCTTTACGGGTTGCTGAAGGAGCAATGGCAATCAGCGAGGCGGTCGGCTTGTCGCGACGTGAGAGGCGAGCAATAGAGACAGCCGCCCTACTCCACGACATTGGCAAACTAGACAGCTCTTTTCATGACATCCTGCAAAAAGAGTCAGAACTAACCGAAGAGGAGTGGGAGTTAGTCAAGCAACATCCGCAACGAGGTGTCAGTATCGTACGGCCTATCAGGAGCCTTGACGCAAAAGTTTTGGATTACATTCGACACCACCACGAACACTTTGATGGTTCAGGCTACCCTAAAGGTCTGGAGTCCAAAAACATTCCAGTTGGCGCGCGGGTTATTATGGTGGCCGACACTATAGACGCTATGGTTACCGCTCGGCCGTACCGAGATCGGATCGATCCAAATAATGTGAGAAAGGAATTACGATCAAAGGCCGGCTCTCAGTTCGACCCGAGGCTTGCTAGTATTGCTCTTGATATCGGTCTGCCCAGGAGAATGGCCGAAGCAGCACATGAACAGATTGACCCGAACGAGAAAGATCCCACCAACTAGCCCATATGATCACCACTGAGTTACTGGGCGGTATTGCGAGCGGCACCGACAAAGGAGGAGGCACGCTGAAACCACCGCCGAGAATAATAGGCAAACCACCCCATATTATACTGCTGTAATTGCCTGAACTCTTTCATTTCAGTAAGGGAGACGGTCGTAGATTTAACGCCATAACTTGTGTCTTCTTCTTCCAGCAACCTCGCGATCCAACGCATCCTAACAGCCCCGGGTTTGTCAACCTTCTCCTCCTTCTTAGCCTGAACTCTTAGTTCCCGGGTTGGATCTGCTTGATCCTGCCGCCAAGCCATGAAGGCCAAGAGCCAGTAAAGCTTGTAACGGTCCTGAACGCCCGTAACGTTGGATTCATCGTCTACATGACGAGCTTTAATTGCTCGCCACGCCTTTGTCAGAGTTGCTGTATCCCCAATCGCAGCAGCATTCAGACCATAACTTGCCAGTAACTCAGTGTGAAGAGACTCTTCCCCCGTCGGAGAGAAACGGCTCAAAACTCGCCCATAATGTTCGTCTGCTCGTTGAAATTTTTCCGTATAAAACAAGAAGTCTGTCTGGTTGACGGCCAAAAGAACCTTGAGGTTTGAAAGGTCTCCGGATTCTTCATGGGTGTCTTGACGGGACTGAATTTCAGCAATTGTAGCCTCAGCGTCCTTCCAAGCGCCAACTTCTAGCTGGCTGGCGAGCAGATTACTCAGAGCTGTCAATGTCGCCACCCTATCGTGGCGCTCAGAAGCCAAACTCAAAGCCAGGCGCGCTTGTCGAGCCGTAACATCGCTTAATCCCAGTCGTATGGAGACCATATTCGAGAGCAGGCGGACGGAGCACTGCAAGTGATATGGAAGTTTACCCGCGTGTTCCTGAACGAATGTAATATAGTCCCGACAGTTTGAAATATCGCCGTAAAAAGCCTGATAGGCGGCCCTGATCATCCAAGCAAGCGCTCGGCAGGATATGTCACTTTCGTCGATAGCAACCTGAGAAATATCGTTGACCGTCTCCGAAGCAAGTGAAGGGTCGTTCGATCTGATTGCCGCTTTCATAAGCAGATGCTTACCCCAGAGATAATCCATGATGCTCGTACCATCTTCATAATCGAGCGCCTTAACCGCTGCTTTCACCGTCTCCGTTGCTGGAAGCTCAATCGCGGCGTCAGCCTTGAGCAACTGGACCGAACGATCACCTATAACGGTCCTGTATTCCTGTTTATCATCCAGGTCTTCCAACATCTCCAGAGCCTCCTGGAGATTCCCTTCCCTATACTGTGCCTCCCCCAACAGGCATCGTGCCTTTTTCTCTTCTTCGTCTGTCGTGGCGCACTCGAGAGCCAGCTCACCCAGGCTGATGGCCTCCTGATTTGCGTACCGAGCGATGGCGTTCCGCGCCGCGTCGACAGCGAGCGTATACGCTTTTTCTGGCTCGTCAGCCTCGTGGTAGTGGAGAGCGAGCGTTCCGGGATCCACGCCCTCACGGTTTTCCCGAAGCCAATCCGCCACCTGTCGATGACGGACGGTTCGTGAGAGCGGGCTCAACGAATGATAGACGAACTGTCGGAGGATATCGTGACTGTACGTCAATCGCCCCTGTGAGCTCCGCACAAGCCCTCTTTCCTGCAGGTCGTCCGCCGCTTCCGCCAACTTCGCAGAGGAGAGGTCCGTCGCGTCGATTACGAGGTTGGGAGAAGCGTGCCCCTGAGCGACGGCCACGATCGCCAGAATCTGAGACTCTGCGTCGGTCACCGCAGCGATCGTGGTCTCCAGGATCCCGGATATCGCGGCCGGCAGTTCCTCCTTGAAGCGCTGGGTGTCGCGGAGCTCACGGTCGCTCAGGCTGGTGAGCCCCGATTTCGCGAGCTCCTGGGCGTAGAAGGGGTTGCCGTCCGCCAACGAGGCCACGCGCGATCGATTAGAAGAGCCCACGTGGTCCATCCCTGAAACCAGTCGCTCGATTTCCCCGGTGGAGAGGCGGTCGAGATGCAGCTGCCGCCATGGCTGCTTCCCTGCACCGTCGGCCTCGAATTCAGCAATCCGGCGGCGACTCGTCCCTATGAGCAGGAGCGGAGTCGTTTCCGTCCGTCGCGCCAGGTAGCTCAGCATCCAGAGTGACGTCGAGTCCGCCCAGTGGAGATCCTCGATGAGCCAGACCGTGGTCCTGTCGCTCGCTTGATCCTCGAGGAGCTTCTTGACCTCCTCGGCGAGACGTCGTCGAGCCGTTCGCTTCCCGATCTCGTCCCAGTCCCCCCGCTCGGGCTCGCCGAACGCCTCGGGGAAGAGGTGGCCGAGCTGGTAGTAGGTCCGGTCGTCCCCCCCGGACGATTCCGCGGCCTCGTGGGCCACCTCCCGCAGGCCGTCGACGATCGGCCCGTAAGGGACGTCCGACTCGGCGGCGTAGCATCGGCTCTCCAGCAGGCGGACGTCCTCCAGGGCCGCGACCTCGGCGAACTCCTCGAGCAGGCGGGTCTTCCCGATGCCCGCCTCGCCGCGCACCACGACGAACCGGCTCTCGCCCTCGAGCACGTCGGACAGAGTGTCCTTCAGGATCCGGAACTCCTCCTCCCGGCCCACCATCTCGGGCCGCGGACGCTCGCGCACCGAGCCGCCGCCCCCGGGCCGCTCCGAGCCGCGGATCTTCTCGATCAGCGCCAGCGTCTCCCCGTCGAACCCGTCCGGGAGCTCCCGCAGCAGGAAGTCCTCGTGCTCCTCGAAGTGCGCCAGCGCGGCCGACCGGTCGCCCTGGAGCCACAGCCCGCGCATCACCGACCGATGGGCCGCCTCGTTCAGGGGGTTCATGTCCACCAGCCGGTTGCCCGCCACCACCATCTCCCCCCACCGGCCGGCGTCGGCACACTCGGTGACGCGCCGGAGCAGCGCCTTCTCCGCCAGGTTCCGGTACCGGGTCCGCTCCCGCTCCACCCACCGCTCGAAGTCGGCGCCGCCGACCGTCTCGATGTCCGGCGCAAAGGGCCCCTCGTAGGTCCGGACGGCCTCGCCCAGCCGGTCCTCACGCACCGCCTCCTCGAACGCCAGACCCTCGTAGACCAGGCTCTCGCGCTCCAGGCCCACCTCCCGGTTGGTCCGGTCGAGCTCCAGGTCCGGCAGATGCCGGCCCAGGTCGTAGAGGGCCTGGCTGAGCGAGTGTCGCGCGAGACTCAGATCGGTGTCCCAGAACAGCCGGGCCACCCGCTCGCGGTCGTGGCGTCGGTCCGGATGCGCCGCCAGGTAGAGCAGCAGCGCCAGGTGCTTGCGGGAGCGGAGCTGGACGCGCTCGCCCCCCTCGTCCTCCACGGCCAGACGGCCGAAACAGCGAAGTCGGTGCATGAGACAGCCCTCGATCGAGAACGGCGGATCTCCCCGGTCCCCCCGACACGGAGGGACTCCACCACGCTAGATACGCCCGGTCACATCGGTATCAACAACCTGCGGTCGGTGGCGCGAGAAGGAGGGCGTCCACCGGCGGGAGCCGGGGATCACCGCGGAACCCCGTCCCGGATACGGTCGCACGACGACCTCCGTCGTTTCAACTTGACAGGCCGGATTAGGGATGTCAAAAAAATGGGGTGCCGCCGCCGTGGGGGGACGGCGGTCGGAGGGCCCGCTCGGAAGAGCGGGGCCCGGCCTCAGATGCTCAGCTCTCCCGCCCGGAGGTAGAGCCGCGCCAGCGCCTCGATCCCCTCGTGGTAGACCTCCAGGTCCAGCCACTCGTCGGGCGCGTGGATGTTGCACCCGGGCAGGGCGAACCCGATGGGCAGGACCTGGACGCCGAAGGTCTCGGCGAACCGGGGGATGATGGGGATGGAGCCGCCCTCGCGCAGGAAGACGGGCGGGTTGCCGAACGCCTCCTCCAGGGCCTCGGCCGCCGCGTCGACCAGCGGGCCCTCGGGCCGGGCCGCCCAGGGGCGGCCCCCGTGGAGGTCCCGCACCTCGACCTCCACCCCGTCGGGTGCCAGCTCCCGGATGTAATCGCGGGCGGCCGCGGCGATCGCGCCGGGATCCTGGTCGGGCACCAACCGCATGGAGACCTTCGCCATGGCCCGGGCCGGCAGGACGGTCTTGGCGCCCTCGCCGGTGAAGCCGGCCAGCAGCCCGTTCACGTCGCAGGTCGGCCGGTAGCCGAGCTGCTCCAGGGGCGAGTATCCCTCCTCGCCGCCCAGCTCCGGGACCCCGGTCTCCTCACGGTACTCCGCCTCGTCGAACGGGATGCGGCCGAGCTCCTCCCGGTCCCGCTCGGTGATCGGGCGGACGTCGTCGTAGAAGCCCGGGATGGTGACGCGGCCCCGGTCGTCCCTGAGCGCCGCCAGGATCTCGGCCAGGGCGTTGGCGGGATTGACCACCGGCCCGCCGTAGACGCCGGAGTGGAGGTCCGAGGCGGGCCCGCGCACGTCGATCTGCAGGTAGGCCAGCCCCCGGAGCCCGACGATCACGGCCGGCAGGTCCCGGGCCACCATCTGGGTGTCGCTGAGCAGCACGGCGTCGCAGTCCAGCCGGTCCCGCTCCTCCTGCAGGAACACCTCCAGGTTGGGGCTGCCGACCTCCTCCTCCCCCTCCAGGACGAGCCGGAGGTTCACGGGGATCCCCCCGTGGACCCGGTCGCAGGCCTCGAGGGCCTTCAGGTGCATGTGGTTCTGGCCCTTGTTGTCGGTGGCGCCCCGGGCGTAGACCCGGCCGTCGTGCACCCGGGGCTCGAAGGGCGGGGAGGACCACTCGTCGAGGGGATCGGCGGGCTGGACGTCGTAGTGGCCGTAGACCAGCAGAGTCGGGGCGTCGGGGTCGGCCTCGTGCTCGCCGACCACGATGGGATGGCCGTCGGTCTCCACGACCTCGGTGCGGTCCACCCCGGCGTCCCGCATCCGGTCGGCGACCCAGTCCGCGCACCGGGCCACCTCCTCCCGGCGCTCCGGGTCCGTGCTCACGCTGGGGATGGAGAGGTATTCGAACAGCTCGTCCTCGCGGGTCTCCCGGCGGTCGCGCACGTGGCGGGCGATGTCGTCCACGGTCCTGCCCCTCCGTCTTCGTTGTGGAGCGTGGTGGCTGCGGGGCCGGGCCCCCGGGGCCCGGCGGCGAGGCGTCGAAGCGTCCGGCCGCCGCCTCGCCGCCGGCCAGTGCCTGCGAAATGCGCGCCATCGGGTAGCGGCCGCCACCGACGGGCGGACACGGACGGCGCCCGGCCCTCATCGTCCCGGCGGGCCGGGCCCGGAGCGGGGGCGGGGAAGCGCCGGATGTGTTGCGCTTTTAGCAACCACGCACGCAGCTTGGGACGGAGGCCCGGTCCGAGCCGGCCCTCGGCCCGGGCGCCGACCCGTGGCCGGGCGGCCGCCACACCGGAGGTGCCGGATGCGAAGGATCCTGCTGCCCCTGCTGCCGATCCTGCTGGCCGCGGGTCTCTCCCAGCTTCCGGAGGCCCTCGCCGGACAGGAGGTCCGCGGCAAGGTGGTCCAGCGGGCCGACGGCCGACCGATCCCGGGCGCCCTGGTCGAGCTGCGTGACGGGGCCGACTCGACGGTGACCCGGACGATGACCGGCCGGGAGGGCAACTACGTCCTCTCGGCGCCCGGCGCCGGCACCTACCGCCTGCGCGTCGAGCGGATCGGCTACCGCCGCTGGACGTCGGAGCCGCTGGAGCTGGCGGCCGGGCAGTCCCGCTCGGTTCGGGCCGAGGTCCCGGTGGAGGCCGTGCGCCTGTCCGACCTCGACGTCTCCGCTTCCCGCCGCTGCCGGACGGGTCCGGGCGAGAGCCGCCGGACGGCCCGGGTCTGGGAGGAGACCCGGAAGGCCCTGGAGAGCGTCCGGGCCACCGACCGGCAGGGGCTCCTCCGCTTCCGGATCCGTGAGTACCGCCGGCGGACGGACCGCGAGAGGGACGTGGTCGGCGAGGACTCGGACACCTACGTGGCCGTGGGCCGCCATCCCTTCGAGAGCCTCAGCGCCGCCGACCTGTCCGAGAAGGGCTACGTCCGGTCCGTCGAGGTCGAGGGCGAGACGGTCACCGACTACTTCGCCCCCGACGCCTCGGCCCTGCTCTCGGACCCGTTCCTGGCCGACCACTGCTTCCGGATGGCCGGGCGGAAGGACGGGATGGTGGGGCTCGCCTTCCGCCCCGTCGAGGACCGGGAGACGCCGGACATCGCGGGGACCTTCTGGCTCGACCCCCACACCGCTCAGCTCCGGCTGCTGACGTACCGCTACGCCAACGTCGACTTCCCGACCCACCGGCATCGCCTGGGGGGACGGGTGGAGTTCCTCCGCCTCCCCGAGGGCTCGCTGATCGTCCGCCGCTGGTGGATCCGGATGCCCCGGTTGGGCCGAACCCGGCTCCGGATGGGGCGCTTCGTCCGCGCCGGCGAGGAGGCCGTGACGGGCTACGAGACGGTGGGCGGCGAGGTGCTCGACGTCTACACGCCCGCGGGCGACACCCTCCGCACGGCCGAGACCGCCGCCCTGGTGGGCACCGTCCGACGGAGCGGGAGCGGGGATCCGGTGTCCGGGGCCACGGTGCGGCTCCGGGGCACCGACCGGCGCACGGTCACCGACGGGGCGGGCTACTTCCGGCTCGACCTCCTCGGCGGCGGGCGCTACGAGGTGGCGGCCCGCGACTCCCTGTCGCTGGCCGCCGGGCTCGCGGCCGAGGTGCGGACGGTGGAGCTGGAGGCCGGCGCCTCGCGCGAGGTGGAGGTGGAGCTCCCCGACCGCCGGGCCGTCCACGACGCCGCGTGTCCGGACGAGGCGCCGGCCCCGGCGGCGGAGGGCCACCCCCGGACGGCGGCGCTGGCGGGCTTCGTCCGCGACAGCGCCGGCGACCCGGTGCCGGGAGCCCCGGTCGAGGTGCGGTGGGACCGGTGGTCGGCCCGAGACCTGGGTGCCGACCGGCCCTCCGGCGACCGCGTGGAGCGCGATCGGCACGAGCGGCGGGTCGCCGCCGACCGGAACGGGGCCTACCGCCTCTGTCACCTCCCCGCGGACTGGACCCTCCACCTCACGGCACGCCCCGACAGCCCCGGCCCCGCGGGCCCGGGGCGCGAGGTGGAGGCGGGGGACGGGGAGCTGCGGCGCGTGGACCTTCGGGTCCCGGCGCCGTCGCCCGGGGAGGCGGACGGACCGGACGGCTCACGGCCCGGGGAGGACCCGGACCCTGGCGACAGCGGGGACGGCTGAGAGCCCCCCGGCTTCCGGCCCGGGCGGGGTAGCGAGGAGAGGGGCGGGGAGAGGGGCTCCGCGGCCCGCCGTCGGGCCCGGAGTCCCGGGTGAGCCGTCTTTTCAGCCCGTCGCCGGTGCCAGGTCCAGGATCCGGTGGCCCTCCACCTCCGAGCTCCCTCCCGCCCGCAGGTCGAGGGCGCGGCGGAAGAGGGGACCGTCCCGGCAGACCGTGTGGAACTCCCCCCGCTCGCCGCAGGGATCGACCTCCGGGCGCCCGTCGATCTCGGCCAGGAGGTCCGCGTCCAGCTCCCGGCCCAGCCAGTCCGGGTCAACGGGCGAGTCCAGCAGCACGCTCACCACGCGGCTCCGGTAGCCGAGCCGGACGTACTCCCGGACCAGCCGACCGGGATCGCCGCCCCAGAGCGGCTCGACGTGCTCCAGGCCCGCCGCGCCCACCCGCTTCTCCCACCAGGCGCGCACGTCGGCCAGGTGGACGTTGCCGAAGACCACCCCCTCCAGGCCCCCGGCGGCCAGCTCCTCCAGCGCGCCGGTGAAGGCTTCCTCGAAGCCCCGTTCGGGACCGGTCCTCGCCAGCGTCAGCTCGAGGCCGAGCGCCGAGGCCTGGGCGCTCAACACGTCCGCCCGGGTGCCGTGGTAGGGGATCCGACCGGTCTCCCCGTCGACCACGCTGATCAGCCGGGTGACCCGAAGCCCCCCGGTCCGGGCGCGGTGGAGGGCCAGCGCCGAGTCCTTCCCCCCCGACCACGCCGCCGCGTAGGCCGGGCGGACGGCGTCGGCCCCTCCCGGGGGCGATCCGGAGGCCTGATCGGGGGCGTCGGACTCCAAGCGGACCTCCCGCGGCGGGGCTGGAGCGGTCGGGCCGGGCCGGGCGGCCCGTCCCGCGGCGCGAACGCGGGGCAAGCATAGCGATCGCGTCGGCTGGACGACACGCCGCCCGGTTATCTATATTGCGTAACGCTCGACGCGTATCGCGAGAACCCCCGACCGGACCGGCGGGAGGAGCGGCCGTGGAGAACCCCTTCGTGGTGGAGCGACCGGTGGTCGGCGACGGGCTGTGCGGCCGGGACCCGGTGCTGGAGCGGCTCCTGGAGGCGGCCGGGCGCGGCGAGGTGGGCACGGCGGTCGGACGCCGGGGGGCCGGGGTCACGTCGGTGGCCCGGGAGATGGCCCGGAGGCTGGCGGCGCGCGGCCGCCGGGCGGTGCTGGTGGACGCGGCCGGACGGGAAAGCGCCGCCGCCCTGGCGGCCGACGCCCTCGGAGCCCTCGAGAGCTCGTCCGGGCCGGGAGCCACGGACCGAGGGCCGGTCGAGGCGAGGCCGCCCGCCGACCCGGCGGAGCGGCTGGCCGCCGCGGCCCGCGCCCTCGACGCGGGGGACGGGGCCCCTCTCCACCTCGTGCTGGACGGGCTCGGCCGGGGCGGAGGGGCGACGGACCGGTCGGAGCTGGTCGAGGCGGCCGCCGGGACCGGTGTCGGCCTCACCGTCCTGCGGCAGGGCGAGCCGGCGTCCCGGGAGCCCGGATCGGGGCCGGAGATCGGCCCGATCCCGGAGGCCGCCTGGATGCCGTACGTGCTGGAGCGGTTCCTCCGGACCGACCGCTGGATCGCCAACGAGCACGTCCGCCGGGCGGTGGAGGCCACCGGCGGCCGGCCCCTGCACGCCCAGCTCCTCTTTCACCTGATCTGGCGGGCCTCGGACCCCGGGGGCCGCGTCGACGAGGAGACGCTGGAGGCGGCCCACCGACGCCTCCTGGTCCGGGCCGGCGGCCGCTTCCGCCTCCTGCTGGATCCGCTCACCGGAAACCAGCGGCGGCTCCTGGAGGCGCTGGCCCGCGCGGAGCCCCCGGTCCACCCCTACGCCTCGGACTTCGTCGTTCGACACGGCTTCGCGTCGCCCTCCAGCGTCCAGCGGGCCATGGGCGCCCTGGAGGACGCGGGGCTGGTGCAGGAGGACGGGGAGGAGGGGCCGCGCCCGGCCGACCCGGTGCTCGCCCGGTGGCTGCGCCGGCCCCGGGCCGAGGCGATCGGGGCGCCGTGACGCGGGGGCGGCGCCGGCACCGGAGCGGGGGTTCGGGAGCGTCCGCCGGCCGGCCGCGCGGGTCGTGCCCGGACGAAGCCACCGGCCGGGGAGCGACCGCCGGCCGGGGCGGATATCGTAAAGCGGATTAGTAAAGCTCAGTCCTCCCGGTCGGTCCAGCGGACCAGCGGCAGGATCTGGTGCCGGCCGTCGTGCCGCCAGTCCGGCGGGGGCCAGGCCACCTCGCCGAAGGGGGCCACCCGGGCGACGCCCAGCCGGTGGGCGAGATCGGCCAGCTCGTCGAGGTCCTCCCGGCCGGCGTGGCCCAGCGCCTGGATCCGGCCCTCCAGCGGCGCGAGCAGCGGCTCCAGGTCGCGCACCGCCTCCACCGCGTGGACCCGGACCACCCGGGGCAGCCCCTCGGTCCGCGGCGCCGGATCGCCCCCGACCAG
This sequence comes from uncultured Gemmatimonadota bacterium, assembly GCA_964546375.1. GTDB lineage: Bacteria > Gemmatimonadota > Gemmatimonadetes > Palauibacterales > Palauibacteraceae > CAYVFM01. The sequence goes on from CAZJJO010000008.1 coordinate 30,137, forward strand.
GACGGTCCAGGCCAGGCCCTCCCGGTCGCCCAGGACCTCCGGCGCCGCCCCGTCGCCGGCGTGGCCGCGGAACCCCGCCTCGGCCCGGACGGAGCGTATCGCCACCGCCTCCCCGGGCGAGGGCGCCGGGGGCGAGGTGCGCCGGGTCTCCTCCTCCAGGGCGCGGGCCAGCGCCTCGGCCCACGGTCCGGGGTCGGCGCCGACCACGTAGACCACGCGGGGCGAGACGCAGCCCGCCTGCTCGTAGGCGCAGACGTCCCGGGCCAGGGCCCGGGCGCCGGCGCCACGGTCGGCCGCGTCGCCCAGCACGACCCCCAGCCCGACCCTCGGCCCGTAGACCAGCAGATCGACCTCCGCCGGCAGCCGGGACCGGTAGGCGTCCACCGCCTCCGGCCCGCCGTAGAGGACCACCTCGCCGGCCGCCCCGGTCCAGGCCCGGACCTCGGGAGACGTCGTCCCGCCCGGCCACCAGTTCACCGCCAGACACCGTCCCAGCAGAGGATCCTCGCGGGCCAGCTCGCGGGCGAAGAGGGCGAGCAGGCCGGGCTCCGACGACGGCGCCTTGCAGAGGACGCCGGACCGGACCAGCAGGCCGCGGAGGGCGGCCGTGACGGCCACGCCCGGGACGTTGCCGGCGTGAGCCACGAAGAGCAGGGGCGGCCCCGAGGCCCGGCGCCGCCGCGTCCGCCCGCCGGGAGCCGGCGGCGCCTCGACCCAGCCGTCCAGGACCCCCGGATCGCCCAGCTCCCGCCGCAGGAGGGCCCGGAGCGGCTCCTCGCCCCATCCCGCGGCCATCCCTTCCAGGGTCTCCCGGGCCAGCTCCTCCGGCCAGCCCAGCTCGGCCCGCAGGAGCGCCGTCGCCTCGCGGCCCGCCTCCCCCGACCCGTCGGTCAGGCTCCGGGCGGCACGGGAGACCGCGGCGACCACCTCCTCGACGGACCGCTCCCGTCGGGCCTCGAGCGCCGCCCGACGGACCGTGGACGCGACCCCGCGCGCGGCCGCCGCGTCGAGCCGGGGAGCCCGGAACGTCGCCCCGGAGGGCGTTCGGCCCTCCCGCTCCCCCCGGGCCGGGGGCTCCTCGAATCCGGGCAGGTGCCAGGGCTCGATGCTACTCACCCTGCGTAACACCCGGCTCCGCCCGGCGCCCCGCCCCTTCCAGCAGGTCGGCGGTGGCCAGGGAGCAGCCCCGCGGCGGGGCGCCGCCAGCGCGTCCGCGGTGCTCGACGGCCCCGTCCACCACGGCCCCCAGGTCGCCCGTCAGCACCGCCGAGACGGACGCGACGTTGGCCAGGTCCAGGTGGCAGAGGACCCCGGTCTCGCCCGGACCGGCGGGTTCGAGGCTCACCGGATCCAGCGCCCGGGTCCGCAGCCACGGCGGGCCGTGCAGGCGGCCGTCGGCCGGGGCGTCGTAGCGCTGGGAGAACAGCTCGGTCATGCCCAGCTCGTTGACCACTCCCTCGCGGGGGACGCCGAGGGCGGCTCCGGCCCGCCCCAGAACCTCCTCCCGCCGGAGCCCCTGCCGTCCCTTCGCGCCGCCCGTGTCCATGACGCGCGACCCCTCCGGCAGGCGGAGGCGGACGCCCTCGGCCTCGAGCCGCCGGGTCCAGGCGTCCAGCGCCAGGGTCGTGGCCAGCACGACCACCGGCTCGCCGCCCCGCTCGGCGCGGCGGGCCCAGGCCCGCGCGGCCTCCCAGTCCACCCCGTCCCCGTCGGCGGCCACCGCCGGGTCCGGGCCGCCGAAGCGGGCGCGGACCGCGTCGCACATCCACGCCAGCGAGGCGTCGTCGCTGTCGGCGTGGGCCGGGATCAGCGAGAGGACGGGCACCGGGGGCTCCAGGGGCCGGCGGGGCGGACGGACCCCCTCCGGGAAGCCGGCCCCGTCCAGGACGAAGCGCCGGAAGCCGGCCTCGGCCGCGGCCCGATACAGGGACGGCCGGGCGACCGGGCGCTCGCCCCGGCGCCCCTCGCCGCCGGTGGTGCCGCTGGTGCGGAAGCGCAGGCGGACGGATCCCGCCGGGGCGGCCGTCAGCTCCGCGGCGCGGAAGGCGGCGGTGGGGACGGCGGGGATCGCCCGCCAGTCCGCGACCTCCCCCGGGCTCGTCCCCCGGGCCCGGCAGAAGCGCCGGTACGGGTCGACGTGCTCGTACTGGACGCGGAAGGCCCGGAGCGCCAGCTCCTCGAACCGGCCCTCCGGCCAGGGGGAAGGGTCCCGCTCCCACCGCCGGATCGCCTCCTCCAGCTCGTCGGCCAGCCGGGCGACCGCGTCCGGGAGCGGCGGCGGATCCGGGGGGCGACGTTCGACGGGGGTCACGGTCCGGGAACCTGGGGGGCTCGCCGTCCCGCCGACAGCCGGGCGGCGGCCCGCGCCTCCCGGGGCTTCTCCCTGCCCGGCCCGGACCCGGCTCGCGCCGGCCGCCGGGGCTCGTCCCGCTCGGGGGACGCCTCTTGCAGCGGATGTCCGCCGGAGCCGCCCGGCCGCCCGGCCGGGCTCCCGTCCACCTCGAGCGAAAGGTCCCCCGTGAGCGACCGTCCCGACGACGTCACCCACGAGCTCGTGCGCGGCTGGCCGGTGGTGGTTCGCATCCCCGTGCAGTGGGGCGAGATGGACGCCTACGGCCATGTCAACAACACCGTCTTCTTCCGATACTTCGAGTCGGCCCGGGTCCGGTACCTGGAGCGGTGCGGCTTCACCGCCTCCTGGGAGCGCGATCGCGTGGGCGCCATCCTCCACTCCACCGCCTGCCGGTTCCGGCGCGCCCTGCGCTACCCCGACGCCGTGCTGGCGTCGGCCCGCGCCGAGGAGGTCGGCGAGGACCGCTTCGAGATGGCCTACCGGGTGGTCTCGCTCTCCGACGACGCGGTGGCCGCCGAAGGGAGCGGGCTGGTGGTCTCCTTCGACTACGAGGCCGAACGGAAGACGCCGATCCCGCCCGACGTCCGGCGCGGCATCGAGCGGCTGGAGGAAGGGGGCGACGAAGAGGCGCCGGACCCGGGAGGAGGGGAGGGCCCGGCGGCCTGAGCTCAGGGCCGGCGGAGGACGCCGGTGCTCGCCTCGCCCCGCCGGATCCAGCGGACCACCACGCTGTCCCGGTCCGACAGCTCCCGGAGGGCCGCCCGGAGCTGGCCGGGGCGGACCGTGGGACGGCCGGCCGCCTCCACCACCACGTCGCCCGGCCGGAGCCCGAGCCCGTGGGCGGGCGTGCCCGGGAGGACGCGCAGCACCAGCAGGCCGCGGTCCGCGCCCTCGAAGTGCTCGGCCAGCTCCGCGTCCAGCGGGCGGAACTCGGCCCCGGCCGCCCGGAGGAGGGTCGCCCCGCCGGCGAACGGGAGGGCGGGCGACTCCGCCGAGGCCGATCCCGCCCGCCGCAGCCGACGGAGCCGCTGGCGCACCGCCCGCATCACCGAGTCGCGCAGGGCGCGGAGGTGGTCGGCCTCGACCCCCCGCAGCCGGACGAGCTCGCCGTCGCCCTGCAGGTAGACCCGCCCCTGCCGGTCCACGCGGAGCGCCCCCCCGTCCCCGCGGGCCCGGCGCCCGGGCGCCTGGACGCCCTCCAGGGCCCGGGACCACCGGAGCACCACGCCGGGCGAGACGCCGAGCGTCCCCGCCTGCGGCGCCCGGGGCGTCCGCAGCGTCAGCCGGCCCATCTCCGGGGGGCGCGGGGCGGGCGTCACCCGGAGGCTCTCCCGGCCGCCGGGCCGTCCCACCAGCACCTCCACCGGCTGACCGGGCTCCAGCGACCGGAGGGCCCGCGCTCCGCGACGGCTGGCCAGCGGCCGCCCGTTGACGGCGATCAGGGTGTCGCCGGGCTGGACACCCGCCTCGTGGGCCGGACCGCCCTCGACGAGGGCCTCGGCCACGTAGGCGCGCCGGCACTCGTCGGGCGTGACCACCTCCGGCGCCTCGGTCCCATCGCCCCGGGGACAGACCAGCGTCTCCTGGAGGCCCACGCCGAGCCAGCCCGGACGATCCGCCCGCGCCCCTTCCGCCTCCTGGGCCGGAGCCGGTCGGGGCGCGATCGCCATGGCCGCGGCCAGCGCCACGGTCAGCGCGCGGCCGATACGCGGAAGCGCGGCCCGGCGCGGCCGCCCGGCCCTCATCGGTACTCCAGCGTCGCCAGGTGGAGCGCCTCGACCAGGGCCCGCCGGTCCTCGGCCACCCGGAAGAGCAGGTCGTTCACGGCCGGATCGGAGGGATCCTCCCGCACGGCCTCCCGGGCCGCCTGCATCACCGCGTCGAGCCGGGCCAGGCGCTCGGCCGCCGCGGCCGGGTCCCGGTAGACCTCGTCCGAGGCGCCGTCCACGGCCGGCGGGTACGTGCCCTCCGCCAGCCCTCCGACCGCCGTCGCCCGGGCCGACTCCTCCGTGCGGACGTCCGGCGCCTCCCCGGCCGGCGGCCCGGACCGGGCCGTCCCCTCGACGGCCACCCGCTCCCCGGCCGAGGGCTCCGCCGCGCCGGCGTCGCCGGCCCGCGCCGTCGTCCCCGTCCCGCCCTCCGGACCGGAGAGATGCGTCCCCAGCGCCATCCCGCCCGCGAAGAGCACCACGGCCGCGGCCGCCCGGGCCCCGGCCCCGGCGAGGCTCCAGCCGGAGCGGGCTCCCCGGCGGTCGGCGGCCGGCTCCGCGGGACCCGGCGCCTCCCGTCCGGCCTCGGCCCCCGCCGGCGCTCCCTCGCGATCGGAGAAGGCCGCCTCCAGGCGCGCCCAGCCGTCGTCGGGGGCCTCGAAGTCGTCCAGGGCCGAGAGCGCCATGCGCATCCGCCGGAGCCGGCGGAGCTCGCCCTCGCACCCGGGACACGCCTCCAGGTGGCGGCGCTCCTCCGCGGTGGGGGTGTCGTCCAGCAGGGCCGAAAGGCGCTCGCCGGATAGGTGTTCAGCCATCGTTCTTCGCTTCCTCTCCGATCTCGTCCGGCTCGATCAGCTCGCGCATCCGGGCCCGGGCCTTGTGGAGCTGGGACTTGGACGTTCCCGTGGCCACGCCCAGCTTCTCGGCGATCTCCCGGTGGGTGAATCCCTCCACGTCGTGGAGGACCAGCACCTCGCGGTAGCCGTCGGGCAGCCGGTCCATCGCGTCCTGCAGCACCTTCTGGTCGAGGACCGCCTGGTCCACCGTCTCCCTGCGACCGTGCAGGTCGGACGGGGCCGCCTTCTCCTCCAGCTCCCGGTGCCGGCCGTCGGCGCGGAGCCGGTTCAGCGCCGTGTTCGTGGCCAGCCGGTACATCCAGGTGCCGAACGAGCTCCGGCCGTCGAAGAGGTGGAGCTTCTCGAAGGCCCGGATCCAGGCCTCCTGGGCCAGGTCGTCGGCGCGGGCCTCGTCCCCGGCCAGCCGTCGGACCACGGTGTACACGCGGTCCGCGTGCTCGCGGTAGAGTCGCTCCATGGCGTCCCGGTCGCCTTCCCGGGCACGCCGGATCAGCTCGCTCTCGTCCACCCCTCTCCTTCCCTGGCGCCGATCCTTGGACGGACGCGGTCGCCGAAGGGTTGCCCGCGGGGACCGATCACGCCGTCCCGGCGCCCTCGCCGGCCCCGCCCAGCCGCCGGACGGCCGCCGGCGTCCAGGCGTCCGCCGCGAGGGCGACCGCCAGCCCGGCCAGGGCGTCGACGGCGTAGTGGAAGCGGCCGTAGACCGTCCCGAGGACCAGCAGGACCACCGGCACCGCCAGGACCGCGACCCATCGGCGGGCGTCGCGCCGCGCCGCCAGCACCGCCGCGGTGGCCGCCGCCACGTGCGAGCTGGGGAAGGCGGTCCCCTTCGAGGAGCCGGCCTCCAGCACCGAGTGGACCAGCCCGAAGAGCGGGCCCTCGGCCGGCGGCCCCTCGATCCGCGTGAACTCGTAGCGCGGGCCGGCCACCGGGAAGACGGCGAACACCAGGTAGCAGAGGAAGAAGGCCATCCCCACGGTGACCGTCGCCCGCTCCAGGCCCCGGTCGCCGGCCTCCCGCCACACCGCCAGGGCGGCCGCCGGGACGACGAGGTAGTAGGAGAAGTAGCCGAGGTGGAGGAGCTCGGAGAGCCAGAGCGACGGCCACCGGCGGGCGGCCGTCAGGCTGAGCTGCTCGCCGAACAGCCCGACCTCCCACCCCTGGACCAGGCCGTCGAAATAGCCGGTGACCACGAGCTGGCTCAGCGTCTCCAGCTCGGCGTAGAGCAGCGGCGTGGCGACCACCGGGAGGAAGAGCCGCAGGAAGCGGAGCGGCCGACCCGCGGGCAGGGGACGCCGCGAGAGCGCCCAGACGGCCGCCGCCGCCAGGGCGTGGGCGCCCGCCAGGGCGGCGCCGGTCCCCGTGAGGGTGGCCGCGGCCAGCAGACCCGTGACCGCCAGGTAGGCCGCGAGCAGCCGGTCCCCGGCCGGCACCGCGCCGGGGGGGAGGGGACCGTCGCGGCCCGGGGTCCGGCTCAAAGCCAGCCCTCCTCCCGGTACCAGGCCGCCGTGCGGTCCAGCCCCTCCGGCAGCGCCACCTCCGGGCGCCAGCCCAGGGCCTCCACCGTCGGGCCCGGGTCCGCCGTCCACCCGTGGCGCGCCAGGTCGCGGGCGCGGCGACGATCCAGGCGGGGGGCGGTGCCGGTGAGCCGGCCCGCCGCCTCGGACACCGCGCCGGCGGCCACCAGCAGCGAGGAGGGCACCGGGAAGGTCCGGACGGGCCGCCCCAGGGCCCGCTCCAGGCCGGCCGCCACCTCCGCCCACGGGTGGCTGGCCCGCTCGACCACCGGCCAGGGGCCGAAGCCGGGCGCCGCCCCCGTCGCCGCGGCCTCCACCGCCGACGCCACGTCGGCCGCGTAGACGGGCTGGAGCCGACGGGCGCCGGTGGGCACCGGGAGCCAGCCCCTCCGCGCCATGCGGAACAGGGGCAGGAGATCCGTGTCCCGGGGGCCGTACACCCCGCCGGGGCGGAGCACCACCGTCTCGGTCGGGACCGCGTCCCCGTCCGCCGCCGACAGCCGCTCCTCGGCCGACCGCTTGCTGCGCCCGTACGCGCTCACCGGACCCCCGGCCCCGTCCGGCCCCCGCGCCGCCAGGCTGCTGACGAAGACGAAGCGGTCCACCCCGCGCCGGGCCGCCGCCCGGGCCAGCCGCTCCGTCCCCTCCACGTTCACCCGTCGGTACGTCTCGGACGAGGGGGCCCGGGTGACGCCCGCCACGTGGACCACCGCGGCGACCCCCTCCAGGGCCGCCTCCAGGGCGTCGGGATCTCGGAGGTCCGCCCGCACCGCCTCCACGGGCAGGTGCCGGATCCAGCGCCGGTCGCTGGAGGCCCGGACGGTGCACCGAAGGCCGGCCTCGAGACCGGAGAGGGCCTCGGCCACGTGGCTGCCCACGAACCCGGTGGCGCCGGTGAGGAGGATCGGCCCGCTCATCGTAAATCGGTCATGTAAAGTGTAGTCGTCCGCCGGGATTCACAGGGCACGGTCGTAGAGTCGATAACGCTTGTGGACCTCGGCCCCCAGCCGCTCGAGCGGGCGGCGCATGGCCTCGTTGTCCTCCAGCACCCAGCCGAACTCGCCCGCGGCGATGCCCCGTTCCGCGCCCCGGCGGAAGGTCTCCAGGTAGAGGAGGGCGTCGATCCCCTTGCCCCGGTAGGCCTCCACCAGGCCCAGGGTGATCACGCGGCAGACGTCGATGGACCGCGCGTGCCAGAGGATCTTCAGCAGGCCGAACGGGAAGAGCCGGCCCTCGGCGTGGCGGATCGCCTGGTTGAGGTCGGGCAGCGACAGCGCGAAGCCCACCGGCTCGCCGTCCCCGTCCTCGGCGATCAGCGCCAGCTCCGGGTCCACCACCGGCTTCAGCTCCGCCGCCATGTGATGGAACTCGGCGTCGGTCATGGGGACGAAGCCCCAGTTCTCCTGCCAGGCCTCGTTGTAGAGGCGGTGGATCCGCTCCACCTCGCGGTCCCACTCGTCCATGCGGAGGGCGCGGATCTCGAGGTCGGGATACCGGCGCCGGACCAGCTTCTCGGCCCGGAGCAGGAACTCCGGGGGCTCGTTGTGGTCCAGCCAGTAGGCCACCAGGTCCTGCGCCTTCTCGAAGCCGGCGTCCTCCAGGAGGTCGCGGTACCAGGGAGGGTTGTAGGGCATCATGACCGCCGGCGGCCGATGGAACCCCTCCACCAGCAGCCCCGCCTCCTCGTTGGTCGAGAAGCTGGCGGGGCCCCGCATCGCCTCCAGGCCCCGGCCCCGCAGCCAGTCCCCGGCGGCGTCCAGCAGGGCCCGGGCGACGGCGGCGTCCCGCTCGGCCTCGAAGAAGCCGAAGAAGCCCACCGGCTCGTCGTGGTGCTCGACGTGGCGCGTGTTGTGGATCGCGGCGATCCGTCCCACCGGCCGCCCGTCGCGCAGCGCCAGCAGGAAGCGGACGTCGGAGTGCAGGTGGAAGGGGTGCTCGTCCGGATCCATCCGCGTGCGGACGTCGGACAGGAGGGGGGGGACCCAGACGGGATCGTCCCGGTAGATCCGCCAGGGAAGGCGGACGAAGGCCTCCCGGGCGTCGGCGCCCTCGGCCGGCACGACCCGGACGCCGCCGGCGCTCATCGGACGCCCGCCCCGGGCGGGGAGCCCCGCCGGGAAGGGGCCGGGGGCCGGACCGGGCTCCTCACCGGGCCGGCCTCGTCAAATGACGCCCAGCCCCCGGCCGATCTCCTCCACCGTCTCGAGCACGAAGTCGAGCTGCTCGTCGGTGTGCGTGGCCATGAAGCTGGTGCGCAGGCGGCAGCTCCCCTCCGGCACCGCCGGCGGGACCACCGGGTTGGTGAAGACGCCGGCGTCGAACAGCTTCTTCCAGAAGACGAACGTCTTGTCCCGGGGACCGACCAGGATGGGGACGATGGGCGTCTCGGTGGGCCCGATGTCGAAGCCCATCTCGGTGAAGCCGTCCATCATCTTCTCGGTGTTGTCCCAGAGGCGCTCGCGCCGCTCGGGCTCCTCGCGGATGATCTCGAGCGCCTTCCGGACGGTGGCCACCGCCGACGGGGGCATGCTGGCGCTGAACATGAGGGCCCGGGCGTTGTGCTGGAGGAACTCGATCACGGTGTCCTCGCCCGCCACGAAGCCCCCGATGGACGCCAGCGACTTGCTGAAGGTGCCGGTGACGAGGTCCACCTCGTCGGTCAGCCCGAAGTGGGCGGCCGTGCCGGCGCCCTCGGGCCCGACGACCCCGATGGCGTGGGCGTCGTCCACCACCAGCGCCGCGTCGTGCTCCTCGGCCAGCTCGGTGAGGCGGGGCAGGTCGGCGAGGTCCCCCTCCATGCTGTAGACGCCGTCCACGACGATCAGCTTCCCCCGGCCGTCGCGCGTCGACTCCAGCATGCGCTCCAGGGTCTCGAAATCGTTGTGGTTGAAGCGCTGCACCTCGCCGAAGCCCAGCCGGGCCCCGTCCTGGATGCAGGCGTGGTCGAGCTTGTCGACGAAGACGGTGTCGTTGCGTCCGATGAGGGCGCTCAGCGTGCCGAGGTTCGTCTGGTAGCCGGTGCTGAAGACCAGCGCCCGCTCCTTGCCCACCCAGTCGGCCAGCTCCTCCTCGAGCCGGTTGTGCAGGTCGAGGTTGCCGTTCAGGAACCGGCTCCCCGTGTTGCCGCTGCCGTACCGGTCGAGCGCCTCCCGGGAGGCCTCGACGACCCGCGGGTCGTGGGTCAGCCCCATGTAGTTGTTGGAGCCGATCATCACTTTCTCGTGGCCGTCGATCGTCACCGTGGTGTCGCGGGACTCCTCGATCTCCTGGAAGTAGGGATACAGTCCCGCCTCTCGGAGATCGCGGGAGTAGGTGAAGTTCTCGCATTTCGCGAAAACGTGCATCCTGGGGGTTCTTTCCCGGTGGTGGTCGGAGGCCGGTTCGATCTCGCGGGCGCGGAGGCACCTCGCGTGCCGCGGGCGAGGGCCGAAGGTAGGGCGGCGGAGCCGGGATCGGCAAGAACGTCCCCGCCGTCCCGGCCCGGCCGCCGGAACCGGCCGACCGGGGGAGGCGTTCCCTTGCCGCAGCCGGCCCCGACGCGGGACCTTGGCCCGGGCCGGGAGGCGGACGAGGAGAGGGGCGCGCGGAACCGCGACGCGGGCGGTCGGGGGTCGGCGGACGGCGAACCCGAGCGGGAGACCTGGATGGAGCGCAGCTACGACCTGGCGATCATCGGCGGGGGCACGGCGGGGCTGGTGGCCGCCGCCGGTGCCGCCTCGCTGGGCGCCCGCGTGGCGCTGGTGGAGCGCGACCGCCTGGGCGGCGAATGCCTCTGGACCGGCTGCGTCCCCAGCAAGGCGCTGATCGGGTCGGCCCGGCGGGCGCGGGCCTTCCGCG
>CAZJJO010000009.1:0-39261 GCA_964546375.1 uncultured Gemmatimonadota bacterium
GCCGACGCCGGGTCGCCCGCCCTCGAGCCGGCCCGCCGCCCCGGCCGCGCCGCCTGTCCGACCGGGGTCCTCAGCCCTGGTGTTTCTTGATCTCACGCTCCGCCTCCCGCCTCATGGCCTCGCGCTTCAGGTCCTCCCGCTTGTCCTGGTGCTTCTTCCCTTCGGCCAGGGCCAGCGTCGTCTTGGCCCAGCCGTCGCGGAAGTAGAGGTCCAGCGGCACCAGGGTGCGGCCCCGCTGCCGGGTCTCCACGAAGAGCTTCTCGATCTCGCTCTCCCGGAGCAGGAGCTTGCGGGTGCGCTTCGGGTCCGGGGCGTCGCGGCTGGCCGCGTGCCAGGGCTTGATGTGGAGGTTGTGAAGCCAGACCTCGCCGTCCTCCACCCGGGCGAACGCGTCGGTGAAGCTCGCGTCGCCCTGGCGGAGGGACTTCACCTCCGCGCCACGGAGGACGAGCCCCGCCTCGTAGGTCTCGAGGACCTCGTACTCGTGGCGGGCCTTCCGGTTGCGGAGGACCACGCGCCGGCCGTCTTCCTGGGCCAACTGGACTCCCGGACGTGCTGGTGACCTGTGCGAGACGCCTGTTCGGCGGATGGACGGGGCGTCGGCGCCACAATGTAGGCGCATCGGGCCCGGAATGCTACGCGCGCCGGGGACCGACCGTTCCCCCGGGCCGGGCTCGTCAGCCCTCGAACATCTCCCGCTGCCGGTGGAGGGTGCGGCGCAGCTCGGCCACCTGGGCCACCTCGCCGCCCAGCACGAAGACGGCCGAGCCGTAATAGACCGCGATCACCACCACGATCAGCGTGGCGAAGGCGAAGAAGAAGGAGCCGTAGTCCGCGTACTCGACCACCCACCAGGTGAAGCCCGCCTTGAGCAGCTCGTAGCCCGCCGAGGCCACCAGCGCCGCCAGCGCCGCGGTGCGCCAGCGGATCCGGTTCAGCGAGACGAACTTGTAGATGAAGAGGAACATCAGGAAGATGAACAGGAAGGCGGCGGCGAAGCCGAGCGCCTGCTCCATGGCGCCCGCCTCGAGGCCCACCGCCCGCAGGCCGCCCCGGCCCAGCGCGGCGATGATCGAGGTGACGGCGATGTTCAGGCAGAGCAGGAGCGTGCTGACCAGGACCATCCCCACGTCCATCAGCTTGCCCCGCACGATCCCCGGCACGTCGCGGAGGTCGAACACCTCGGCGAGGACGGTGCGGAGGGCGCCGAACAGCCGGGTGGAGAACCAGACGAAGGCGATCCCGCTGAGGAGTCCGATGGAGCCGGCCTGATCGGCCACCTGCTGGACGCCCCGCTCGAGCTCGGAGCGGACGGCGGGACCCGCCACCGGCATCAGCTCCCAGAACCAGCTCAGCACCTCGCCCTGCGGCGCCTCGAACTGCGGGGCCAGGACCATGCCCGCCACGGTCAGCACCAGCAGGAGGAAGGGGATGATCGCCAGCAGGACGCTGAAGGTCATCCCCGAGGCGAGGAAGAAGATGTTGTCGTCGGCGGCCTTCTCGAAGACCAGCGAGAGGAAGCCCCGCACCGACCGATCAGCGGACACGGTCGCGCCCCCTGCCGTCGATCCCACGGCGCCGGGCGGCGCGGGGGGTCATCCCCCGACGGTGCCGGCCGCGCCGGCCGCCACGTCGGCCGCGGCGCCGGACGGTCCGCGCCGGCGAGGTCCTACGCCTCCGCGTCGTCGTCCCCGGAGCCTTCCCCGGCCTCGTCCGACCCGGCGGCCTCGCCCGAGCCGGCGGCCGCGCCGGCGGCGACGGCCTCCTTGTAGGCCTCCTTCGACTCCTCCACCCGGCGCTCCAGGTCCTCCCGGGCCGAACGGGCCGCCGTCTTGCCGGCCCGCATGGCCTCCTCGGCCCGGCGGCGGCGGTCCTGAACCTCGTCGCGGGCGTCCTCCACCCGTCGGGTGACGTCCTCGCGCGTGCGCTCGTAGATCTCGGCGAGCTCCTCGCGCAGGTCCTCCAGCCGGTCCTCGGCGTCGGCGCGGAGCTGGAGCGCGCCCTCCTTCAGCTCGCGCTGGGTCTCCTCGCCCGACTTGGGCGCGAACAGGAGCCCGGCGACCGCGCCCGCCAGGGCGCCCAGCAGGAATCCGCCGAGCCCGGAGCCGCGCTCCTTCTCGACGACGATGACGGGGTACTCCTGATCTTCCGGCATGGATGCCTCCTTCGAGGTGACGATGGCGCGGGCCGCGAACCGGCCCGCCGGCCGAAGCCGACGGCACGGGCCGCGGCGCGGCGCTGCAGGAGGTCATCACGTGCAAGCCGTGTACCGGACCGGCCCGCCGGGATGGCAGGCGGCCGCGTCGGGGCCCGCGCCGGGGGCGGGCCACCGAAGGCGAAGGGGGCGGGGGTCCCGGGAGCGAACCCTGCGAATGCTTGCATTCGGGGTGAGCGACCGGGTCGCCGCCCCCGCGGCGTACCCATCGGCCCGACCGCCCCCGGCGCGGGCTCTCCTCAGGCCACCGCGTCCGTCCAGCCGTTTCCCCTCGTCCCCGCCCGAGCGGCCCGACCCCGGGGCGCCGCCCGCGAACGCTGAGCGGTCGGGGGTTTCGCGAGTGAACCCTTCGAATGCTTGCATTCGGGGTGAATCGAGTGGAACCCCCGGCCGGGAAGCCACCCGCGACCGTGAGGCGCCCCGGGAGACGGTGTCCTCAGGCCACCGCCTCGGGTTCCGCGTCCAGCAGCTCCAGCAGCCGGTCGCCCAGCTCCTCCTCGTCCATCCCCAGGATGTCCGCCGTCCGCTGGCGGTCGCCGCCCGTGGCCGCGAACGTCTCCAGGATGAACTTCGACTCGGCCTCCTCCAGCGTGTCGCCCACCGGGATGGAGACCTCGTCCGAGCGCCGCTGCTCGGCGGCCCGGGGGCGGACCTCCTTCAGCCCGATCTCGCCCTCGCCGCTCATGATCACGGCCCGCTCCACGGCGTTCTTCAGCTCCCGGACGTTGCCCGGCCAGTCGTAGGCCTGGATGAACTTCATCGCCCTGTCCGAGAAGCCGTCCACGTCCTTCTCGTGCTCCTCGGAGAACTCCTGCAGGAACTCGTGGGCGAGCAGGTGGACGTCGTTGCCCCGCTGCCGGAGGGGCGGCAGGTAGATCTCCACGACGCTGAGCCGGTAGTAGAGGTCCTCCCGGAACTCCCCCTCCCTGAGCGCCTCGTGCACGTCCCGGTTCGTGGCGGCCAGGACCCGGATGTCCACCTCGATCTCCTCCTTGCCGCCCAGGCGCCGGAAGCGCTGGGTCTCGATGGCCCGGAGCAGCTTCACCTGGGTGTCCGGCTCCATCTCGGCGATCTCGTCCAGGAAGAGGGTGCCGCCGTCGGCCAGCTCGAAGCAGCCGGCCTTCTCCTTCAGGCTGCCGGTGAAGGCGCCCTTCTCGTGGCCGAAGAGCTCGTTCTCCAGGATGTCCTTGGGGAAGGCGGCGCAGTTGACCGCCACGAAGGGGCCGTCGGAGCGGTGGGACTTGTCGTGCAGGGCCCGGGCGACCAGCTCCTTGCCGGTGCCGGACTCGCCGTAGACCAGGACGCTGGCGTCGGTGGGCGCCACCGCCTCGATGGTCTTGTAGATCTCCTTCATCTCGTCCGACTGCCCGGTCAGCTCGCCGTAGCGGGTCAGGTTGGCCACCTTCCGCTCCAGCGCCGCCTTCTGCTCCCGGACGTCGTACTTCTCAAGCGCCTTGGGGACGAGCGCCTTGAGGCGGTCGGTCTCCAGGGGCTTGGTGAGGTAGTCGTACGCGCCGTTGCGCATGGCCTGGACCGCCGAGTCCACCGACCCCTGCCCGGTGATGATGATGACCTCGCAGCCCAGCTCCTCCTCGCGGATCTTCTCGAACAGCTCCAGGCCGCCCATCTCGGGCAGCTTGAGGTCCAGGATGACGAGGCCGTAGGCCTCTTCCTCGAGCTGCTCCCAGGCGGACTCCCCGTCCTCGGCCACGTCGACCTCGAAGCCCTCCTCGGAGAGGACGGCCTGCAGGGCCTCGACGATGGTCTCCTCGTCGTCCACCACCAGGATCGGGGCGGCGTCCCGCTTGCCGTTCTCGGATTCGGTCATGGTCGTCCGTATGCAGGGGGTGAGCGCTCCCGACGGGGGATCCCGCCGGGGCCGGCGTCCGTCGCGGGCCGTGCGCCGGGTCGGATCGCCCGGCGGCAGGCCCGAATCTAGCTTCCGCCTCCGTCCTCTACCACCCGATCGTAGGCCTCCGGGTCCCATTCCGGCGGGCTCGCCTCGTCCGCGACCCGACGGACCACCCCGTGGATCAGCCGGACGATACGGGCGGTCTTCGCGTAGTCCAGCTCGTCGGCCTCGTCGCCGGGCCGATGGTAGTCCTCGTGCGTCCCGCTGAAGAAGAAGAGCGCCGGGACCCCGCGTCGCGCGAAGTGGAAGTGGTCGGAGCGCTGGAAGTAGTTCTCCTCCGGCCAACGGTCCCCGACGACGGCGACCTCCAGCTCCCGGCGCTCGGCCGCCGCGCGGCGCGCCGTCTCGCCCAGGCTGGAGAGCTCGAGGCCGACGGCCGCCACGGTGTCCCGCCAGTTCCGACCGATCATGTCGATGTTGACGGCGGCCACCGTCCGCTCGAGCGGGAACACGGGGTGCTCGGTGTACCACCGGGATCCGTACAGCCCCTTCTCCTCCCCGCTCACGGCGAGGAAGACCACCGACCGGCGGGCGGGCTCGGCCGCGAAGGCCTCGGCCAGCTCCAGCACCGCCGCCAGGCCCGACCCGTCGTCGTCGGCGCCGTTGTAGATGGAGTCCCCGTCCACCGGCTCGCCGACGCCGAGGTGGTCCAGGTGGGCGGTCACCGCCACGTACTCGTCCCGGAGCCCGGGATCGGTCCCCTCGACCCAGCCCACGACGTTGGGCGCCCGGGCCGTGTCCAGCGTCGCCTCGACCGCGATCTCCACGGACCATCCCTCGACCGGGCCCCCGTCGGCCAGGGCCGCCCCCAGCTCGCCGGGGAGGGCCGAGGCCCGCACCAGGACCACCGGCTCGTCCAGCCGGTCCGGCTCGCCCAGGGTCACCTGGCGGCGGGACAGGAACGCGGCGACGCGGGAAAACCACCCTTCCGACCCCCGGACCGCCACCAGCGCCCCGGCGGTCCCGCTCCCGTCCAGGGCGGAACGCACCGACTCCAGCGCGCCCTGCAGCGAGCCCGGATCGGCCCCGACCAGCGCCACGGCCCCCTCCGGCGCCCTCCCTTCCGCCGGGCGCCAGGCGACGAGGCGGCCCTCGGCGCGGGCCGCGCCGCCCGCGGGCACCGGCACGAAGTCCCGACCCGGGGCCAGCCGCCGGCTTCCCCCGGGCCCCGACAGGGTCAGCCGCTGGGCGCCCGCGGCCGCCGGCGTCACGATCGTGAGCGGATACCACTGGAGGTAGCCCTCCGAGCCCAGCCCCGGCTCGACCCCCGACTCCTCGAAGCGGACCGCCATCCACCGGGCGGCCTGGACCAGCTCGGGGCTGGGGGTGTCGCGGCCCCGCATGGAGTCGGCGGAGAGCGCCCGCACCGTGGACCGGAGCTCGGCGGCGGTGACCCCGGCGCCGGCCGCCTCCGCCGCCCCGGGCTCCGGGCCCGGGGCCTCTCCGCCCTGTGCCTGCCCGGGGACCGGGAGGGCCAGGAGCGCGGCGGCCAGGAGACCGGCGGCTCGGGGGACGACGCGCATGGAACCTCCTCCACGGGAGCGGGCGGAATCCGTCGGGGACGGCGAGCCGGCCGGCCCTCCTCTCGGCGCGACCGGCCCGCCCGCCCGGGACCGGGCGGGCGGCGGGAAGGATACCCCGTCCCGGGGCCCGTGTGCCGGGGGCCGGGACCGCCGGAACCCGGCCCGGGGCTGGAGGTATCCCTATCCGCGCCGCCGGGGGCCCGGGGCCGCATCGCCGGCCCCCGCGCCCCGCCGGACCGGGGCCGAACCCGGTCCCCACCCGTCGACAGACCGCACCTCCGACTCCAGGCCCGAGCCCCGCATCCCTTGATCCTCTCCGCCGTCCGAGACCTCGTCCGCCGCGACGGGCTCCGGGACCGTCTCCCGGAGCCGGGCGACCGGCTCCGGGTGGACCCGATGCCCGGCGCGGCCCCCGCGGCCCTGGCGGCGGCCCTGGCCGAGGAGGGGGAGCCGCTGGTGGCGGTCGTGGCGGGCACGCCCGACCGGGCGGAGACGGTGGCCGCCGACCTCGAGGCCCTCGAGCCCGACGTCCGGCACGCCTACTACCCGCAGCGCGAGACGCTCCCTCACGAGGACCGGGACCCGCACGTCGAGATCACCGGCGAGCGGGTGCGCACGCTCGGCGACCTGCTGGCCGGCCGCTGCCGGGTCCTGGTGACCACGGACCGGGCGCTGGCCGAGCGCACGCCCGTGCCGGCGGGCGGCGAGAGCCTGGAGCTGGAGCTGGCCGAGGGCGGACGGATGGGCCGGGACGAGCTGGCCGGGCGCCTGGACGAGATGGGCTTCGAGCGGGTCCACACCGTGTCCGAGCTGGGGGAGTTCGCCGTCCGGGGCGGCATCGTGGACCTCTTCCCGGTGGGCGCCGAGCACCCGGTCCGGGTGGAGCTGTGGGGCGACGAGGTCGCCAGCCTCCGGCGCTTCGACCTGATGGACCAGCGGTCGGTGGAGGCGCTCGACCGGGTCGAGGTCCTGCCCGTGGACCTGGAGGCGGCCCGCGAGGGCGAGGGCCGCGAGCGGCGGGCGCTGCTGGAGATGCTGCCTCCCCGGTCCCTCGTGCTCGACCTGTCGCCGGCCAGCGGCCCGGACCGGCGGCGGCGCCACTGGGAGGAGACCGCCGGGGCCCGGGACGGGAGCGGGGGATCGCTCTCCCCGGAGGACCTGCTGGTGCCCCCCGGGGAGGCCGAGGAGCGTCTGGGCTCGCTCCGGAGGGTCGTGGGCGGGGAGGACCCCGCGGACGGCCCGGCGGGCCCCTCGCTGGATCCGGGCTTCCGCCCGCCGCCCCGGGTGGAGCGGGACCTGACGGTGCTGGTGGACCAGATCTCGAGCCGGCTGGACGACGGCGAGCGGGTGCTGGTCCTGTGCGACAACCGGGGCCAGCTCGAGCGGCTGGAGGAGATCCTGGAGGAGCGCGGCGGCGCCGACCTCACCCGGGACACCCACCTCGGGCTCGGCTCGCTGAGCGGGGGTCTGCGGATCCCCGGACCCGAGCCGCTCACCGTCCTCACCGACCACGAGATCTTCCAGCGCTCCCACCGGCTGCGCCGCTCCCGACGGACCCGCTCCTCCGGCACCCTCGACTCCATCGCCGCGCTGGAGCCCGGCGACTACGTGGTCCACCTCGACCACGGGGTCGGCGTCTACCGGGGGATGGAGCGGGTGGAGATCGGCGGCGAGACCGTCGAGACCCTGGAGGTGGAATACGCCGAGGGGGAGGTCCTCCGGGTCCCCCACTACCGGATGGACCTGGTGGAGCGCTGGTCGGCCACCGGGGCCGACGGGGCCGAGCCCCCGCGGGTCCACCGGCTGGGCGGGAAGCAATGGAAGAAGCTCAAGCAGAAGACGGTGGACTCGATCCAGGAGACCGCCGCCGAGCTGCTCGAGCTGTACGCCCACCGCCAGGTGGTCGACGGCCACGCCTTCAGCGAGGACACCCCCTGGCAGAAGGAGTTCGAGTCCGCCTTCCTCTACGAGGAGACGGCGGACCAGCAGGCCGCGTGGGAGGACGTCCGCGCGGACATGGAGGAGCCGGTGCCCATGGACCGGCTGATCTGCGGCGACGTCGGCTACGGCAAGACCGAGGTGGCCATGCGGGCGGCCTTCAAGGCCGTCCAGGACGGAAAGCAGGTGGCCGTGCTGGCCCCGACGACCGTTTTGGTCGAGCAGCACCTCCACACCTTCCGCGAGCGCATGGCCGGCTTCCCGGTGAACATCGAGATGCTGAGCCGCTTCCAGAGCGCCGGCGACGAGCGCGAGGTGCTGGAGGGGCTGGCCGAGGGGACCGTCGACATCGTGGTCGGCACCCACCGGCTGCTCACCGGCGACGTCGAGTTCCGCGACCTCGGCCTGATGGTGGTGGACGAGGAGCAGCGCTTCGGCGTCCGCCAGAAGGAGAAGCTGAAGGACCTGAAGCGCTCGGTGGACGTCCTCACCATGACGGCCACCCCCATCCCCCGCACCATGCAGCTCGCCCTGGGCGGCCTGCGGGACCTGTCGGTCATCGAGACCCCCCCTCGCGACCGGCGGCCGGTGGTCACCCACGTGCTCCGGTGGAGCGATCCCATCCTGCGGGACGCCATGCGGCGGGAGATCGACCGGGGCGGCCAGGTCTTCTTCGTCCACGACCGGGTGCGGACCATCGACACCCTGGCCTCGCGGGTGCGCAAGCTCGTGCCCGACGCCGAGGTGGCGGTGGCCCACGGCCAGATGCCGGAGCGGGAGCTGGAGACGACCATGGAGGGGCTGCTGGAGGGCGAGATCGACGTCCTGGTCTCGACCACGATCATCGAGAACGGGCTGGACGTGCCCACCGCCAACACGATGATCGTCCACCGGGCCGACATGTTCGGCCTCGCCCAGCTCTACCAGCTCCGGGGCCGGGTGGGCCGCTCCCACCATCGGGCCTACTGCTACCTGCTGGTGCCGCGCGACGTGACCCCCGAGGCCGAGCGGCGGCTGGGCATCCTGGAGCACCACACCGAGCTGGGGGCGGGCTACGAGGTGGCGCTCAAGGACCTCGAGCTCCGCGGCGCCGGCAACCTGCTGGGCGAGGACCAGTCCGGCTACGCCCGGGCGGTGGGCTTCGAGACCTACCGCCGCCTGCTGGAGAAGACCGTCTCCCGGATGAAGGGGGAGGACGAGGGCTCGGACGAGCCGCCGCAGGTGTCGCTCCGGGGCGAGGCGTTCCTGCCGGACGACTACATCCTGGACGGCGAGCAGAAGATGGACCTCTACCGGCGGATCTCGCGGATGGACGATCCGGCCGAGGTGGAGGAGATGCGCGACGAGCTGCGGGACCGGTTCGGGCCCGTGCCGGAGCCCGCCGAGCGGCTCCTGGCCTCGGTGGAGCTGAAGGTCCTGGGGCAGGCCATCGACGCCGACTGGATCCGCGTCTCGGACGAGTCGGCGCGGATCAACTTCCGTCCGGACGCGGTTCCCCGGATGAAGCTGCTGCGCGACGCGTTCCACGACCGCCAGCTCGACGTTGAGGTCCGGCGCGCCCAGCCTCTATCGTTGGTCCTCGAGCAGGCGGGGGTGGAGCCGGTGCTCCCGACCCTGCGAGACGCCCTCGCCGTCCTGGCCCGCACCGAGAAGGTCGGCGCCGGGGCCGCCGCCGGAGCCGGCTGAGCCCCCGGCCCGGCCGCCGCCCGGGCCGAACCCCCTCGCCCGCGGGGAGTACGGTCAAGGGGACCGCCCGAGCCGCGAAATTCAACCAGGCCGGAAGCCACCCCGTGCGAGACCTCCGCGAGCTCCTCCCGCTGCTGCTGCTCCCCGTCCTCCTGGCCGGCGACGGCCTCCGGATCGACGCGCGGGCCCAGCAGCCCGCCATGCCCACCGGCGACGGCGACCAGACCGTCGACCGGGTGGTGGCCGTGGTGGGCGACACCGCGATCCTGCTCTCGGAGGTGCGCGAGGAGGCGTTCAACCGCCAGCAGCAGGGCCAGCAGATCCCCCAGGACCCGGCGGCCCAGGACTCCTTCTACCGGGCGGCGATGCAGAGCCTGATCGACCAGCGGCTCCTGCTGGAGGCGGCCGAGGAGCGGGGGGTCACGGTCTCCGACCAGCAGGTCGATCAGCTCTTCCAGGACCGGTTCGGCAGCATCCAGTCGCGCTTCCCCTCCCAGGAGGCCTTCCGCCAGGAGGTGGAGCAGACCGGCCAGAACATGTTCCAGTTCCGGCAGACGATCCGGTCGCAGGCGCGGCGGGACCTGATCATCCAGCGGCTCCGCCAGCAGCTCCGCCAGGAGGACGAGCTGCCGCCGGCCGAGGTGAGCGAGGAGGAGATCCGCCGGTACTTCGAGCAGCGGGCGGCCGGGCGGCAGCGCCCGGGCTCGGTCAGCTTCGACCGGGTGATGGTGGCCCCCGAGCCGGACAGCGCGGCCCTGGACAGCACCCGGCAGGTGGCCGCCGAGGCGCTCGAGGCGATCCGCGGGGGCACCGAATTCGCCGTCGCGGCCCGGCGGTACTCGGACGACGACGGCAGCCGTGCCGAGGGGGGCGACCTGGGCTGGGTGCGGCGCTCCGACCTGGCGCCCGCCTTCGCCCGGGCCGCGTGGTCGGCCCCCCTGGGCCAGGCCGTCGGGCCGGTCCGCTCCCGCTTCGGCTGGCACGTGCTCCGGATCGACAACGTGCGGGGTGGCGAGCGGAGGGTCCGCCACATCCTCGTCCGGCACCCCATCGACGAGCCGGCGGTCGAGTCGGCCCGACGGCGGGCCGAGGCCCTGGCGGACAGCCTGCGGGAGGGCGCCGGCGCCGACCGGCTGGCCCGGGAGCACGGGCTCTCCGACGAACAGGTCCGGTTCCAGGAGCTCCGGCTCGACGAGATGCAGGGACGGCTGGGCGACCCCTACGTCCAGGCGCTCACCGAGCCGCCGCCGGAGGAGGGGGAGGTCCGGGGTCCCTTCCGGGTGGAGGGCTCCTACGGGCTGCCCACCTTCGTGATCGCGCGGGTGGAGAGCTACACGCCCACCGGGACCTACCGGCTGGAGGACGTCCGCGATCGGATCCGCGACAACCTGATGCAGCAGAAGCAGTTCCAGAAGTACGTGGAGCGCCTGCGGGACCGCATGCACGTCCAGGTCCTCCTCTGAGGCCGAACGGTGTGATCGCCGCCGCGAGAGGGGGGACCGGGCGTGAGGGATGATCGCCCCCGCCTCGCCGTGACGCTCGGCGACCCCCGGGGCATCGGGCCCGAGGTGGTGGCCGCGGCGGCCCGCGACCCGGAGCTCCGCCGGGAGGCCGAGCTGGTGGCCGTGGGCCCGGAGGGGACCCGACCGTCGACGGAGCTCCCGCTGGAGCCGGTCGGACGGTGGGATCCGGCCGACGAGGCGGGCGACGAGCGCGCCGGCCGGCTGGCGGGCCGGGCCGTGGAGCGGGCCTGCGAGCTGGCCCTCGCCGGCGAGGTCGACGGCCTGGTCACCGCCCCCCTCTCCAAGGCGGCCCTCTCGGCCGCCGGCTACCGTTGGCCCGGCCACACCGAGTTCCTGCGCGACCGCTCGGGCGTGGACGAGGTCACCATGATGATGGCGGCCGAGGAGACCCCCCCGGGCGGCCCCCTGCGCATGGGCCTGCTCACCGGTCATCTCCCGCTGCGGGAGGTGGCCGACCGGCTGACGGTGGAGCTCGTGCTGACCCGGAGCCGAATCGCCGCCCGGGCGCTCCGCCGCTGGTGGGGCCTGGAGGCGCCGCGCCTGGCCTTCGCCGGCGTGAACCCGCACGCGTCCGAGGGAGGGCTGTTCGGCGACGAGGAGGCCCGGATCCTGGAGCCGGCCGCCCGGCGGCTGGCGGCCGAGGACGGCCTCCGCGTCGACGGGATCCATCCCGCCGACACCGTCTTCCGCCGCTGCCTGGAGGGTCGGGTGGACGCCGTGATGGTGCCCTATCACGACGTGGGCCTGGCCGTGCTGAAGACCCTGGCGCTGGAGCGGGGCGTCAACGTCACGGCGGGCCTCCCCTTCCCCCGCACCTCGCCCGACCACGGCACGGCCTTCGACATCGCCGGCCGGGGGACCGCCGACCCCTCCTCGATGCTCGAGGCCCTCCGGCTCTGCGCCCGGTTCTGCCGGGCCCGGCCCTCCGGGGGCCCCGGGGACGCGGCCGGAGAGCCCGCCCGGGTCGGAGGGAGGGACGGATGATCCGGCTGGAGGGGGTCACGAAGCGCTATCCCCGGACGGGGGAGGCCGTCTCGGACGTCTCCTTCCGGCTGGAGAAGGGCGAGTTCGCCTTCCTGACCGGGCCCTCGGGCGCGGGCAAGACCACCGTCCTGCGGCTGATCCACATGCAGATCCCGCCCGACGAGGGGGTGGTCCGGGTCTCCCGCTTCTCGTCCGAGGACGTCCGGCGCAAGGAGATCCCGGAGCTGCGCCGGCGCGTGAGCTTCGTCTTCCAGGACTTCCGCCTGCTGGAGGACCTCACCGCCGCCGAGAACGTGGCCTTCGCCCTGGAGGCCACCGGGACCCCCCGGCGCCGGGTCTCCGACCGGGTGCAGAAGCTGCTGGGCCACGTGGGGCTCGCCGCCAAGGCCCGGTCCCACCCGGACGAGCTGTCCGGCGGCGAGCGCCAGCGGGTCGCCGTCGCCCGGGCCCTGGCCACCGACCCGCTGGTCCTGCTGGCCGACGAGCCCACGGGCAACCTGGACGACCGGGCGGCCCGGGGCGTCGTCGAGCTCCTGCAGGACATCAACGACCTGGGCATGGCGGTCCTGTTCGCCACCCACGACACCGGCCTCATCCGGGCCCATCCCGACGTCCGCGTCCTGGAGCTGGAGCACGGCGAGCTGGTCTACGACTCGGCCCGGGGGACGGCCGACGGGGCGGGCGACGGGACGGCCGTGTCCGGGACGGAGGGCGGGTCCGGCCGGGACGGGGGCGCCGGCGAGGGGAACGGCGGCGCCGACGGGCCGGACGGGGGGCGTGCGGGGGACGGGCCGTGAGGGCGCTGCGCGAGGCCGTCGCCGGCCTGGGGCGGGCGCCCCTGCTCAGCGGGCTCTCGGTGGTCTCCATCGGCTTCAGCCTCTTCATCCTGGGGCTGTTCGGCCTCACCGCCCACAACATCGACCGGGCGCTGGCCTCGGTGGAGCGGCAGGTGGAGGTGGTGGCCTACCTGGAGGACCGGACCACCCCGGAGCAGGCGGAGGTGGCACGGCAGGAGGTGGAGGGCTATCCGGAGGTGGCCTCGGTCCGCCACGTCACCAAGGTGGAGGCGCTGCACGAGGCGCGGCGCGAGCTGGAGGAGTTCTCGGACGTCTTCTCCGACCTGGAGGTGAACCCCCTGCCCGCGTCGCTGGAGGTCCGGCTCGCGCCGGGTCACCGGGACCCGGAGAGCGTCCAGGCCGTGGCCGACCGGATGAGTGGCTACGGCTTCGTCGAGGAGGTCCGGTACGGACGCGAGTGGGTGGACCGGATCTTCGCCCTGCGGCGCATCGGCGGCGTGGCCGCGGCGGTGCTGGGGGCCGCCTTCGCCCTGGTGGCGGTGATGCTGGTGGGCACCGCGGTGCGGATGGCCATCCTGGCCCGCTCGAAGGCCATCTCCATCATGCAGACCATCGGGGCGAAGCCCTCCTACATCCGCCGCCCCTTCCTGCTGGAGGGCCTGCTCACCGGCCTGGCCGGGGGTCTGCTGGCCCTGGGCCTCACCCGGGCCACCTGGTGGGCCGTGGACACCCACCTCTTCGACCTGACCTGGATGCCGGACCCGTGGATCGCGGGCGGCCTGGCCGGGGCCGCGCTCCTGGGGATGGCCGCCGCCTGGCGGGCGGTGCGCCGGGAGCTGCGGGACCTCTACGCCCTGGAGGGCGGGTCGTGAGGTCGACGGCCGCGGTCCTCCTCCTGGGGCTCTCGGCCACCCTCGGGTCGGCGGCCCCCGCCGCGGCCCAGCAGGCCGGCGGCACCTCTGGCCAGGAGGAGCTGCGCCAGCGGATCCAGGAGAGCCAGCAGCGGCTGGAGGAGATCCGCGCCGAGCGGGAGCGGCTGCGGCGGGAGATGGAGAACCTCGAGCAGCGGGTGAGCACCCGTCGCGAAGCCCTGGAGAACCTGGAGCGCCGCATCGGGACGTCGGCCAGCGTCGTGGCCGAGCTGGACGTCCAGGTCCGGGCTCGCGGACAGGAGGTGGAGCAGATCACCCGCGAGATGCTCCGGACCCGCGACGATCTGACCGCGCGGAAGGTCGAGCTCCGGCAGCGCCTCCGGGAGGTCTACAAGCGGGGCCCCCTGGGCCCGGTCCGCGTGCTCCTCTCGGCCGACTCCTTCTCGGACCTGATCGACCGCTACAAGTACCTCCACATGATCACCCTCTACGATCGGATGCTGGTCCGCCAGGTTCGCCGGCTGGAGGACCGGCTCGAGGAGCAGCGCGACGAGCTCGGCGACCAGCTCGATCGCCTGCAGGCCCTCCGCCGACAGAAGCGGAGCGAGCTGCAGGAGCTGGAGCAGCTCGAGTCGGAGCACCAGCGGCAGCTTGCGCGGCTGCAGACCCGGGAGTCGCGCCACGAGACCCGGCTGGCCCGCCTGGCGAGCGAGGAGCAGGAGCTGCAGGAGTTGATGGACGAACTCGAGCGGCTCCGGCGCGAGGCCGAGCGCCGGGAGGGGCGCTCGTCGACCTCCTCCCTGCGCACCTCCGACCTGGGCTCGCTGGACTGGCCGGTGGAGGGCGAGATCCTCTATCGCTACGGGCCCGACCGCCAGGGCGGCAACACCGTCCAGCGCGACGGGATCGGCATCGCCGCCCCCGTGGGCACCCCGGTCCGGGCGGTGGAGTCCGGCCGGGTGGCCTGGACCGGCGACCGTGGCGTCTACGGGCCCACCGTCATCCTGAGCCACGGCGGCGGCTACTACTCGGTCTACCTGTACCTGGAGGAGATCCGGGTGGCGTCCGACCGGCGGGTCGAGGCGGGGCAGGTGGTGGGAACCGTGGGGGGCGCCGGCAGCCGCGAGGGAGCCCACGTGCAGTTCGAGATCCACGAGCCGGGCTCCGACGGCTCCCCCCGGCCCGTGGACCCGGTCAAGTGGCTCCGGGAACGGGGATGAGCCTGCCGCCGCTGGTCGGGCACGAGGACCTGCGTCGTCGGCTGGCCGCGGCCGCCGGCGAGGGGCGGCTTCCCCGGTCCCTGCTGTTCCACGGCCCGGAGGGGGTCGGCAAGCAGCGCCTGGCGCTCTGGCTCGGCCGGCTCCTGCTGTGCGAGCGGGACGGCTGCGGCGACTGCCGGGCCTGCCGGCTGGCCGACCGGCTGGAGCACCCCGACCTCCACTGGTTCTTCCCCCTCCCGCGGCCGAAGGGCGCCTCCTCGCGCGACAGGCTGCGAGAGAAGCTGGAGGAGGCCCGGATGGAAGCGCTGGAGGCCCGCCGCTCCGAGCCCCTGGCCGTCCGGGAGGAGGAGGGTGCGACCGGGATCTACCTGGCCGCGGTGGAGGAGATGCGCCGGAAGGCGTCGCGCCGGCCCGCCATGGGAGACTGCTCGGTCTTCGTGGTGGGCGACGCCGAGGCCATGGTGCCGCAGGCGGCGAGCCAGCAGGCGGCCAACGCCTTCCTCAAGCTGCTGGAGGAGCCGCCCGAGGACACCTGGGTGATCCTCACCAGCAGCCGGAGGGGCGCCCTGCTCCCCACCGTGCGCTCCCGGGTGCTCGCGCTCCGCGTCTCGCCGCTCTCCCGGGAGCGGGTGGCCGCGTTCCTCCGCGAGGAGGCCGGCGCCGACGAGGAGGCGGCCGCCGCGGCGGCGCGCCGCGCCCAGGGCTCGATCGGCCAGGCGCTCCGCGAGCTGTCGGGGGACGAGCGGGACCGGCGGGACCGGGCCGAAGCCCTCGTCCGGGCCGCCCTCTCGTCCCGGCCGGCCGACCGGTGGGAGGCGGCGGCCCGCGTCTCCCCGTCCGGGGCACGGGGCGCGTTCACCGACACCCTGGCGGCGATGGCCGAGCTGCTGCGCGACCTGGCGGCGGTGTCCCTGGGCCGGGAGGAGCGCACCTTCCAGCCCGACCGCGCCCGCCGGCTCTCCGACGGGAGGGAGCTGTCGGTGCACGGGCTCTCGCGGGCCCTGGAGCGGGTCGAGGAGGCCCGGTCCGAGGCCGCGGGCAACGTGAACCCCCAGGCCCTCACGGCCACGCTGCTCCGGGAGATGGCCCGGGAGCTGGCGGACTAGCCCGGACGGACCGGACCGCCGGTGCCCGACCCTCCGGTCCGTCGGGCACCTTCCCCCGGACCTCGTGTACGAAGGAGAGAGGTTCGGGGCGAACAAAACCCGAATATGCGGTCCCGCATGGAACGCCCGTTGCACCGGGCGGCCCCGAGCCTCGCCTCCGCCCCCCTGCCGCGACCGGAGGGGGGCGGACCCGCGACGGATCCGAGCGATCACCCGGAAGGGAGACCGATAGAGATGTCCCGCGACGAACTGCTCAGCCGACGCCTGGCCCGACCGCCCAGTACCGACGCGAGCGCCCTTCGTCGGGGCGCACGGAAGTTCCGCGACCGCGCCGCGACGCCGCTGGGGGCGGCGCTCCTGGCGGTCGCCTCGTTCGTGGGCGGCATGGCCGTCGCCGCCCAGACCGGGTTCCCCCCGGGCCAGGCGGAGGAGCTGTCGGAACGCCTCGAGGAGACCCGCGGCGAGCTGCAGCGTACCCGGGGTCGGCTGGCCGTGCGGCACATCCAGCTTCAGCGGCTGGAGGCCGTCCAGCGGCTGTCGGGGCGCCACGGGGTCCCGGCCGACCTGGCCGCCTCCATCCACGACATCGCCCGGGCCGAGGGCGTCGAGCCGGACCTCGCCTTCCGGCTGGTGGAGACCGAGTCCTCGTTCCGCCGCACGGCGGTGAGCGGGGCCGGCGCGGTGGGCTACACCCAGATCAAGCCGTCGACGGCCGCCTGGCTGCGGCCGGGGACGACGCGAGAAGACCTCTTCGACACCCGGACCAACCTGCGCCTGGGCTTCCGCTACCTCTCCCTGCTGCTGGACCGCTACGAGGGGGACTCCCGGCTCGCCCTGCTGGCCTACAACCAGGGGCCCAACCGGGTGGGCAGCCTGCTGGCCATGGGTCGGGACCCGGGCAACGGCTACGCCCGGCGGATCCTGACCGGGCTGGAGGACTGACGGGAGCCCGTCCGCCCTCGGATCAGCGGCGCACCCGGAGCCGATCGCCCGGCCGGATGGTGGGCGAATCCAGGCCGTTCCAGGCCATGAGCTGACGGGTGGAGACCCGGTGCCGGCGGGCGATGTCCCACAGGGTGTCGCCACGGCGCACCACCACGGTGGCGGAGCCCGAGGGCCGCGACCGCTCCAGCTCGCCGTCCCCGGGGCGGCCGCTCCGGGGGACCACCAGCCGCTGGCCGATCTGCAGGCGCTGCGGGTCGATGCCGTCGTTCGCCGCCCGGATGGCCCGGACGGAGGTGCCGTAGCGCTCGGCGACGTGCGAGAGCGTCTGCCCCCGGGTGACCCGATGGACCAGCCAGGTGACCCGCTCCTCGGGCGGGATCTTCCCGTAGGCGGTCCGGAAGCGGTCGGCCGTCCCCGCCGGGACCCGGACCTCGGACCGGCGCCCGGGGGGCGTCACGTGCCGACGGAACTTCGGGTTCAGCCGACGGATCCGCTCCTCGGTGGTGCCGGCCGCCTCGGCGATCACGTCCAGGCTGGTGGCGTCGGGCACGGCGACCACGTCGAAGCGCATCGGCTCCGCCCGCTCCAGGCCGCCGAAGCCGTGGGCCGCCGGATTCCGCCCGATCAGCGCCGCGGCGATGATCTTCGGCACGTGGTTCCGGGTCTCCCGGGGCAGGGCCCGGCGCTCCACCAGGTCCCAGTAGTCCTCGCTCCCCGTCCGCGAGATGCTCCAGCGGACCCGCCCCTCGCCGGCGTTGTAGGCGGCGGCCGCCAGGTACCAGCTCCCGAACTCGGCGTAGAGGTCCGAGAGGTATCGGATCGCCGCGTCGGTGGAGGCCACCGGGTCGCGCCGCTCGTCCACCCAGTAGGAGACCTCGAGGCCGTACTTGCGGGCGGTGGAGGCCATGAACTGCCACAGCCCCACCGCCCGGGCCCGGCTGTAGGCGTCCGGGTTCATCCCGCTCTCGATGAGCGCCTTGTAGACCAGGTCCTCGGGGAGGCCCGCCTCGCGCAGGCGGGTCCGGATCATCGGCTCGTAGCGGCCCGCGCGGCGGAGGTAGGTGGCGAAGCGGTCGTGGAGCCGCGTGCTGAACCGGTCGACCCACCACCGCACCGTCCGGTTCGTCTCCAGCGGGATCTCGTAGCGCTCCGCGTCGTCCGGCATCCGGGACACGCCCAGGGGGTCGGAGCCGAAGAGCCGGCGGAACTGCTCCCGCGTGGGCTCGTCCATGCGATCCATCGCCCCGGCGGTCTCCGGGACCGCCTCGCCGGTCCCCTCCGGCGCCCGATCGGGGGAGGCCTCGGCGGGAGCGGCCGCCGTCGTGTCGGCCGGGGTCCCGGCCGAGGGCCCGCTCGTCGCCGGCGGCGTCCCGCCGGCGGATCCCCCCAGGCTGGCGCACCCGGCCAGGAGCAGGGCCAGGGGCCCCGCCGCCGCGGCCGTCCACGTGTGGCTCGCTCGCGACATCCCGCCTCCGTCGCTCCGGTCCGCGTGCCGCCCCGTGCCGCTCACTGGGGGTTGTAGTTCGGCGCTTCGCGGGTGATCACCACGTCGTGGGGATGGGACTCCCGCAGCCCGCCGGACGTGATCTTCAGGAACCGGGCCGTCCGGCGCAACGCCTCCAGGTCCGCCGCCCCGCAGTAGCCCATCCCGCTGCGCAGCCCGCCCACGAGCTGGTGGAGGGTGTCCTCCACCGCCCCCTTGTAGGGCACCCGTCCCTCGACGCCCTCCGGGACGAGCTTCTGCTCCCGCCGGCTCTCCTCCTGGAAGTACCGGTCGGCCGAGCCCTCCTCCATGGCCGAGAGCGAGCCCATGCCGCGGACCACCTTGAACCGGCGCCCCTCGAGGAGGAACGACTCGCCGGGGCTCTCCTCGGTCCCCGCGAACATCGAGCCCATCATGACGGTGTGGGCCCCCGCCGCCAGCGCCTTGACCACGTCGCCGGAGTGCTTGACGCCGCCGTCGGAGATCACCGGCACCCGGCCCTCCACGCCCCGGACCGCCTCCATGACGGCCGTGACCTGGGGGACCCCGACGCCGGTGACGACCCGGGTGGTGCAGATCGATCCGGGCCCCACGCCGACCTTCACCGCGTCGACGCCCCGCTCCACCAGCGCGTCGGCCCCCTCGGCGGTGGCCACGTTGCCGCCCACCAGCTGGACATCCGGCAGCTCCTCGCGGACGCGGGCGACCGCCTCCAGGACGCCCTGGGAGTGCCCGTGCGCGGTGTCCACCACGATGGCGTCGCAGCCGGCCCCCACCAGCTCGCGGGCCCGCTCGACGTCGGCCGGGGCGGCCCCCACCGCGGCGGCGACCAGCAGGCGGCCGTGCTCGTCCTTGGAGGCGTCGGGGTGCTTGCGGCGCTTGAAGATGTCCTTGACGGTGATGAGCCCCTCGAGCTTCCCCTCCTCGTCCACCACCGGCAGCTTCTCGATCTTGTGCTCCCGGAGGATCTCCTCGGCCTCGTCCAGGGAGGTCCCCTCGGGCACGGTGATCAGCCCCTCGTCCGTCATCGCCTGGCGGACGGGGCGATCCAGGTCGGACTCGAAGACCAGGTCCCGGTTGGTGATGATGCCGACCAGGGTCTCGTCGTCCTCGACGATGGGGACCCCGCTGATGGAGAACTCCGACATGAGCGCCGTCGCCTCGCGCAGGCTCGCGTCCGGTCCCAGGGTGATGGGCTCGAGGATCATCCCGCTCTCCGAGCGCTTCACCCGGTCGACCTCGGCGCACTGCCGCTCGACGGACATGTTCTTGTGGATCACGCCGATGCCGCCGTGCCGGGCCAGGTGGATGGCCATCTCGTGCTCGGTGACCGTGTCCATGGCCGCCGACACCAGCGGCACCGCCAGGTCGAGGCCGCGGGTGAAGGAGGCGCCGGTGTCGACCTCCCGGGGATGGACCTCCGAGTGGCGGGGGACCAGGAGGACGTCGTCGAAGGTGAGGCCTTCGGAGATCGGAGGCTCGCTGTGGGGCTGACGGGTCATGGGATCGGGCGCCTTCCGGATCCAGAGGGGGCGGGCGGCACCGGTAGCAAAAAACCGCACGCGGCCGGGGCGCCGCCCCGGAGGCGGCGCCCGTCACCCGTGCGGCGGTGCGCGGAGCGTCCGGTCGGGAAGCTAGGCCCCCCGAAGGGGGCGGGCAAGGCGCGGGGCGCCCGGGCCGAGCGGGGGGGCGCTGGGGAGGAGAGGGCGGGTCAGCCGGCCCGCAGGAGCCCCCGCATCCAGCCCGGCAGGGCCTCGACCGACCGGTCGAGCGCGTCCCGCACGTCCAGCAGCAGCTCGGGGTCGCCGTCCCAGTGCTCCAGCAGGATCGCCGCGTCGGTGCGATAGAGGAGGCGATCCAGGGCCACCAGGACCAGCAGCAGGTCGTCGAGCTGGCCCAGCCCGGGGATCCAGTCGGGCACCAGGTCGACGGGAACGAACAGGTACACCAGCGTGCCCCCGAACACGGCCCGGTCCAGCAGGGAGACCCGGCGGTCGCCCAGCATCCGGAACAGCAGCTTGCCGAACGAAGGCAGGCCCCGGACCAGCGCCATCAGCCGGCCGAGGCCGGACCGGCGCTCCTCCGGCCCGGTCGGGTCGTCGGCGGCCGCGGGCGGGGGGCCGGGGGCGTCGTCGCTCACTCGATCACGACCTCCCGCCGGCGCGGCGGATCTTTCGGATCACGGGGCGCCGGCTCGGGTCGGGAGGCGCCCTCCTCCAGCTCGGCCAGGAACTCGCCCGCGGCCTCGCGGACGGCCCCCAGGACCCGGTCGGCGCCGCCCACGACCCGCATCGTCTCCTTCAGCGCCCGGGCGGGCACCCGCCGGCTGCGCATCTCGTCCTGCAACAGCTCGGCGAACCGTCGGAAGCCCTCGGCCTCGGACGGCGCGTCGGCGTACCGCTGCTCGAGGAAGCGGATGTAGTCCAGGATCTGGTAGCCCCGCTCGTCGGAGAGGCCGTCCAGCTTCCGCCAGATGCGCTTCTTCAGGATCTCGTTCATGGCGCTCCTCCGTCGCTGCCGGCCGCTCGCGGGCGGGAACGCGGGCGCGCAACCGGTCGGCGCTCCCGTCCCCCTCATCTTACCGTTCGTGCCCGGGCGCGGAAAGTTTCATTCCCGGCCGGCGGGCGGGGCCACGCGGCATCCCCCCGGCAGCGTGTCGGGCCCGGCGGCCGGCCCGGCCGCCTCCTCCGGCTCCGGCCACAGCTCGACGTCCGGGGCCCGGGGGCCGGCGCAGACGATCTCCTCCCGGCCCGGCCCGGTGTCGGCCCCGGGGTCGAGCAACCAGACCGCCGTCGCCCGGGGCGCCCGGCGGCGCGCCGTCGCGCTCGCCAGCAGGAAGCGCCCCTCCTCCGGGCCCAGCACGAAGAGGGCGGTGGCCAGGGCGTCGGCGTCCACCGCCCGGTCGGCGATCACCGTCACCTGCATCACCCCGCGGGCGGGCCGGCCGGTGCGGGGGTCCATGACGTGGGCGTAGCGCTTCCCGCGGTGGACGAAGAACTGCTCGCTGTCGCCGGACGTCGCCACCGAGCCCGAATCCACCGCCAGGACGCCGGCCAGCCGGTCGTCCCGGCGGGGATGGGCCACGCCCAGCCGCCACCGGTCGTGGCGAGGGGGCGGCCGGCCGAAGGCGCTGACGTTTCCGCCCAGGTCGACCGTCCCTCCGACCGCGCCCGCCTCGCGCATCGCCTCCACCGCGCGGTCCAGCGCCCAGCCCTTGGCGATGCCGCCGAAGTCCAGCCGCATCCCGGCCCTCGGCAGACGGATCCGCGGGCCGGCCGGGTCGTACTCGACCTGCCGCCAGCCCACCAGCCGCGCCGCCGAGTCGGCCCGCCGCGGGGCCGGCATCCCGGGATCCTCGCCGTGGAAGCCCCACGCGTCGGCCAGCGGGCCGGCGGTGGGGTCGAAGGCGCCGCCGCTGGCGCGGGCCCAGGCCCGGGCCGCCTCCAGCACCCGGGCGGTGGAGGCCGAGACCTCCACCCAGCGGCCCGAGCCGGCGGCGTCGGCGATCCGCGACAGGTCCGAGTCGGACCGGTAGGTGCTCATCAGGCTGTCCACCCGGAAGACGCGGGCGCGGGCGGTCCGGAGGGCACGGCGCGCCGCGGCGCTGTCGGGGGCGGCCGCCGAGACGCGGAGCAGGGTCCCCATGACCGGCCAGCCCCGCTCGAGGCGCACCAGCCGGTCGGCGTCGGCCCCGGCCGCGGACGACGTCCCCGACCCGGCCGCCGCCCGGTCGGCCACGCCGGCGGGATGACACAGGGCCAGGGCCGCCAGCACGGCCACGGCGGCGGCCCGCGCGGCCGGCCGCCCGCCGCCGGGCGGAGCGACCCTCTCCGGCCCCGACGCCCCGGGACCCGACCGTCCCGGGCCCGCCGCCCCCGTCACGGCCCGGGCGGCCCCGTCCCGGCCCCTCCCCCGCGCCGATCCCCGCCCCCGTCCCGCCGGTCAGGGGCCGAGGCGCGGGTACCGGCGCGCTTCACCGCGTCGCCGTTCCTGCGCCGGATGATCCAGGTGTGCACCGCCAGCCCCACCCCGTAGAGGCCTCCGAAGACGATGTGGGAGATGGCCATGGCCCGGATCCATCCCTCCCCCGTCAGGACCTGGATCAGGTACCCGGTGATCACCATCGGGACGACGGCCAGGGCCGTCAGGAGCGCGCTGCGCCGGCTCACCTGCACCCCGGCCACGTAGTGCTCCCAGACGTGACGGACGGCGATGGTGCCGAGCGCGAAGAGGAGGAGCGGCGAGACCAGCACGTGGGCCTTCAGGAACCAGGGCTGGGCCGGGTGGTTCACCACCGCGTAGGGGTCCGGCGAGGAGAGCAGGTACTTGGTGACGAAGTAGCCGACCCCCGTGAGCACCGTCAGGGCCGAGGTGCTCCAGACCGACCACTTCTCGAACCGGCTCATCGGGCCCCCTCACCGTCGGCCCCGTCCGGGCCCGGGGCCTCCGACGACCCGGACCGTCCCAGGGGCTCGATGACCCGGTGCAGGGCCAGCGTGCGGCGGACCGCCCGGGTCACCGCCCGGGAGGTGAGCGTGGCGCCGGTGACGTTGACGATGTCCCGGCCGCGAGCCAGCGACGGCGACAGCTCCCGGCCCCGGAACGCCTCGAGCCACTCCTCCGGCGGGCGGTAGTCGGGGGGCTCGGCGAACTTGAGCACCTCCACCCGGTCGACGCGGCGGTCCGGCGTCACCACGATCATCAGCACCTCGGGGAGGGTCCGGACCCGGTGGGCGTCGAAGTACGCCACGCCCAGCGCCGAGTCGCCCCGGGTGGCGACGTAGTGGGTGACCACCGACTGCTCGACCTCCGCCGACGAGCCGGCGAGATCTCGGGCCCGCGCGAGGTCCGCCGAGTCCAGGTACGCCGTCCGGCGCTCGACGGACGCCGCGTCCGGGAACGCCCGCTCCAGGGCCTCCTGCTGGCTGACGGCCCGCCCGTCCTGGGCCGCCCCGGCGGCCGGGGCGGCCCCCAGGAGGGCCGCCGCCAGGGCCGCCGTCAGCAGGAGGCGTGGGCGGTCGCAGGAGAGAGGGACGGTCAGAACAGCCAGCCCACGGCCACGTTGAACTGGTCCACGGCCGTGTCCGCCTCGTTGGAGTGGACCTGGTAGTCGGCCTTCAGGATGGCGCCCGGCACCGGCTTCCAGGCGGCGCCCAGCGAGACGATGGAGCGGTCGGTGGCCGGGTTCGCCGAGAACCCCGCGGGCACCTCGTCCTGGGTGTTCAGCGACTCCAGCCGGACGTAGGGCAGGAGCTGGTGCTCGGTGTCGGCGCCGCGGAGCAGGTCGTAGCCCGCCTGCACGTATCCGCCCGACATGCTCTCGCCGATGGAGGCGGCGCCGGTGAGCCCGCGGGCCGCGTTGAGCTGGGCCACGTCCTCGACGTCGGCCGTGGCGTAGAGGGCCCGCAGGTCGAAGCCCTTCGCCTTGTACTGCCCGTGGCCCTCCCAGATCAGGGTGCGCCCGCCGATGGTCTCGCCGGAAGCGCCGCCCGGCGCCGGCCGGTTCTGGGCGGTCTCGCCCAGGAAGACCGAGCTGCCCAGGGTCAGCCCCGGCACGCCCTTCCAGTCCAGGCGGCCGACGCCGGCGATGTCCTCGGCCACGGCCTTGGCGCCCTTCTGCCGGCCGCCGCGGATCCCCGAGGCGCTGAAGCCGCTCGCCGGCGAGGACCCTCCGCCCACGGCGTCGAAGCTGTTGATGGCGTAGGCCCGGTACTCGAAGTCACCGGCGCTGCCGAAGAAGCCGATCCCGTTGGCCCGCCAGGTGCTGGGGATGATCGCGCTCTCGGTGGCCGGGCGCTCGGTCCCCAGGAACGTGGGCGGCTCGTGGATCTCGTTCAGGAAGCCCATGGGCGGCAGCACCATGCCGGCCCGGAAGCCGAAGTCGTCGGAGAGCCGATAGTCCAGGTAGGCGAACTCGATCGACACCGAGCCGACGCCGCTGCTGGTGGAGCCGTGCTCCACCTCGATCTCGGAGTTGAAGAGCAGCTTGTCGCTGAACTTGTAGCCCACGTAGACGATGGCCCGGAGGGCGTCGAGCTGGTCGTTGGCCGCGGCCGCGGTGCCGTCCTCCCGCTCGGCGGCGAAGTTCTCGTAGAGGACCTCGCCGTAGCCGCCCACCGAGACGCCCTGCTCGGTCCGGTAGATCTTCGAGGCGGCCGGCGCCAGGCCGTACATGCTTGTATCGGCCCGGACCACCTCGGTGCCGAGCTGCATCTGCTCCATCTGCCGCGTCACCGCCTCGAGCTGCCGGCGGAGCTCCGCCAGCTCGGTCGTGTCGGCGGCCTCGATCCGCTCCCGGAGCTCCTCGACCCGCTCCTCGAGCCGCTCGATCCGCTCCTCGGTGTCCGTCTCCTGCTCCTGTGCCGTAGCCGGCGCCGCGGCCGCGAGCCCGAGGCCCAGCGCCAGCGCGGCGGACAGCGTCCATCGAACCATGATCCGCATCGTCGGGGGCGTCCTCCTTTCCGCCTCGGGACGCCGTCCGCTCCCGCCGGGGACCCGGACGGCGTCACCGATAACGATTCTCGATTGTATGAGATTGAAACTCATTCTCAATCAGTGCCCAGCAGGCTATTCCCCTTCCCCGCGGCTGTCAACCCGTGGCGGCGCGCCGGCCTCCGACCCCGGGTTCGGCGCCCGGCACCGGTCCGCCACGGCGGTGTACGTGGCATCGGCGTTCGAGCGGGATCCTGCCACCAGCGAGGAAGATGGGAGCGCAGCCGATGGTCCACCGCCCCTACCGGGACATCGCCCCGGAAACCCCGGCCCGGGAGATCTACGACGAGTGGCTGGCCGAGCTGGAGGAGCGGCTGGCCGACCCCGACGTGGACCGCAACGAGCTGTGTCGCGAGACGCTCCGGGGGCTCCACTACCCGCAGATCGACCCCGACGTGGACGAGAGCCGCCTGCCGGCGCCGACCCGCGCCGCCCTGGCCAACCTGGACCCCCGGAGCGTCACGCTGGAGCCCGAGTACTACGACGAGCTCGACGAGGAGCGCTACTACCCCCGCAAGCCGGTCATCTGGCTGTGGCAGATGTTCGACCGCTCGCCGCTGGGCGGGAACGTCCACCTCGGCGTGAAGCTCCGGCGGATCCTGGCCCCCCACGTCTTCCGCAGCGTGGGCGAGAACTTCAAGTGCTTCCACTTCGTCGAGGTCTCCTTCGGCTACAACCTGGTCGTCGGCGACGACGTGGTGGTCCACCGGAACGTCCTGCTGGACGACCGGGGCGGGATCGAGATCGGCGACAACGTCTCGATCTCCGACTACGCCTCGGTCTTCAGCCACACGCACTCCATCGACGACATCATGGACGTCCACAACGCGAAGACCGTCCTGGAGGACCACGTACGGGTCACCTACGGGGCCGTGGTGCTGGCGGGCGTGCACGTGGGCGAGCAGGGGATGGTGGGGGCCCGGGCCGTCGCCACCAAGGACGTCCGGCCCTATCACGTCAACGTCGGCGTCCCGGCCAAGTCGGTGGCGGTCAAGTCCATCGCCCCGGAGGAGCACCGGAGCGCCACGACGCTGGACCACCGCTCGGAGGCCTGAGGCCGGTCCCGACCCGGCCGGCCGGGACCGGCGGGACGGACGGGCGCCGGGGGATCACCGCTCGGCGTCGCCCTCGACCACCTCCGAGGCGAGGAGCCGCCTCCGGCTCTCGTGGATCTCCTCCAGCAGCGCGCGGAGCCGGTCGGCCCGGACCCGCCCCTCCTCGTCCTCCACCGACGACCACCGCTCCTCCAGCTCCCCCACCAGCCGGTCCAGGCGCCGGAGCAGGCCCCTGGCCTCCCGACGGACGGCGGGCCAGTTCGTCGCCAGGATCCCCGCCATGACCGACGGGTCGCTCCCCGCCAGCCGCGTCAGGTCCTTGGCGCTGGGCCCCATCAGCTCGCGGATCGGGACCTCCTCGTCCCGCTCGCCCAGGTGCCGGGTCAGGGCGGCCGCCAGGAGGTAGGGCAGGTGGCTGGTGGCCGCGGTGGCGAGGTCGTGGTCGGCGGGCCGGGTCCAGAAGGGGCGGGCGCCCACGGCGTCCACCACCGCCTCGGCCACCTCCCGGGCGCGGCTCTCCGTCCGATCGGTCTCGATCAGCGCCCACCGCGCCCCGTAGAAGAGGTCCGGGCGGGCGGCCCCCATCCCGCTCTCCTCGGAGCCGGCCATCGGGTGGGCTCCGACCGCCTGGACCCCCTCGGGAAGACGGTCCATCGCGCGGATCACCTCGCTCTTGGTGCTGCCCACGTCCAGCACCACGGTGCCGCGCTCGAGCCGCCCGCCCCAGCGGTCGAGCCAGGCGAGCATGTCGTCCACCGGCACGGCCAGCAGGACCACGTCCGCCCAGCTCAGGGCCCGCTCCAGCGAGCCGACCCGCTCGGAGATGGCGCCGGCGCGCCACGCCTGCTCGACGGCCTCCTCGTCCACGTCGTGGCCCAGGACCTCCTCGAACAGGCCCCGCCGCCGGAGCGACAGGGCCGCCGAGCCCCCGATCAGGCCGAGGCCCACCACCAGCAGCGAGCCGTAGCGCGGCGGCTCCAGCCCCGGCGCCGGCTCCAGCCGGTCCACGTCCCCCTCCTCGGCCAGGTCGGGCCGCATCGAGGCCGCCTCGCCCAGGTAGACGTGGCGGGGCGGGCCGGGGACGTCGGCGTGGATCAGGACCCGGATGACCCCGTCCAGGGCCCCGGGGACGGCCGTCTCCTGCGCCCCGAGCATGGCCGTGTCCGTCCACCCCATCTCGCGGGCCGCGTAGGCGGGGAAGTCGGCGTTGAGGTCCGGGGTCATGGTGAAGAAGACCGAGATCACCTGCTCCTCCGCCAGGTCGTTCCGGCTCCGGATCTCCCGAAGCAGCCGCTGGGTCTCGCGGAAGATCACGTCCCGGTCGTTGCGCTCGACGCGGATGGCGCCTCGGATCGCGATCATGAGGCTCTCCTCTCGGGTGCTGGGCGCTCGGAGGACGGAGCGGCCGGACCCCTCCCGGCGCTCCCGGGGGCGAGGGGGCCATACGAAAAGCCCCCGGTCGGCTCGGGGGCTCGGGAAGGCGTCCGTGCTGTGCTCCGACGCGTCCTAGCCGCGCACGGCCTCCTCCCCGGCGCCCAGAGGGGCTCCGACACAGGCGTGGCGACCGTACCGATAGACGCGCCCGTCTCGATGCATGGGCACCGACGAATACGGGTCCCGACGTGCCCTGTCAACCACCGGGCGCGCGTCAGCCCGACGCGACGGGGGACGAGATCGGAGACAGGCCGAGGAGCGCGACGGGCCCCGACGGAGGCGTCAGCCCCCGATGAGCGAGCCGGGGCGCCGCAGGTCGAGGCCCCCGAGGAGCCGCGACCGAGGCGTACCGAGAACGTACGTCGCAGGGAGCGGCGACGAGGGAAACGAAGAGATGCGGCGTCAGCCCGACACGACGAGGGACGAGATCGGATGCAGGTCAAGAAGCGCGACGAGCCCCGACGGAGGCGTACTGAGAACGTACGTCGAGGAGGGGCGAGAAAGCGCGACGCCGAGATGCGCCGATCTCGTCACTCGTCGAGGTTGTAGTCCTTGATCTTGTAGAGCAGCGCCCGGTAGCTCAGGTCGAGCAGCTCGGCCGCCTCGGTCTTGTTGCCCTCGGTGATCTCGAGCGCGCGGGCGATGAGGCGGCGCTCCAGCTCGGCGGTCCGCTTCTTCACGGACAGCTCGTCGGCGGGAAGCTGCTCCGGGGCGGGGGTGCTGACGGCGGCGGGGTCGCGGACGGCCTCGGGGAGGCCCTGGAGCTGGACGGTGGGGGGCTCGGAGAGGACCATGGCCCGCTCGACGGCATTCTCCAGCTCCCGGACGTTGCCGGGCCAGGGGTACTCCATCATCCGCTCCATGGCCTCGGGATCGAACTCCTCGAAGCGGAGGTCCAGCTCGCGGTTGTGGTCCTCCAGGAAGTGCCGGGCCAGCAGGGGGATGTCCTCCCGTCGGTGCCGCAGCGGCGGGAGGTGGATCTTGACGACGTTGATCCGATAGTAGAGGTCCGAGCGGAAGTCCCCCGCCTCGACGTCCGCCTCCAGGTCCCGGGCGGTGGCGGCCAGCACCCGCACGTCCACGTCGCGCTCGGTCGAGGCGCCGACCCGCCGGATCTCCCCCTCCTGGAGGGCGCGGAGCAGCTTGACCTGGAGCTGCTGCGGCAGCTCGCCGATCTCGTCCAGGAAGAGGGTGCCGCCGTCGGCCTCCTCGAACAGGCCCGCCCGGTCCGAGTCCGCCCCGGTGAAGGACCCCTTCGTGTGGCCGAACAGCTCCGACTCCAGGAGGTTCTCGGGGATGGCCCCGCAGTTGACGGGGACGAAGCTGGCGTCGCGGCGCTGCGAGTTCCGGTGGATCAGGCGGGCGAACAGCTCCTTGCCGGTCCCGCTCTCGCCGCTGATCAGCACGGTGGAGGGATGGGGCGCCACCCGGTCGGCCAGGTCGATGGCCTGCTTCATCACCTCGCTGCGGGCCACGATCTCGGGGTGCCGGCGCTCGGGGTCGACCTCGCGCCGCAGGCGGTCCACCTCCCGGCGGAGGTTCTCGCGCTCCTCGGCCTTCCTCAGCACCAGCAGCAGCTCGTCGCCGGAGAAGGGCTTGCCGACGTAGTCGTAGGCCCCCTCCTGCATCGCCTCCACCGCCAGCTCGTGGCTGCCGTAGGCGGTCATCATGATCACCAGGGCCCGACCGCCCTCCTCCCGGTAGGTGCGGAGGAACTCCATCCCGTCCATGCCGGGCATCCGGACGTCGCACAGGATCAGGTCCGGCGCCTCCTCGCGGGCCGCCTCCAGGCCCTCCTCGCCGCCGGACGCGGTCAGGACCTCGTAGTCCTCGTCCTCCAGCAGGAGGGAGACGGTGCGCCGCGCCCCCTCGTCGTCGTCGATCACCAGGACCTTCACGTCGCCTCCTCCTCCGGAGCCCGGGGCAGCAGGACGGTGAAGACGGCGCCCCCCTCGGGGCGGTCGTCCGCCCGGATCGTGCCGCCCATCCCGTCCACCAGCCGCGCCGACACGGCGAGCCCCAGGCCGGTGCCCCGGCCGGGCTCCTTGGTGCTGTAGAAGGGATCGAAGAGCTGGTGGGCCTCGCCCTCCTCGAGGCCCGTCCCGTCGTCCAGGACCCGGACCGCCACCACCTCGTCGCCGGCCTCGAAGCGGGGCTCGGGCACCCCCGCGGCCGCCGCCTCCAGCCGTCGCGCGTGCGAGAAGTCCACCGCCTCGGGATCGTCCTCGCGCCGCGGAGGGCGACCGACCGGCGGCACCTCCGGGGCCGCCTCCCGGGTCACCTCCACCCGGATGCGCCCGGGGGAGCCGGCCTCCTCCACGGCGTCGCACGCGTTCAGCAGGAGGTTGACGAGCACCTGCTGGAGCTGGTGGGGATCGGCCACGATCTCCGGCACGTCCTCCTCCACCTCCACCTCGACCTCCTTGCCCTTCAGCCGTCCCTGGGCCGCCAGCAGCTCCACGGTGCGGTCGACCACCTCCCCGGGTCGGACGGCCGACGCCTCGCCCTCCCGGGGACGGGCGTACTCGAGCAGGCCCCGGACGATGCGGTCGATGCGGCGGGCCTCGTGCTCGATGCCCTCCACCCACTCGGCCGTCTCCGCCTCCGCTCCGGCCTCCCCTCCGCCGTCCGCGGCCGCCGGATCGTCCGCCGTCGGGTCGCCGGCCTGCCGCCCGTCCGCCCCCCGCCGGCGCGCGATCTCCAGGTAGCCCATGATCGCGTTCAGGGGGT
This sequence comes from uncultured Gemmatimonadota bacterium, assembly GCA_964546375.1. Taxonomy (GTDB): domain Bacteria; phylum Gemmatimonadota; class Gemmatimonadetes; order Palauibacterales; family Palauibacteraceae; genus CAYVFM01. The sequence continues at coordinate 29,916 of CAZJJO010000009.1, forward strand.
TGCCCACCTCGTGGGCCACGCCGGCGGCCAGCCGGCCGACCGTGGCCATCTTCTCGGCCCGCACCAGCTCGTTCTTCGCCTCGGTCAGCGCCCGGTTGGCCTCATCCAGCGAACGGACGTTCTCCTCCAGGGCCCGCTGGTTCCGGATGAGGCGGTCGGCCATCCGGTTGACGCTGGCCGCGAGCCGCCGAAGCTCGCTGGAGCCCCGGGGCTCCAGCCGCACCTCGTGCTCGCCGTCGGCGATCCGCTCGGCCCGCTCGGCCATCCGGCGGACCGGGCGGACGACCAGGCTGCGCAGCATGTAGTCCCCGAACAGCAGGAGGACCGCCACGTCGACCAGGAGCAGCCCGCCCAGCCCGACGACGATCTGGCGCGGCGTGGGGCCCTCGGGCATCCAGACCAGGCCGGCGGCGGCCACGGCCAGCACCGCCCCCGCCATGAGCAGGCCCAGCCCGACCAGGAGCTGGAACCGGAGGGAGCCGGGGCTCCCGTCCCCGTCGCCGGGCGGGGCCGCGTCCTGGTCGGGGGCGGGTTCCGGGGGCATGGCTCGGTGCGGGACGAGGGACCTTCCGGGCGGGTCGTCGGCGGGCCGCCGGGGGCGACCGCCGGGCAGGAAGGTAACGGGGGGCCAGCCCCCCGGCCACGGGAGGGCCGGGGCGACGCCGCCCGCGGCCCGCGGCGGAAAGTGATATACACGTTTGAGCGATTATCTCACCTTAAAACGCTTATATATACGTATAGTTTCCTTATATATGCTCGTAGCGTTCTGTTTACGCCCGAACACTTGACATTGTAGCAGTTCTGGTTGATCTTGGGCGCGGTCGGCCGGCGACGTCGCCGGCCCTCGCCCTCGACTCCTTCCCTCCAGCCGGAAGCCCATCGATGACGCCGGACACGCTGTTCGCCGCGCCCGCCGAGCACGACGAGGAGACGCAGTTCGGCCGCTACGGCCGGGAGCTGGGCGAGCATCCCGAGCCGGAGGAGATCCTGGAGCTGTGCCGCGCCCTGGACGTGCGCTTCCTGCGCCTCACCTTCACCGACATCCTCGGCCACACCAAGAACGTCGAGGTGCCGGCGTCCCAGTTCGGCAAGGCGCTGGACGGCGACATCCTGTTCGACGGCTCCTCCATCGAGGGCTTCGTCCGGATCGAGGAGAGCGACATGCTCCTCGAGCCGGACCTCTCCACCTTCCGGGTCTTTCCCTGGGGCAACCCGGACGCGCGGGTCGCCCGGCTGATCTGCGACGTCAAGAACCCCGACGGGAGCCCGTTCGAGGGCGACCCCCGTCGGGCGCTGAAGCGGGTCGTCGGCGAGGCCGCCGAGATGGGCTACGTGATGAACGCCGGCGTGGAGGCGGAGTTCTTCCTCTTCCACCGCGACGACGACGGCCGCCCCACCACGGAGACCCACGACCGGGGGGGCTACTTCGACCTCACGCCGGTGGACCTGGGGGAGAAGACGCGGCGGATGATCGTCAACGACCTGGAGGCGATGGGCTTCGAGGTGGAGGCGGCCCACCACGAGGTGGCCCCGGGCCAGCACGAGATCGACTTCAAGTACGCCGACGCGCTGACCACGGCCGACAACCTGGCCACCTTCCGCTTCATCGTCCGGAACGCGGCCATGGCCCACGACCTCCACGCCACGTTCATGCCCAAGCCCATCGAGGCCCGGAACGGGTCGGGCATGCACACCCACCAGTCGCTGTTCCGGGACGGCGAGAACGCCTTCCACGACCCCGAGGGCGAGTACGAGCTCTCGGACGTGATGCGCTGGTACATCGGCGGCCTCAAGGAGCACGCACGGTCGCTGGCGGCCGTGACCAACCCGCTGGTCAACAGCTACAAGCGGCTCGTGCCGGGCTACGAGGCGCCGGTGAACATCGCCTGGTCGCGGCGCAACCGCTCGCCCCTGATCCGGGTCCCGGAGCGGCGCGGCGTCGGCACCCGCGTGGAGTTCCGGATGCCCGACCCCTCCTGCAACCCGTACCTGGCCCTGGCCGTCCAGCTGGCCGCCGGGCTGGACGGCGTCCGCAACCGGATCGACCCCGGCCCCTCGGTGGAGACCAACGTCTGGGAGCTGGACGAGGCCGAGCGGGCGGAGCTGGGCATCGACACCCTGCCCCGGAACCTGGGCGAGGCCGTCGAGGAGCTGGTGGCCGACCCGGTGATGCAGGACGCCCTGGGCGACCACGTCCTGTCGCACTTCGCCGACGCCAAGCGCAAGGAGTGGAGCGAGTACGTCGCCCAGGTCACCGACTGGGAGATGGAGAACTACCTGGCCACCTACTGAGGGAGTCCCCGGCAGGGGGAGGCCCGGCGCCAGAGGGGCGCGCGCCGGCCGGTCCTCCTAGACCGGACCGGCCTCCCCGCCGGCGGCGTGACCGCGCACCGCGTGGACGGCCACCATCAGCGAGGAGAGGCTGGGGTGCTCGGCGGCCTTCACCTCGTCCAGCACCTGCCCCACCCGATCCAGCTCCTTGCGGTGGTCCCGGCGGTACTCGTCGAAGGCCCGCTCGACGTCCTGCGGGGCGTGCACGTCGCGGACGATCCTCGCCGCCATCCGGGCCCGGGCGGTCTCGAGCTCCAGCGACAGCGTCCGGCCGGCGCGCTGCTGCCACAGGTCCTCGCCCGAGGCCCGGTCCAGGGCCGACTGCAGCCAGGAGAAGTCGACCAGCTCGGTGAGGCCGAAGTAGACCTCGCCCACCACGTCGGCGCCGACGTCGTGGCGGCGGGCCAGCTCGGCCACGGGCAGGAGGCCGTCCAGGTACTCCAGGCTCGCGAGGTCGGCCGCCAGCCCCCCTCCGAGCCCGTCGGTCTCGTGGAGCGACCGCAGCCGATCCAGCTCTTCCCGCCGTTCGCCGGTCAGCAGGTTCGGGAGGTCCTGCCGCAGCCGGGTCACCGGCGTCTCGTAGCGGGCCACGGCCTCGCGGAGGCTGCGATCGGCGTCGCCGTGGGTCAGCAGCCAGCGGGCGGCCCGCTCCAGGGAGCGCGAGACCCGGAGGTGCCACTGCAGCTGGACGCCGGCGGGCACCTCCCCCTCCGCCGTCCGGAGCCGCCGGTAGGTCCCCTCGGCCCCGGCCAGGCGGGCGGCGCAGTACCAGGCCCGGACGACCCGCGCGGCGCTCCGCCCGGTCTCCCGCATGAGCTCCAGGTGGCAGGTGGCGCCCATCCGGTCCACGAACCGGTTGGTCAGCTCGGTGGCCACGATCCGCTCGCGCAGGGGGTGCTCCTCCAGCCGCCCTTCCTCCACCGCCTCCACCACCGGCTCCGGGAAGTACTCCCGCAGCAGCGACACCAGCGCCGGGTCGCCGGTCAGCTCCGAGGCCCGGATGCGCTCCTTCAGGTGCAGCTTGGAGTAGGAGAGCAGGATCGCCAGCTCGGGCCGGGTCAGCTCCAGGCCCTCCTCCTGGCGCTCCACCAGCTCCTCGGTGGTCGGCAGGTCCTCGAGGTTCCGGTCCAGCAGACCGTCGCGCTCGAGGCGCACCAGGGCGTCCCGGAACTCGGCCGGGATCTCCCGCACCCGGCGCTGGTCCAGGCTGACCGCGAGGCTCTGGTCGTGGTTGTTGGAGAGGACCCGCCCGGCGACCTCCTCCGTCACCTCGTCCAGCAGCCGGTCCCGGCCCTCACGGTCCAGCGCCCCCTCCCGCACCTCAGCGTCCAGGAGGATCTTCAGGTTCACCTCGTGGTCCGACATGTCGACGCCGGCCGAGTTGTCCAGCGCGTCGGTGTTGATGCGGCCGCCCCCCAGGGCGTACTCGACGCGACCGCGCTGGGTGAAGCCCAGGTTGCCGCCCTCCCCCACCACGCTGGCCCGCAGGTCGGAGGCGTCGACCCGCACCCCGTCGTTCTGGGGGTCGCCCACCTCGCCGTGGCTCTCGTCCGAGGCCTTCACGTAGGTCCCGATCCCGCCGTTCCACAGCAGGTCGACGTCGGCCCCCAGGATGGCCCGGACCACCGCCTCGCCGTTCATCACCTCCGTCTGCACGCCCAGGAGGTCGCGGGCCTCGGGCGGCAGCTCGATCTCCTTGGCGTCCCGGTCCCACACCCCGCCGCCCTCGCTGATCGCGTCCCCGTCGTAGTCCCGCCAGGTGGAGCGGTCCATCTCGAAGAGCCGCTCCCGCTCCCGGTAGGAGGCCTCGGGGTCCGGGTCCGGATCCAGGAAGACGTGGCGGTGGTCGAAGGCGGCCACCAGGCGGATGTTGCGGCTCAGGAGCATCCCGTTGCCGAAGACGTCGCCGCTCATGTCGCCGATGCCCGCTACCGTGAAGGTCTCCTCGGCGACGTCCTTGCCCATCTCGCCGAAGTGGCGCCGGACGCACTCCCAGGCGCCCCGGGCCGTGATCCCCAGCTCCTTGTGGTCGTAGCCCCGGGACCCGCCCGACGCGAAGGCGTCCCCCAGCCAGAACCCGTACTCGGCCGCCAGCTCGTTGGCCGTGTCCGACAGCTCGGCCGTCCCCTTGTCGGCGGCCACCACCAGGTAGGGGTCCTCCCCGTCCCGCACCACCGTCTCCGGCGGATGGACGACCTCTCCCGCCTCGATGTTGTCGGTCAGGTCGAGGAGGCCCCGGATGAACTCCTTGTAGCTCGCCACGCCCGCCCGCCGCAGCTCGCCGTCGTCGGCCGGCGGCTCCCGGACCACGAACGCCCCCTTGGCGCCGTCCGGGACGATGACGCTGTTCTTGACCTGCTGGGTCTTGGCCAGCCCGAGCACCTCCACCCGGAAGTCCTCGCTGCGGTCGCTCCAGCGGATCCCCCCGCGGGCCACGGCCCCCATCCGGAGGTGGGCTCCCTCGGTGCGGGCCCCGCTGACGTAGATCTCGTAGCGGGGACGGGGGCGGGGCATCATCTCCACCTCGCGGCAGTCGAACTTCAGCGCCACCACCCCGCCGTCCCGCTCCCGGACCCGGGCCTGGTGGAAGTTCGTCCGGGTGGTGGCCCGGACCAGGTCGAGCAGGCGCCGGAACGTGCGGTCGTGCTCGATGCTGCGCACCGCGTCCAGGCGCTCGTGGTAGCGTCGGACCAGCCGCGCCACCCGGGCGTCGCGCCCGTCCTCGACCCCGGGGTCGTGGCGGGCCTCGAAGATCTCGAACAGCAGGCGCGAGACCCGTGGATGCGAGGCGAGCGGCGTCCGCACCCCGGCCCGGCTGGCCACCGCCCCGATGCGGAACGCGTAGCCCGCGTAGGCCCGCAGCAGGGCCACCTGCCGCCAGGTCAGCCCCGCCGAGAGGATCAGCGAGTTGAGACGGTCGTCGGTGGCCTCGCGGCGGTGGACGGCCCGGAGCAGCTCGGCCAGGCGGGGCTCGGCCTCGCGCCGGTCGAGGCCCCACTCCGCCGGCGTCTCCACCTCGAAGGTGTGGATCGTCGGCGTCGCGCCCGCGCCCTGTCCCCCCATGTCGTACTTGTCGGCCTCGATCACCCGGAGCCCCAGGTTCTCCAGCGTGGGCATCAGGTCGCTCAGCACGTACATGCCCCGCGGGGCGAACACCTTCAGCAGCGTGGCCTCGGGGCGGTCCGGGTCCACCGGCTCCAGCGCGAGCTGCTGGAGGCCCGTCTGCTCCAGGCGCTCGAGCCGCGAGAGGTCGTCCACCGCCGTGTCGACGTCGATGGTGGCCTTGTACTCGGTGGAGAACTCGTCCCGGCGCCGGTCCAGCCGGTCCGCCCGCTCGGGGCCGTGGCTGCGGTGGAGGGCGTCGGAGAGGCGCTCCTCCCAGCTCCGCACCGACGACCGCACCTCCTCCTCCAGGGCCGCCACGTCCACCTCGTCGACCTCCTCCCGGTCGGAGGCGAGGTAGAAGTGGAGGCGGGCCTGGTCGCCCCCGTTCATGGTCAGGTGGTAGTTGAGCAGCTCCGCCTCGTAGACCTCCAGCAGCTCGCGCTGGATCTTCCGCCGGACCTCCTCCGAGAAGCGGTCCCGCGGGAGCATCACCACCACGTTGATCCCCCGCGCCAGCGGGTCGGAGCGCGGGATCACGCGCACCTCGTCGGCGTCCTCCGTCTCCATCACCGCGCTGATGACCCGGAGCAGCTCCGGCACCGAGGCCAGGAACAGCTCCTCCTTGGGCATGCTGTTGAAGATCTGGAGGATCTGGTTGTAGTCGTGCGATCCCCGCGGCACCTGCTCGGCCTCCAGGATCTCCCTCAGCTTGCGGCGGAGGATCGGGATGGTGGAGGCGTCCTGGGCGTAGGCCTTCGCGGTGAAGAGGCCGAGGAACCGGCGCTCCCCCTCCACCTCGCCGTCGGGGCCCAGCTTCTTGATCCCCAGGTAGTCCATCCGGGCCCGCCGGTGGACGGGCGACTGGGCGTTGGTCTTGGAGATGATCAGCAGGGGGCCGCCCAGCACCCGGGCCCGGAGGTTGGAGGGCAGCTCGTCCAGCGGGCGGGGCTCGGCGTAGCGCGACCGATCCTCGTCGCGGAGGATGCCCAGCCCGGAGCCCTCCTCGACCTCGATGAACCGGCGGTCCTCCTCGTCGGTCCGGAGGTCGTAGGACCGGTAGCCCAGGAAGACGAAGGAGTCGTCCCGCAGCCATTCGAGGAAGTCGCGGATCTCCTCCAGCTCGGCCGCCCGCCAGGGGATCCGCTCCTTCTCGCGCTCCAGGTCGCCGATGATCTCCCCGCACTTCCGGAGCATGGGCTGGAAGTCGCCGGTGGCACGGCGCACCAGCTCGAGCCGCCGGCCGACCTCGTCCTCCAGCCGCTCGGCGGCGGCCGCGTCGGGCTCGTCCTCCAGGACCAGGTGGACCACCGAGGTCCGCTCGCCCTCGGCGTCACGCCCCCCGATCCCGGTCAGCCGACCCTCCTCGTCCCGGTCCAGCACCAGGACCGGGTGGAGGAGGTGGACGATGCTGAAGCCCTCCTCGTGGACGCACTCCCGGAGGGTGTTCACGATGAACGAGCAGTCCGGCATGACCGTCTCGACGATCAGCCGTCGGCCCCGCTCGCCGGTCCGCACCCGTACGCCGATCTCGCCGGAGGGGGTCTCCTGGACGAAGGCCAGCAGCGAGATCACGGTCTCCGCCGTCCGCGAGGGCTCGCGGCGCTCCAGGAAGTCGGCGGAGGCCCGGGCCAGCAGCTGGCGCGCGAAGTCCCCGGCCACCTCGCCGGGGACGTCGATCTCCGCCGGGTCGAGGGCCTCGACCACCTCGTCGATCCAGCGCTGGGCGGTGGTCTGCTCCATCAGGTCCGTGGTGCGTGGCCGGGAGGGCGGGCGGATCGGCCGCGGGAGCCGGTCCGGGCGTCGGGGCGCCCGCCGCGCCCGGGAGTCGGGCGGAAGCGAAGGGACTCGTCTCGACGCGGCAGTATGGAGGTCCGGGCGGTCCGGGGCAACGGGCCGGGCGGACGGCCCGGGGGCCCCGTCCGGGTCGACGCCCGGGTCGGTGTCCGGGGACGCCGTCGCCGCGGGGGTCGGGCCCGGTCAGCTCCCCTCGGCGGGGGCCGAGGCGCCGTCGTCGGCCCGGGCGGTGCCGATCCCGGGTCCGAAGGTGATCCAGAGGGCGACCAGCAGCAGGGCCACCAGCACGCCCTGGGCGGCCAGCGTCTCCACGGTCGGGTAGACGCCCAGCAGGTCCACGGTGGGCGCCCACTCCACCGCCGTCGTGCCGACCACGCCCGCCTCCTGCAGCTCGCGGACGCCGCTCCCGGCGAAGACCATCGCCATCAGGTAGAGGATCCCGCTGGTGGCGCCGAAGAAGGGCCGCATCGGCATCCGCATCCCCAGCCGCGTGATGGCCACGTAGAGGGCCACCAGCGCCACGCATCCCGCCACGAAGCCGCCGATCACCGGCGTGAGCTCGCCCCCGGCCCGGGTCAGCAGGGCCGCGTAGAAGATCACCGTCTCGAAGCCCTCGCGGTAGACGGCCAGGAAGGCCACCCCCGCCAGGGCCAGCCCGCTGCCCGCTCCCAGGGCGCTCTTCATCTTCGAGCGCAGGTACTGCTCCCACTTCCGGTGCTGCACCTTGGAGAGCAGCCAGTAGCTGACCGAGAAGAGGACCACCACGGCCAGCAGCATCGTCCCCCCCTCCAGCAGCTCCCGGCTGGCGGGGGTGGCGGCCAGGATCCGCTCGAAGGCGAAGGCGGTGGCCACGCTGGCCAGCAGGGCGGCCACGGTGCCGCCCCAGACGTCCTTCCTGCGGTGCTCGTTCTCCGTCTTGGTGAGGAAGGCCAGGATGGCGCCGAGGATCAGGATCGCCTCGAAGCCCTCGCGCAGGATGATGAAGAACGACCAGTTCGCCAGGCTCCAGAACGTGGCTTCCTCGACCACCGTCTCCCGTGCGTCGGCCAGGCCCGACCGGACGCGCTCGACGGCCGGCACCACGCCCCCGCCGTCCCGGCCGACCGCGGCCCGGAGGTCGCCGAAGGCGGCCTCCACCTCCCCCACCAGGTCGGGCGCCCGGCCGCGGAGGGTGGGCTCCACCTCCTCGAACGCCATGTAGGCCCGGAGGGCGGTCGATCCCGCCGCCTCCCGCTCGCCCCGGCCGGCCATCTCGGCGGCGGCCACGGCCAGCGAGTCGGCCCGGTCGATGCTGGCCGCCAGCTCGGCCCCGCGGTCGGGCTCGGGGACGCCCTCGGCCGGGGTGCCCATGAGCGTCCGGACGTAGGCCACCACCGACCGGGCCGCCTCGGGCCCCAGGCTGTCGGCCGCGGCGGTGTCGACCCGGGCGTTCCAGGCCGTCCGGACGCGGCGGGCCAGCTCGGCGTCGGTGAGCCGGGCGGCCTCGCCGGCCGACGCCCATTCCCGCAGGCGGCCCGCCACCGGGCTCCCGCCCTCCCCCAGGGCCAGCGCCTTGCCCTCGGCCACCTCGGCGGCGCCGTATCGGAGCCCCTGCACGTAGGCCGTCACGTCCCAGCGCTGCTGGACGCTCAGGGTGTCGGCGTAGGCCGCCATGGAGGTGGCGGGGATGCCGAGGCTGACCACCTGGAAGTCCCGGGCCGGGTTGCCCTCGCGCCGGCGGATCGGGGCCGTGAGGTCCGCCGGCGGCGGCTCGAGCCCCTCGGCCTCGGGGCCGTCGCCGGCGCCGTCGGCCCCGTGGCAGGAGGCGCACGTCCGCCGGTAGATGTCGCCCCCCCGGCCGGCCGAGGGGCGCTCCGGCGGCTCGGGCATGGAGACGGCCCCCCACCCGTCGGCCAGGTCCCGGGTCACCCGGTCGGCCACCGCCCGGAAGCGGTCCGGCGCGGCCTTCGCCTCCAGCAGGCTCGACAGCGTGTCCAGCCGGGCCAGGGCCGCCGGGCCGACGTCGGCGGGCTCGGCCTCCTGGAGGCCCTCGAGCTGACGGGCCGCCTGACCCAGGAACTGGCGGGCCTCCTGGTATTCCATCCGGTTGACGACCTCGCCGTCGGCCACCGCGTCG
>CAZJJO010000010.1:0-35790 GCA_964546375.1 uncultured Gemmatimonadota bacterium
CGAGCACCTCCGCGGCCAGCTCGGCGCCGATCATCCCGTAGTAGATGCCGCCGGCGGTGGTGGTCTTCACCTGCCCGGCGGCCTCGCCCACGGCCAGCGCGCGGTCGGCGAAGCTGGGGCGGACCGGCCCCTGGACGATCCCCCGGCTGCTCACCGCGCGGCGCAGCTCGCCCCCCTCGGGCAGGGGCGCGTCGATCCGGTCGCGGACCGCGGGCCGGCGGACGAAGCGCCCGAAGAAGCGCCGGCTGCCCTGCTCGCTGAGCACCCCCAGCCGCGCCCTGTCGCCGTAGGGCACCGCCCAGGCGAAGAAGCCGGGCGCCACCTCGCGGCCGAAGTAGAGCTCGGCGGCGTCCAGGCCGCGGAAGGGGACGTCCAGGTGGACGCCGTGGACGTAGTCGTCGGGGGTACCCAGGCCGGCGACCTCGTGCAGCCAGCGCTGGTGGCCGGTGGCCACCACCAGGGCCCGGGCCCGGTGGACCGCCGGGCCCTCGGGCGTGCGGGCCGTGACCTCGACGGCCTCCTCGCCCACGCGAACCTCGCGGGCCGCGTGGCCGCGCCGCAGGTCGGCGCCGGCGCGGGCGGCCCGCCCGGCCAGCCGGCCGTCGAAGGCCACCCGGTCGACCACCCGGGCCAGCGGCCCGTCGGGCTCGTAGGCCACCTCGACGCCGGCGGGGGAGACGAAGCGGGCCCGGTCGACGGTGTCGCGGACCGCCGCCTCCGGCAGGTCCAGCTCCTCCCAGGCCTCGCCGCCGACGATGCCGGTGCAGACGATCTCCTCCCGGCCGTCCTCCAGCTCGGCGAGCCGGCGGACGGACCGTCCGGCCGCGGGCGCGCGGCGCGCGGCGGGGGGGGCGGCGGGGCCGGCGCCGACGACGACGACGTCGCGTTCGGGAGAGCTGGGCATGGGGGCGGCAACACTACGACGCTGGTTCCGCCGGCACAATCGCGGGCCGCGCCGGCCCGTCCCGCTTGCCGGCGGACCTCGGGATCGTCCATGTTGGCGCAGCTCGACGCGCCGGACCGCCGCTCGCCCGCCTTGTCCTTCCCGAAGCGCCGCCGAGGAGACCCGTGACCGACGAGCCCGACCCGTCCGACAACGTCTTCTGGCAGGAGACACGCGTCAGCCGCGAGGACCGCGAGCGACGGCGGGGCCACCGGGGGGCGGTGATCTGGTTCACCGGCCTCTCGGCCTCGGGCAAGACCACCCTGGCGGCGCTCACCGAGGAGCGGCTCCACCGCCTGGGCCACGCCACCTTCATGCTGGACGGCGACAACGTCCGCCACGGCCTGAACCGCGACCTGGGCTTCAGCCCCGAGGACCGCAACGAGAACATCCGGCGGGTGGGCGAGGTGGCCCGGCTGTTCGCGCAGGCGGGAACCTTCGTCACCGCCTCCTTCATCTCGCCCTACCGCGAGGTGCGGCGGAGCATCCGCGAGCGGATGAGCCGGGAGGACGACTTCGTCGAGGTCTTCGTCGACTGCCCGCTGGAGGTGTGCGAGGAGCGCGACCCCAAGGGCCTCTACGCCCAGGCCCGGGCGGGCGAGATCGAGAACTTCACGGGCATCTCGGCCCCCTACGAGGAGCCGGCCGACCCCGAGGTCCACGTCCGCACCGACCGGGAGACGCCCGACGAGTCGGTGGACCGGATCCTGGCCCACCTGCGGGAGGCGGGCTACGTCACCGCCTCGGCCGAGAAGGCCCGCCAGGCGGGAGGGGAGTGACACCGTGACGTCCGAGGCCAAGACCATCGAGCCCTACGGCGGCGAGCTGGTCGACCGGACCGTCGGGGGCGGCGCGGCCGACGAGCTGCGGCGACGGGCCGGGGAGCTGCCCGCGATCGAGGTCCCCCACCGGGTGCTCAGCGACCTCTACCTGATCGCCGTGGGCGGCCTGTCGCCGCTGACCGGCTTCATGGGACCCGAGGACTACGAGAGCGTCCTCACCGAGCGGACGCTGGCGAGCGGCCTGCCCTGGACGGTGCCGGTGGTGCTGCCGGCCACGGCGTCGGAGGCCGCCGACCTCACGCCCGGCGGCGAGGCGGCGCTGGTGACCGGGTCGGGCGAGCTCGCCGGCGTCGTCGAGGTCGCCGAGGTCTACGACTGGGCGCCCGATCGCGAGGCCGAGGCCGTCTACGGCACGGCCGAGGCCGCCCACCCCGGCGTGGAGGCGCTGGGCGGGCTGGGCGTGAAGTACGTGGCCGGGCCGGTCCGCTACCTCCTCGAGCGCGACATCTCCGGCTTCCCCGGCCGCAACCTGACGCCGGCCGAGACCCGGGCGGCGATGGCCGAGCGCGGCTGGGAGACGGCCGTGGGCTTCCAGACGCGCAACCCGGTCCACCGGGCCCACGAGTACATCCAGAAATGCGCCCTGGAGCTGGTGGACGGCCTGCTGCTGCATCCGCTGGTGGGCGAGACCAGGGAGGAAGACGTTCCCGCCGACGTGCGGATGCGCTGCTACGAGGCGGTGCTGGACGGCTACTTCCCCGACGAGCGGGTCCTGCTCAGCGTCCTGCCGGCGGCGATGCGCTACGCCGGCCCGCGCGAGGCGATCCATCACGCCATCATGCGCCGCAACTACGGCTGCAGCCACTTCGTGGTCGGCCGCGACCACGCCGGCGTGGGCGACTACTACGGCACCTACGACGCCCAGGAGATCTTCGAGGAGATCGACGGCGAGAAGCTCGGCATCGAGCCGATGAAGTTCGAGCACGCCTTCTGGTGCGAGGTCACCGGCCAGATGGCCACGGCCAAGACCAGCCCGGCCGGCCCCGAGGACCAGGTCTACCTGTCGGGCACGAGGGTGCGCGAGATGCTGCGGGCCGGCGAGCGACCGCCCGAGACCTTCAGCCGGCCCGAGGTGGCCGACGTGCTGATGGAGGCCTACCGGGAGGGATAGGGGCCGTCCGGGCGGCGGCCCGGAGGGGGGGACCGGACCGGGCGCGGGGGCGGCCCCGGCGGCCGGCTCAGCTCTCCGCCGCCAGGTGCTCCAGCGTGCCGGCCAGCCCCTCGTCCAGGCCCACGCGCGGCGCCCAGCCCCGCGCCTCCAGCTTCGAGGCGTCCAGGGCGCTGCGGCGCAGCTCGCCGGGGCGGGCCTCCTCGTGGACCACCTCCACCTCCCGGCCGGCGGCCTCCATCATTCGCCGGGCGAGCCCGTTCACCGTCGTCTCGCGGGCGGTGCCGACGTTGAAGGCCAGCGCGTCGATGCCGGCCGGCCCGTCGGGCAGCTCGAGGCGGGTGGCCAGCAGGTTGGCCCGGGCGACGTCGTCCACGTGGACGAAGTCGCGCGTCTGTTCGCCGTCGCCGTAGACCACCAGCGGCTCGCCCGCGAGCAGGCGGCGTCCGAAGATGGCCACCACACCGGCCTCGCCGGTCGGGTCCTGGCCGGGCCCGTAGACGTTGGCGTAGCGGAGCGAGACGCACGCCGGCCCGCCGGCGGCGTGGTGGAAGCGGGCGTAGTGCTCGCCGGCCAGCTTGGCGATCCCGTAGGGCGCGTCCGGCCGCTTGGGGTGGCCCTCGGGCACCGGCAGGGTCTCGGGCTCGCCGTAGACGGTGCCGCCCGAGGAGGCGAAGACGAAGCGGCCGACCCCGTGGCGGCGACAGGCCTCGAGCAGGTTGAGGGTGCCGTCGACGTTGACCGAGGCGTCGCCGCGCGGGTCGCGCACCGAGGCCCGGACGTCCGCCTGCGCGGCGTGGTGGCTGACGACCGAGAAGCCGCCCTCGGCCACCAGGCCGTCGACGGCGTCGTCGCGGACGTCCATCTCGACGAGCTGGACCCCGTCGGGGACCCGCCCGGGGCCGTGCGTGGAGAGGTGGTCCAGCGCGACGACCGACCAGCCCGCGTCGCGGTAGGCCGCGCAGACCCGGGCGCCGACGAAGCCGGCGCCGCCGGTGACCAGGACCCGGCGGCTCACGGTCCGCGACCCCGGGGCGGGGGCCGGTCCGGGACCGGACAGTCGGCGGAGGTCGGGCTCGCGGGCCGGCGGTCGGGGCGGTCGTCGGTCATGGGCGGGTCAGACTAGATCCGCCGTTTCCGGCGCACAAGCGGTCGCGGCGGCTCATCGCTTCTCGCCGAACGCGAACAGGGCGACTCTCAGGAAGCCCGGTGCGAAGCACTGGTGGAGCACGCCGAGGAAATAGGCGATCCGGGAGAACGACAGATAGGAGGGTTCCGCCTCGTAGCCGTAGACGTGCGCGTCGAACCCCAGTCGGTCCAGCGTCCGGGCCAGCCGCCACCGGGTGTTGCACCGGTAGCGGGTCGGGAAGACCTCCTCCTCGCCCCGTTCCCCGCCCTGCACGCGACCGGCGACCTTCGCATGCCAGGCGTTCGGAACCAGGTGCGACACCAGCCCGAAGTAGCTGAACAGGTTGGGCGTCCGCAAGCAGAGGTGTCCGCCCGGCGCGAGCACCCGCGCAGCCTCGCCCAGATACGCCGAGGGCTCCTCCACGTGCTCCAGAACGAAGTCGGAGAGGACCAGGTCGACCGCCCCGTCCTCGACCGGCCATTCGTACGGCTCCTCGAGAAACCGAAACTCGGTGACGGTCGGGTTCACCGAAGCCGCGTCGTCCACGTCGAGCCCGATCACCTCACCGGCCCGGTCTCGCAGGTCCCGCAGGTCCCGGCGGACCCGGACCTCGTCCTCGGCGTGGGTGCCCGCACCACAGCCGGCGTCGACGACCGTGGCTCCCTCCGGGAGGAGGGCGCGGACCCTCCGGTAGAAGGTCACGGTCCCGTCGACGTCGGTGAAGCCGCCGAACCGGCTCTCGGGGTAGAACGTCTCGCGCAGCTCTTCGCTCACCGCCGGCCTCCCAGTTCCGTTCGGAGGAGGAGCGACCAGCGCTCGCAGCAGACCGACCGCTCGTAGCGCGCGAGGAAGACCTCGTGGGCGCGGCGGCCGACCTCGCGGCGGTGTTCCGGATCGTCCCGGAAGCGGCGGATCCGGCCCACGACCTCACCCACCGGATCGAACGCCTCCTCGGGCTCGACCACGGCCCCCACCCCGTGCCGGACGACGACCGCGCCGGGGTCCGAGTCGGCCGGGCCCACCAGCAGGGTCGGTCGGGCAGCCGCCATGATCCCGTAGAGCTTGCCGGGGGCGGCGATCCCCGACATCTCCCGCCGCAGGGTGACCAGGTGGAGATCGCCCACCGACAGCGAGCGGGCCAGCATCTCCCGGGGGAAGTAGCCGCGGTAGGTGAAGTTGGTCAGCCCGCGATCCCGGGCCTCGGCCTCGATCTCGGGCCGCCGGGGGCCGCCGCCGACGAAGAGGAACTCCACCCCCTCGCCCTCGAGCCGTTCGGCCGCCGCCAGCACCTCGCCGAAGCGGTGGCCGAGGCCGGCGTTGCCCGAGTACATCACCACGAAGTCGTCCTCGCCGTAGCCCAGCTCCTCCCGGAGAGGGTTGTCGGCGGGCGGGACCGGCCGCACCTCGTCGCGGCGGCTCCAGACGGGGACGACCTCCAGCCGCTCCTCCGGGACGCCCTTCGACCGGATCCGCCGCTCCATGGCGGGCCCGAGGCCCACCACCCGCCCGGCCCGCCGGTAGGCCGCGTCTGCCACCCCCTGCAGGGCCCGGCCGACGAGGCCGTCGCCGTCGAGATAGCCCAGCGCGAGCTCGGCCTCCGGGTGCAGGTCCATCGACCAGACGACGTAGGGCCGGCCCCGGAGCGCGCGGAGCGGGAGCCCCAGGACCGGCAGCAGGGGCGGCGTGGTGAGGAAGACCGTCAGGGCCCGGCCCCGGCCCACGAGCAGACGGACCAGCACCTGGAGGAGGAAGACCAGGTACTCGAGGATCCGGCCCGCGACGGCCCCGCGCCCCAGGCCCGGCGTCCACAGCCGGCGGACCCGGACGCCCTCCCGCTCCTCCCGGGCCGGGGCCCCCACGTCTCCCCCGGTGTAGCCGCCCCGGGCGCACCAGACCTCCACCTCGAAGCCCTCCCGGGCCAGCCACTCGGCCAGGTCGGTCAGGTGCTGGCCGGTGGAGGCCACGTCGGGCGCGTAGTGCTGATTGACGAAGAGGAGGGAGGGAGCCTGATTCACGCGACCTCAGCCGTTGACCGCTTCGACGTAGACGCTTTCGTCCGCGCGTTCGTGCAGATCGAGCGGCCCGGGATCAGGGATCTTCGTTTCTCCGGGAGAAAGAACGACGGTCTCGCTGAACCCGGCCTCCGAGAGGAGCTCGCGGAGCGACTCGCCATCGTACATCCAGAGATGGTGTCGGTGGCCGACCAGCAGGAACTGGAGGCGGGCCAGGAGCGTCTCGTGGCGCTCGCACGCGAGGAGGGTGCGCTCCACGAACCGATCGGCGTCCCCTGTTCCCACGTATTCTTCGACGAATTGCCTGAGATCGGGCACGGCCAGACGAATGACGCCTCCCTCGCAGAGAACCCGCCGTGCCTCCTCCAGGAACCCGGGCACTTCTCTTTCCCGGTCGAGATGCTCCAGCATGTGCGAGCTGTACAGGACCTCGACGGATCCGTCGGCCAGCGGCAGCCCGTCGGCGGCATCGCCGTATCGGATGCCCTCCTCCCGCGCGACCGTCGCCAACGAGACCTGTTGCTCTCCCAGGATCCCCGCCCGAGCGAGCAGCCCCGTCAGGCCGGGGACCCTCGCGATTCGCACCGTCCAGGAGTTGTCGAAGTTCAGCCAGCCGGGGGTGGGCGTCCGGCCGCACCCGACGTTCACACGCTCCATGGCGACCTCAGTCTGTAGATGATGCGTCATCGGCTTCGTGGCGAGCCGTCCCCTTCCGCACCACCCGCCGGCCCAGCACCAGCACGTCCATGTCGGTGCGGAGGAAGCAGTCCACGGCCTCCTCGGGCCGGTTCACGATGGGCTCGTTCTCGTTGAAGGAGGTGTTGAGCACCATCGGGACGCCGGTCCGGGCCTCGAAGGCCGAGATCAGCCGGTGGTAGAGCGGATAGGCCTCGCGGGTCACCGTCTGCGGGCGGCCGGTGCCGTCGACGTGGGTCACCGCCGGCACCGCCTCCCGTCGCTCGGGACGGATCGCGAAGACTTTCATCATGAAGGGGGCGTCGTCGTCCTGCTCGAACCACTCGCCCACCTTCTCGCGCAGCACTGAGGGGGCGAAGGGCCGGAAGGGCTCGCGCAGCTTGACCCGGGCGTTGATGATCTCGCGCATCTCCTCGCGCCGGGGATCGCAGAGGATCGAGCGGGCCCCCAGCGCCCGGGGGCCGAACTCGAGCCGGCCCTGGAACCAGCCCACCACCTTCCCGTCGGCGATCTCGTCGGCCACGGCGCCGCAGAGCGCCGCCTCGTCTTCCAGCACCCGCCGGTCGCAGCCCGCCTCGCGCAGGCCCTCGGACCGCTCGTCCAGCGCGCCGGCACATTCGTCGTCGCCGTAGCCGGGACCGTAGGAGGAGTGGGTCATCACCGGTCCGCGTCCGGCCCCGGTGCGGTCGTGGTGCGCGCAGAGAGCGGCCCCCACCGCCCCGCCGGCGTCGCCGGGGGCCGGCGGAATCCAGACCCGCTCGAAGCCGGTGCGCTCGCGGACCTTGCCGTTCATCACCGAGTTCATGGCGGCGCCGCCCGACAGGCAGACGGCCTCCAGGGGACGGGCCTCGCGGACCCGCTCCAGCAGGGCGAAGACCGCCTCCTCGAACCGCTCCTGGGTGGAGCGGGCGACGTCGAGATGGCGGTCGGCCAGCTCCTCGTGCGGCGCTCGGGCAGGGCCCAGCAGCTCCTCCAGGGCCGGGGTGTAGTGGTGCTCGACGGTGGGCGCCCCCTCGTCCCACCGGTAGTCCAGGTCGGTGTCCGGGTGGCGGAAGTAGTCGAGGTCGAGCCGGAACGCGCCGTCGGGACGGACCTCCACCACCTGCCGCAGCTCGGGCAGGAAGGCGGGCTCGCCGTAGGGCGCCATCCCCATCACCTTGTACTCGTCCCCGTAGCGGGGGAAGCCCAGGTACTGGGTCATCGTCAGGTAGAAGGTGCCCAGCGAGTGGGGGAAGTGGACCTTCCCGTCCAGCTCGATCTCCGTGCCCCGCCCCGCCCCCCAGGAGGCGCTGGCGAAGTCGCCGAAGCCGTCGATCGACAGCAGGGCCGCCTCCTCGAAGGGCGAGACCAGGAAGGCGGAGGCCTGGTGGGCGCGGTGGTGCTCGATGCGGACAACCTCGCCGCGGAAGCGGCCGTCCAGCGCATCCTCCAGCTCGGAGGCGAGTCCGCCCACCTTGCCCAGGTTGCGGAGCCGGTCGAGCACGAGCCCGGGGTCGGGCCGGCTGGTGAGCGTGTAGAGGCCCTTGCGCCACAGGTTGGCCCGGGGGTCGCGGTTGACGGCCACCACGTCCACGTCGTCGAGGACGAGATCGCCGTGCTCCAGACACCAGCGGGCCGCCTCGGCGGGGAAGCCGGCGCAGTGCTTGACCCGGCGGAAGCGCTCCTCCTCGACGGCGGCCTCCACGCGGCCGTCCACCAGCAGGCACGCGGCGGCGTCGGCGTGATAGGCGTTCAGGCCGAGGACGTTCACGGGCCGGCGTCCCGCCGCAGGAGGACCAGCGAGAGGATCAGCTCGGCCACCGTCCTCTCGAGCGTGTAATACCATCCGGGCCAGCCCTCGAGCAGGAGCCCCTTTCCGAACAGGCAGTAGAGGAAGATCGCCGGGGCCCCCAGCACCCGGGTCCGTCTGAGCCGATCCATCGGACTCAGCTCCGATCCCGGGGCCTCCTCCAGCCGCTCGGCCTCCAGGCGCGCGTACCGGTGCTGGTTGCGAAGCCAGCGGCCGAGCGGCTTGCGGTCGTCGTGCACGATCGGGGTGGAAAGACGGCCGCTCGCCCCCTCCACCTCGACCCGCTGGGTGTGCCCGGCCGACGCGAAGACGGCCTTCTCGCGCCGGAAGAGCACCTGACGGGGCGGATAGAGGGAGCGACGCAGGGTCCGCCCGAGCACCCGGTACCGGAAGCCCACGTAGAAGCCGTTCTCGCGAGGAGCGTCCCCGAGGGCCTCGATCTCCTCCACGAGCTCGGCCGGCACCCGGTAGTCGGCGTCCAGCGTCAGGACCCAGGGCGTGGACGCCTGCTCGAGCGCGAAATTCCACTGGTGCTCGTGGCGGTCGAACCCCCGGGTGAACAGGTCGGTGTTCCCGAACGACCGGACGATCTCCCGGGTGCCGTCCTCGCTGCCGCTGTCCACGACCACGACACGGTCGGCCCACGTCAGCCGATCCAGGGTCCGCCCGATGTTCGCCGCCTCGTCGTAGGTCAGCACGAGGGGGGTGATCCGATCTAGCGCAGGCATCAGCGCGCGGTCCTTCCGCCGTGATTCTCCGGAGCCGCCGGCCGACGAGCGGGCCCGTCCCGCCCGAGGCCCGAATCCGGTGCCGTCGGAAACGTGGTCAGGAGGGCGGGGGACGACCGGACGTGACCACCGACCGATAGAGCGCGGCCACTCTGGGCCCGACCACGTCCGGAGCGAACTGCTCCCGGACGAGATCGCGTCCCCGTCGCCCCATCTCGGCTGCTCCCTGCGGGTCGTCGAGCACCCCCAGGATCGCCTCGCTCACAGCCTCGGGGGTCCGCTCGACCACGCGGCCCGCGTCGTACGCCTCCACGCGGGGGGCGACGTCCACCTCGTCGGAGATCACCACGGGCAGGCCGGCGTCCAGCGCCTCGACGGCCGCGATGCCGAAGTTCTCCTCCTCGCTCACGAGCACGAAGACACCGGACCGGCGCAGCAGGGCCTCCTTACGTTCACCGGTCACGAACCCGGGCGTCTCGACGGCCTCCTCCAGTCCCCGCTCCGCGATCATCCCCCGGACCTTCCGCTCGAAATCTTCCGGTCCCGACCCCGCCAGGACCAGGCGCAGGCCGGGGCGCCGCCTCCGGGCCAGCCGGAGGGCGTCGAGCAGCAGCCCGATCCCCTTCTTGGGATCGAGCCGGGAGAGGAAGAGCACCCGGTCGGCGTCCCGGTCGTCCGGCTCCGGCGTCTCCTCCCGGGGATCGAACGGGTGGGGGATCACCGCGTCGGGCGTCGCGAACGCCAGCCGCCGGGCCTCGCGGCGCTCCGCCTTGGAGGTGAACCGGACGGCGGCCGCCCCCTCCAGGGTCCGGCGCTCGACGAGCCGCCAGTAGAGCCGCTTGGGGAGCCGGCGGCGGTGCCGGAAGGTCCACGTCGAGAGCGTGCCGTGGGGGACGACCAGACAGGGAACCCCCTTTCGACGGGCCACCCAGCCGGCGGCCGAGGTCAGCGGATGCATGAGCGCCCGGAGGACGAGCAGATGGTGGCGGGCGAGGTTCCGCCAGAGCCACCGCAGCAGCGACGGCGAGACGTTGGCCGTGTGGGTGCCGAACTGCGGGAAGAGCCGCAGCGAGGCCCGGGGCGGGAGGGCCGACCGGAGCTCCTGCTCCCAGCCGGGGTGGAGGCCGTGGCGGGTGCTGATCCAGACGGTCTCCATCTCCGGATCGGCCCGGTGGGCCGCCCGGACGTTGGCCAGCGTCGAGCGCACGGGCCCGCCGCTGGCCGACTCCACGGATGGGAGGAACTGGAGGACCCGGAGGGAGGAGGCGCTCACCGGATGTCCTCCCGCTGGACCCAGTGACCCAGCGCCACGAGCAGCCAGGGTCGCGACCAGGACAGGTCACCCTGGACGAACTTGCTCCAAATCGACCGCACGGCCTCCGACTGGAAGGCGGCGTGGTCGGCCACGGCCTCGAGCCCCCGCCGCGAGAAATCCTCCAGCGGGCCCCGCATCCAGCGGTCGAAGGGCAGAGCGAACCCGCTCTTCGACCGATTCGCCACCTCCTCCGGCAGCAGGTCGTCCACGGCCGTGACCAGCCACCGCTTCGACGGGTCGCCCGGACGGCGCGCCTGCTCGGGCAGGGCCAGCGCGTACTCCACCAGCTCCCGGTCGAGCAGGGGGACCCGCACCTCCAGCGAGTGGCTCATGCTCATCTGGTCGGTGTCCCGCAGCAGGACGTCGCGCATGTAGCTGGTCATCTCGGCGTGGGCCACCCGGGCCAGCAGCGGGGTCGAGTGGCGAGCCCGGAAGTCTTGCCGGAGTCGCTCGGTCAGCGGAGCGGCGGGCTCAGGGACCGAGCCCCCGATCAGCGCTTCGATCCGGTGGGCGCCGAAGACCTGGCGGAGGACCGGGTAGGCCTCGGCCACCGACCCGTCGGTGGCCAGCAGGTCGGCGAGCTTCCCATCGTCACCGGCGCCCCGCAGCTTGTCCACCGTCCGCCCGACGGCCCGGCCGACGGGCTCGGGCACGGCCCACAGGAGCGGCGCGGCCCGCGCCAGCAGCCGCAGGCGCCGGAAGGAAGGGTAGCCTCCGAACAGCTCGTCGCCGCCCAGGCCCGAGAGGGCCACGGTCAGCCCGGCCTTCCGGGCCGCCCGCGAGACGATCCAGGTGTTGATCCCGTCGCCGGAAGGATGATCCTGGGCCCGGACCGCCTCAGGCACGGCACCGACCAGCTCCTCGTCGGAGAGGACGACCTCGTGGTGGTCGGTCCCGATCCGATCGGCGGCGAGGCGGGCGTACGGGCCGTCGTCCCAGCCCTCGTCCCCGAAGGCGACCGTGAAGGTGCGGACCGGCTCGTCGGCGACCTCCGCCATCAGCGCGACGACCGCCGTCGAGTCCACCCCGCCGGACAGGAACGCACCCAGGGGGACGTCGGCCACCAGGCGGCGCTCCACGGCCGAAGCCAGCCGGTCCCGGAGCTCCGAGAGAAGCGCGTCCCGAGGCTGTCCGGCGAGCTGCTCGCGTCGGGTCGCGGAGGTTGAGAGCGGATCCCAGTAGCGTCGGATCGCCGGCGGGCCCGCGCGCCCCTCCTCTAGCCGGATTTCCGCGAGGTGGCCCGGGGGCAGCATCTGGACCCCCTCGATCAGCGTCTCCGGCGTGGGCGCGGTCTGCTGGCTCAGGTAGAAAGGCAGGACCGCCCGGTCCAGGCGTCGGTGAACCCGGCCGCTGGCCAGCAGCGCCCGGACCTCGGAGGCGAACAGGAAGGTGCCCTCGCCGTCGTGGTGCCAGTAGAGCGGCTTGATCCCCAGCCGGTCCCGGGCCAGCCACAGGCGGCGCTCCTCGCGGTCCCAGAGGCCGAAGGCGAACATCCCGTCGAGCCGCTCCAGCGCCTCCGGCCCCCACTGGGCCCAGGCGTGAAGCACGACCTCGGTATCGGTGTCCGATCGGAAGTCGTGGCCGGCCGACCGCAGTCGGTCGCGGAGCCGCCGGTAGTTGTAGACCTCGCCGTTGTAGATTAGGCTCCGGCGGCCGTCGGGCGTCCACATGGGCTGGGCGCCGGCCTCGGTTGGATCGATCACCCGCAAGCGGGTATGGCCGAGGCTTACCCCTGCATCTGACCATCTTCCCTCTCCGTCGGGCCCCCGATGGTTCTGATTTCCGCGCATCCGAAGGACCGGCTCCGGCCCCGCCTCCAATCCAACGGCTCCGGCGAGGCCGCACATGTCAGGGTCCCTGAGGGGTGTAGCCGAACCGATCGACGAGATCGGCGCAACGTGCGTTTACCGCCTCCACGACCCCGGCGGAAAGGCTCTTCAGATACTTCTCGTTCACCGTTGGCCGAAGGGGATGCCACTTCCCGTCCGGAGGGGTGCCGAGCGGGAGCTCGTCGTCGGCGGAAGGCAGCTGGTCCGGATTCAGTCCCATCTCCACGACCGAATCGATCTCCTGAAGGGTCTCCTCGGGGTCCCGGAGAAAGTCTTCAAACCGGACCACCCCGAATCCCTTCCTCTCCTCTCCGTCGGTCAGGGCGGTACGGATCGAGTTGTCCCAATGCTGAACGGCCAGCTTGAGCCGCTGGGACTCCGAGAGGCCGAGCCCGGTCAGCACACGCCTCATGGCTCGGTAGCACAGAGCGTACGGGTTTCGGACCACCAGCAGGAAACGGGGCTCGTGGTTTTCCAGAAGACGGGACAGGAACGACACCTTCAGGGTGTACGATTGGCTCTTGTCGACGAACCGAAGGTCGGAGGCTTCCTGCCCGTAGAGCAGCAGGATCTCCCGAATCCGCCGCAACAGGATCCCCGCCAGCTCCTCGGTGGCGTCTTCGGCCGTTCGTCGGAACCGGGGAAGCAGATTGTCGGTGGCGTAGACCCACGCCTCCTGTCGCTCGCGCCCGTCCAGCGCCGGATGGCCTCTCAGCTTCAAGTCCTCGGGGAGGGCGTCGGCGAGCACGTTCTGCATCTCGTCGCTGCCCGTCCAGAACTTTGATCCTCCGGTGACCGAAACCGCCGAAGGATGTCGGCGGAGGACCCGAGAGATCAGCGTCAGCCCGCCGCCCTGGGTGCCCAGCAGGAAAACGGGATGGTCGACACGCACCTGCTCAAGATCGACGAAATACTTGCGGACGTTCCATCGCCAGCGGTGATGGCGCAGACGGTTCACCAAGCTGTTCAGCAACCGAGCGAACATTCCGCGACTCCGGTCCCGACTCATCTCAGCGTTCCCGCGTCGAAAGGCCGCCCCGGAGGACCCATCCACCCGAAGCGATCGTCCCGACCAGGTAGGCTGCCGACAGACCCATCGCCAACCCGAGCGCAAAGTCGATTCTCGGCAGCAGGGCGACCGCGGTCGTCACGAGCAACAGGCCGACGTATTGTCCGAGCCGGCCCAGGAGAATGAAGGGCCGCAGCCGGTTCAGGGCCATATAGTAGGCGTTGAGCGTATTGAAGGCCGTCACTCCGACGATCACCCCCGCCATCCCCTGCAGCAACGGCACGACAGGAGCCCAGTCCTCACCGAACAGCCACGGGACGACGGGGTCCGCAAGGAGGAAGACCGCGACCGCTAGAGCGGTGAGTCCGACAAGCTCCCAAGCGAGCGTGCGGCGCAGGGCCCGGTCGCGGCGACCAGCATCCAAGTGGTGGCTGAAGTAGTTGAAGGCGATCCGGCTGGTCACGGGCTTGAGCAGCCTGTGAGGAACGGTCGCGA
Source organism: uncultured Gemmatimonadota bacterium (assembly GCA_964546375.1). GTDB lineage: Bacteria > Gemmatimonadota > Gemmatimonadetes > Palauibacterales > Palauibacteraceae > CAYVFM01. The sequence continues at coordinate 13,896 of CAZJJO010000010.1, forward strand.
GCTTCCGAGCCTGATAAAAGAACCCCGTCACCCGCTCGCCGACGAGGACTCCGACCATCAGGATCACGAGCCGCTCGAACGTCTGGGCCAGGGCCCCGTCGAGCCAGAATTCTCTGATCCGCCCGAACACTTCCTTCCAGTCCTCCCAACTGAGCCACCGTAGTGGCACCGGACGCAACCCGCCCAGCACCCCCAGCCCGACGAGCTTGCCGACGAGCTGGATCGCCGAGCGAAGGTACAGGACCAGCGCCCCGACCCCCGCCAGGGCCCCGAGGACCGCGAACAGGTGTCCGGCGCCGTGGGCCCCCGTCTCCATCACGCTGATGCCCCGGTACTCGAAGCGCCGCTCGTAGAGGGTCACCTGCGCGTGAACCCACATCGATCCCAGGACGCTCAGCAGGAGGATCGCCGCGTCGAGCCGGAGGAGATCGAACGCCCAGAGAAGGCCGAGCGCCCCGAGGCCGACGACGACGGTCTGGATCACCAGCGCGCCCATGTAGAGGCTCAACCGCTGCTCGTCGAGCTGCTCCTCCGGCTCCCGCAGCAGCAGGTCGTTGATCTTGAGGTTGGTGATCGCGGCAACCAGGCTGATGTTGGCCTGGACGATGGCGAACCGGCCGAAGTGCTCGGGGAGAAGCAGGCGGACCAGCGCCAGGTTGGCCCCGAAGGCGACCACCGCCTGAACCCCGGCCGCCGAGACCATCCAGCCAGCCTGCCGGGCGAGCGTCGAGCGGGCAGCCTCGAGCGCCCGGTCCAGACGGTCTCGGAAGCCCTCGAAGCTAATAGCCGAGCCTCGCGGCCAGCGGTGCGGTGATCAGCCCGGTGACTCGCCTATGGAGATCCGGCAGTTGGTGCCGCCACCGCGTGTCGAGCTCGACCTCCGTGTCCTCCCATCGCATCTCGTTGCCGGAGATAGCATGGTTCTCGTAGGACCGGAACGTCCGCCCGTCCCACGGGGGAAACTCCAGATCGAGCCATTCCGACAGCGCCCGCCGAGCCTTATCAGGTTGACCGGCCAGATCCTCGTACCGAAGACGCCGGACGTGCTCCGACACAAAGGCGGCGTCGCAGAGTCGCACCATCAGAGCATTCTCGACCAGCCATCGTCCGGCCATCCGGATCGTCTTCTTCCACCCGGCGGGCAGCCGATCCCGGACCATGGAATAGACGAAAGCGGGGGGTGACTTCGTCAGGTGGACGACCCGGAGGTCGAACCGGTCGGACGCCTTCAGCCACAGCAATCGATAGGGATCCATCGAGGCGTCGACGAGCCATCGAACCTGTTCATCCGCCCACGAGCCCGCGGCGTCCCACACGGTCCTCAGATACGCCGCGTTGACCCGTCCATAGGCGCTGACCGCGGGCTCCTCCGACGCCCGGGTCCGGCCCCGCAGCAGACCCGGCAACCGCCGCCAGCGCACGACGCGACCGACCCCGTAGGCTTCACGAAAGTGTTCGATGGGATATCGGCTCTGATCGAGTGGGAGATCGTCCAGAAGCTCGCTCCAAAAGGGGCATTCAGAAACCGGGCGCGCGCACCCGCAGGGCGACCGCTGCTCGCGCAATTCCCACGGCAGAAGCTGTGCCTCACCGACTGTCCACGCACGCTGCGCCGAGCCGATCAGCAGGTCCAGCAGCGTGGTGCCGCTGCGACCGCTGCTCAGAATGTAGATGAGAGGGATCCGGTCAGGCATCGGAGGGCGCTTTCGCGTCCAGGATCCGTCGGTAGGCTCGTACGACCCGGTCCCCGTAGTCCCGCCAGGTGAAGTGCCGGAGCACCCGCTGGCGGGCGCGCCAGCCCATCGACCTGCACGCTTCCCGGTGTTCGTAGCACCACTCCAGCCGTTCCTCCAGGGCTTCGACGTCCCGAATCGGCACCACGAAGCCCTCCTCACCCTCGCGGATCAGGTCCTCTCCGCCGGTGTTCGGCGTGCAGATGAGCGGTAGCCCACAGCACATCGCCTGAAGCTGGACGTAGGCCATCCCCTCCTCCACCGACGGCAGGACGAAAACCGACCCTTGGGAGTACCATTTGTAAAGTTCCTGCTGGGGTAGGCTACCCAGATGCCGGAAGTCGCCTCTGTGTTTCTCGAGCCACGGCCGGAACTCGTCGCGTACGGGACCCAGCAGCAGCAGCTCTGAATCCGGCAAGTCCAACTCGGCCCAAGCTCGCAGCAGGTAGTGTACGCCCTTCCGGTGGGCAAGCTGTCCCGCGAAGACGACCCGAAAGAGGTCATCCTCCTTCTCGACCGGTTCAAATTCAGAGGGGCCGACGCCGTACGGAATTCTGAGGATCCGGTCCGGTTCGGTTCCCCGGTCGAGGAACGTCCGCTCGACAAAGCTGGACGGGACCGCGATGTAGTCAGCCAGTTCGTACTCCCGCTCCTCTTTCCTTACGATTTCCGGAGGAGGAACCACCGGATCGAGGCCGTCCCGCTCGTATTCCTCACGGAGAATCCCCCGCTGGGTCCGAGCGTGCGAGGAGCAGCGCTCGACGATCGTGATGGCGCCCGCCTCACCGGCCCGCCGGAAGCCTCGCTCCGCCCCGTGGGACCAGCCGACGAAGAGATCCGTGTCCCGGGGAATCCGTCGTGCGGCCAGCCAGTCGTACGGCTCGTTGAGCCGCCCGGAGATCCCGAGGTCGTCGGACAGCCACCCCGGCAAGTGCCGAATCGTCTGGCGGACGGCCTCGACAGGCCAGAGGCTCGTCAGATATTCTGGGGAGAGCCCCCACCGCTCGACGCTGAACGACGGATGGGAAGTGATCAAGCGGTGAAGGTGCCCGCGGGCCTGTAGCTCCCGTGCGAGATAGAACGCATGGAAACGGCCGAGCACCGAGACGGTGACTTTCATTCCATTCGCCGCCCTAGGGCGCCTACCGTGAGGCCTCGGGCTGACGTGGTGCCGAGAGAGGACCGCGCATTCGCCAAGTCATCACCCAGAGACAGATCACGAAGATCACCAGCGGTTTCCCGAGCAAAAAAATCCGGGAGAATGGCTTTTCCCCGAACACGACGAACTGGACGACCAGATAGACGAGAAGCGCGAGCGCCGTGATCGTCCGAACAGTGAGAAGCCCCCGGATGCTCCGGAGAAGCACCCCCATCACCGCCCCGCCGAAGGCGACCCCGGCGATCCCGAAGTTGACATAGAACTCGGCCACCCGGGGCATCGGGATGGCCGTCTCACTGGAGGGAGGATACCCCAGGTAAGTGACGGGAAACCAGCCGCCAAGGTTCAGCACGGGCCGCTCGGGCCACAGCAGGCGCGGTAGGGCCGAGACGATCCCGCTTGCGAAGGTCTCGCCACCGACAAACCCGGCCTGTCCAGCCCAGATCGACCGTATGGCTCCCGCCAGCGTGTCGAGACCTACGAAACGGGTGAGGACATGGCGCTTGATGAACTCGAGGGGCGCGCCGAACACCTCACCGAAGCCCCCCTCGCCCCCCCCGGAGACCCGAGTCAACTGATCAACGGCCTGGGAGGGCGCTACTGTCTCCGAAGCTCCGAGATCCAGACCCATAATGAGTCCGCGATATGGAGCCACCAGTGCGAAGGCCGCAAAGACGTTCACGCCCAGGAGCACGACCGCCCAGCGGGTCGACAGCCGACCCCAGTAATGCAAGGCAAGCACAGGTACCGCCCCCGTGATGATCAGTCCCCCTCGGGCGGCCGTCAGATAGGCGTAGGCGAACTCCAGGGCGAGCACCAGCCCGAGGAGGAGCCACCTGCGGTCGCGTATCGCGAGGACCACCAGTAGCACGAAGGCCGTCATCCCGAGGATCGGGAGGACGGTGTCCATGAGGATCGCGAGAGGGCTGTAGCCCACCTGGACCGTCACCGCCGCGCTCTCCGGACGGGCCTGCTGGGCGGCCACGAAGGTGCCCGTCGCGATCCGGTACAGCTTTCCGCCCAGTCCCAGGAGGTAGAGGAACAGGACTCGGCGGATGGCCGTATCGGCCCACTCGCGATGCAGGAGCGGGACGCGCCTGACCTTCTGCTCCAGCCAATCGCCGAGGCGGGAGTGATAGGTGACGGCAGCCACCGCGGCCCAGAGGACCACCAGCGTCAGCGCGTAGAGCACCGCCGTCCATCGGCCGGGACCCTCCTCGGCCGCCGTGAAGTTCAGGGAATCGGGCGCCAAGGCAACGACTACCGCCCGGAACCCGAACCAGCCCACCAGCACCAGTAGGAAGAGTCCCATGGGGCCGAGTACGCGCTCGCGCGAAAGCCGGAGATAGAACAGCGTCCCGGCCGTGAAAGCGAGCCCGCCCATCAGCGCCAGGACGCGGGCCACCGGCCAACCCGCTAGGTCCACGAGCGCCCCCGTGTACCGGAACCGGCAAGCACTTCAGACAAACTCGCAAACACGGAGGACCTCGGCGGCACGATCCGCGTACCGGTGTTGCTGCTGGACAATGATTTCATGGGCGCGGTGAGCGATATCGGACCGGGCTTGGGGTTCGTTAAGGTAATGGGCGATCTGGGCCAGCATCTCCCGCCGTGATCCGAAGTAGGCGCCCCCCTCGTTTTCGGGAAAGATTTCGACCGCCCCCTCCGACCGGTGGGAGAGCAGGAAGCCCCCGGCCCCGGGCACTTCAAAGGTCCGCATGTTCGTCCCGTCGGGCAGGTTTTGCTCCCGGAGCACGTTGAGGACGACCCGTGACCGACCGATCACGTCGGCGGCCTCCTCCCCGCGAACCGCACGGCCCTGCCAGGCGGCACGCAAGGGACTCCCCGGTCTCGTTCGGCTTCCCCAGTATTTCGGGCCCCAGACTGTCAGATCGAAGCGGTCGGCCACCGGTTCGAGCCAGCGCTCCCGCCAGCGATCCCACCCTCCTATGAAGGTCACCTCGTACTCGGGCTCGTCCGAGAGACCGACGTGGGGATAGATCTCCCGGTCCCACGCGAAAGGCAGATAGTGGACCGGCCCCAATCCAGCATTTTCGAGCCGCGAAGCGAGTTGCTCGCTCCAGATTAAATACCGGTCCGCCTCTCGGCCGGCCTTCAGCAATTCCGGACGATGATTGGTGCTCTCCGGCATCGGGCTGTCCGGCTGGAAGATCGCCGTTACCGTCCCCTGGTCCCGTATCTCCCGGATGGCTTCCGGCAAAAGAAAGTCGCCGCCGATGACGAGCAACAGGTCCGGTGACAGCTCCCGTGCCCGCACCACCAGCTGTTCGTTGCGAGTCCTGCTACCGAGCCGGGTCATCGTCATGCTCTTCTGGGACAGGCGCCACCCCAGGCGTCCACTGACCCAGAAGGCGAGCTCATCCGAGTGCTCCGAGGTGTCGAACGAGTAGACATCGCAGCCGATCGTCTCGAAGGCGCGAGCAAAGGAGGACGCCAGGTTGAAGCGGCTGGCGAAATCACCGTGAAGCAAGACACTCGGCCGGAAGTCTTCTCTCTCCATCCACCCTGTATATGCCAGCGGTCAAGCGACTCTCGTTTGGCTAAATACGGCCGCCCCCCGTCAGCGACCCTCTCTGACTACCGCCCCCAAAGCCTCCACTATCCCCCTCTCTGCTTCGGAAAAACTCCAGTCCTCGATTCGGTCTCTGCTAGCCTTGCCCATTCGCTCCCGTTGGCGCGGGTTTTCGAGAAGATACAGGAGACGATCAGCCAGCGCAGTTATATCCCCTCTCCCGTACAAAAATCCGTTCTCTCCCTCCTCAACCAAGTCATGGGCAGCCCCCACCTCTTGCGTTGCGATGATCGGTAACCCGGCGTTCATAGCCTCGTTGACCACCAGCCCCCATGGCTCGTGCTGCGAGGGAAGCACAAACACATCCGCTAAATCATAATACTTGCACACTTCTTTTTGACTCTTGAACCCGACGAGGTGGACAAGCCCACGAACTTCGTCGCCAACCGTCCCCTCCAGCTGCGAGCGGAGTGGACCCGCCCCAACAAAGACGAGAACCGGGCTCGGTCTCTGAGCATAGCGCCGATTGACCTCTCGAAACGCTGCAAGCAGGTCCAACGGCCTCTTTCGAGGGATCAACTTCGACAAAAAGAGGATCACCGGTGTATCCGCCCTGATCCCCAGGGACTCCTGTAAGTCGCCACGCCTTTCAGCTGCTTCGTCGACACACGACTGAAAATAATCGTTATCTACACAATACGGAACATGATAAATCCGTTCTGCCTCAACCCCGTAGTGTTCGTAATACGTCTTATTTAGTGTCCCTATCGCCAAAAACGCATCGATCGCATCAAACAGGCGCGGTAAAACGGTCGCTTTCAGGCTGCGCTTCAGAGCTGATCGCTTGTGGCTGCGAAGATGGGATTCGCCGCGGAACAGAATGGGGATCCCCAACCGGTTAGCAGCAATCATCACAGCCCAATCCCCCTGCCGGACATAGCTCCTGATCCATACAGCATCAGGAGAGTAACGGCGCAGATAAGGCGTGACTTTCGTTACCCATGGATACAAATACCCGGCACGGTCCGGCTCAAAGAGCGTGGGGAGAAACTCATAGTTATACCCCCGGAGAAGATCCTTGCCCCAGGATATCTCCTCCTCAAATTCAGGCACATAAAACTCCCCCAACCCATACCGGCTATAGTAAAAGGCGCGGAAACAGATATCCTCCCGTTTATCCAAAAGGCGGAGAAGCTCCACCTCATACTGGATTGGATGAGACCCCGCGTACGCCAGACGAACTTGGTCCATAAGGATGGGGTAGCGCTAACGTCCCCTGGAAAACTTCAAGCGACAATATTGCAAGGAAGAACGAAGAGGCGCTTGTGACCTCGCCACCGCAAGCCCCGTTTTGTCACCTGCTCTCACATCCGATCTCTTCCATTTCGACTTGTAAGGCGGGCCGCGAGACTAACCCTCCCTTCGTGCCCGCCCTGATTTCTAGCCGAACGTGCGTTCTGGCTGATCTACTTCGATCCGCTCACGTATAGACTTCCTCCCGCTCGCCGGCCAGGTCGCGGCGCACCTGCTCCTCGATCCAGCGATAGGTCTCGCCCATCCCCTCCCGGAGCGGGGTCGAGGGCGACCAGCCCAGTTCGGCCTCCACCTTCTCGTTGTCGCTGCACCGCCCCATCACCCCCTGGGGCTTCGTGGTGTCGTAGGTGCGCTCGACCTCGACGGCGGCGATCTCCTCGATCAGATCGACCAGCCCGTCGATCGAGACCAGCTCGTCGCTGCCGATGTTCACCGGCTCCCGGACGTCCGAATGCATCAGCCTGCGCGTGCCCTCCACGCAGTCGCCGATCCAGGTGAACGAGCGGGTCTGGCTGCCGTCGCCCCAGATCTCCACCCCGTCGGCCGCCCCCAGCTTCACCTTCGCCACCTTGCGGCACAGCGCCGCCGGCGCCTTCTCGCGGCCCCCGGCGTAGGTGCCCAGCGGCCCGTAGACGTTGTGGTAGCGGGCCACCCGGGTCTCGATGCCGAAGTCTTCGCGGAAGTGCCGGCACATCCGCTCGCTGAAGAGCTTCTCCCAGCCGTAGCCGTCCTCGGGATCGGCCGGGTAGGCGTCCTCCTCGGCCAGCGGGTTGACGTCAGGGTCGTCCTGGAGGTCCTGCCGGTAAACGCAGGCCGAGCTGGCGAAGAAGAACCGGTCGACCCCGTGCTCGCGGGCCGCCATCAGCAGGTGGGTGTTGATCAGCACGTTCAGCATGCAGGCGGCCTTGTGGTGCTCGATGAACCCCATCCCGCCCATGTCGGCCGCCAGGTTGTAGACGTGGTCGGCGCCCTCGAGCACCTCGAGGCAGGCGTCCTTCTCCTTCAGGTCCCGGCTCAGGTTCTCGGCCCCCTCGTGGCGCTGGAACCAGCGCTCGGCGGGCTTGACGTCCACGGCCCGGACGTCCGTGTGGCCGCCCTCCAGCAGGCCGGCCACCAGGTGGCCGCCGATGAAGCCGCCGGCGCCGGTGACGACGACGGTGGCGTCGGTGTCGTGAGTGTCGCTCATGGGCTCACGGGGACAGGAAACAACGCTTCGGCACGGGACCCAATCTACAGGTTGCCGGAGCGCGGCGTCTACGATCTCGTCAGCCGCCTCGCGGCGGCCCCGCCAGCGGGTACCGGGCTGGCCCCTCGATCCTCTCCATCGCGTCGCAGGCTCGGATCCTCGCTCATCCCTCCACCTCCCGATACCAGGCCACGAACCGCTCCAGCCCGTCCCGGAAGCCGACCGTCGGCTCGTAGTCAAACAGCTCGCGGGCCCCGCCGACGCCGGCATAGGTGCGCTCGACGCCGCCGGGCCGCTCGGGCAGCGGCTCGATCTCGGGCTCGACCGGCCACCTTCCCCAGGGTCTCGATCATCACCGACAGCCGCACGGTCCGGCCCGAGCCCAGGTTGGCCACCGCATAGCGGGATCCGTCCTCGCCCAGCCAGGCGAGTGCCCCCTCGATGCCGTACAGCATGTCCGTGATGCAGGTGTAGTCGCGCTCGCTCGAGCCATCGCCATACCGAGGGATCGGCTCGCCGGCCAGCAGACGTCGGGTGAACTTGTGGACGGCTAGGTCGGGCCGCTGGCGGGGCCCGTAGACGGAGCCGGAGGGTGGCCACTGAGATTCCGTGCAGGTGGTGGTAGGTGTGACACAGCAGCTCGCCGACGATCTTCGAGACGGCGTAGGGCGAATTCGGCCGGTCCACCTTCTGGTCCTCCCGGAAGGACACCTCCTCGGGGTTCCCGTAGACCGAGGAGGAGCCGATGACCACCCGCTCGACGCCCCGCTCGCGGCAGAACTCCAGCATCCGCTGGGTGCTTCCGACGTTCACCTCCTAGCAGAAAACGGGCATCTCGATGGAGAGACGCACGCCCGGCCGGGCCGCCAGGTGGACGATCCCGTCAACGTCGGGCAGGGTCGTCCAGATCTCCGGATCCCGGATGTCGCCCTCCACCAGCCGGAAGGCGTCGTGGCCGGCTGCGGCCCGGAGGTTCCTCCGCTTGACGACCGGGTCGTAGTAGTCGTCGAGGCAGTCGAGAGCGACCACCTCGTCACCGCGGGCCAGCAGGCGGTCGACCAGGTGGCTACCGATGAACCCGACGGCGCCGGTGACGAGAATCTTCATCGTATAGCCGTAACCTCGATCGACCCCCAATTACCTACCACGTTGAGCAAAGCGGAAAGCGGAAAGAGGCCGTAGTAAAGGAAGTCCTCAAAGCGAAAGTGGCGATGTTCACCGGAGAATGAGCGAAGAATGTTTCCGATACTTCCGACGAGCGACGAGGGTCGAAGCTCGGGACGGACGCGTTGAACCGAAAATCCCGCCGACTCGATCATGCTGCAGAGAGACTGCGGTGTGAAAAAGTAAAGGTGGCGCGGCACGTCCAGTCCCATCCAGCAGCGACGGAACACCCTGGCCTCAGCGCTAGCGAAATTCGGAACGGTGACCACGAGTCGCCCTCCGTCTCGTAAGACATCGGAGATCGCCCGAAGGTTCTCTATCGGCCGGTGCGTATGCTCGAGCACATGCATCATGGTCACCAAGTCAAAGAACGAGTGGGGCAACTCAATCCCTGGCAGTCGACCATGATGGAGGCTGGCCCCATCGACGAGCTCATCAGCCCGCTTCAGGGCACGGCGGCTGACATCACATCCGTGTATTTCCCAACCTGTCTTGGCCAGACGAGAAAGCGAGCCGCCGCTCCCGCACCCTACGTCCAGGGCCTTCCCCCGCCCTTCAGTTAAGGCGCGCGGCACCTCAGGACCAAAGCGCATCTCGTACACCTTGACCAGCAGCGACCGGACGGCCTCGATAAGGCCGGCGATATCACCTGATTCCCCACCCGGCGATCTGGCGTGGGGAAGATAATCGTCCGGATAATACCCCGAAATTTCGGACAGGGAGGGACGAGGCGAGAGAAAGGCCAACCCACAGCCAGAACACCGTACGATGTCGAATGAACCTGGCCCGCCGTGCCGGATGTCAGTGCAGCCCGCGAGAACGATCTCCGAGTTAGAGGCGCCACAGTGGTCGCAATCCGGCTCCTCGAACGACAAATGCGCCTCATCCGAAATTGGGTGAACCCTCCTTTCGAGACGACACGACGCTTCATGCATCCGGGACGTGATGCTCGACCAAGATGCTACTTCAACTCCCTCCTTCCCCGGCTGAACGTCCAGTTGGCGACAATCCGACGGGAGCGCCGACCCATTTCCCTTCGCTTCTCCGGCCGGACGGCTACGACCTCCGCCATTCGGTCCGTGAAGGAAGCGATTGATCCCATAGTCTCAACGTCTCGCACGAGGGCGTGCGCGCCCCCACCCGGTCGCTGACGATACAGACGTTCTCGAAGTTCATCGCTTCGTTCAGAACTTTCAGAGAGGGACCACAAGCCGACGGTAACGACAGCACCTCGGACATCTCATACCATTTGACAAGTTCTTCTCCCGGAAGCGTGCCTGTGAACGTGACATAATCGCGATCCGAGGCAAATTGCTCTAAGCGGCCCCGCAAGGACCCGTCCCCGACCATCACGACCGCCCGCTTCCGATCGTCGACCTGACCTGCTGCTTCCAAGAGGTCACGTGGACGCTTCCGCGCCGTCAGCCGACCGAGAAAGAGAAAGACGGTCCGGTCTTCCAGACCATGCTCACGGCGCAGTTCATGCCAGGGAAGCTCTTTTCGCTTCCGAGCGTAGTGTTCGTTGTCCACAGCTGCAGGAACGAAGATCAGATGATCCTCGTCGCCCCCAGCGTCAAGAAAGTAGTCCCGGTTCGTCGAAGTAGATGGCGCAACCGACCATCGAACCGAACAGCCGGCGAAACTAAGCTTTCAGCGCTACAATGGTTCCGCTCCGCTCCCGCAGCAGGTCGCCCTCGCCTTTCACGATCGGAACCATCCCGGCCAGCCTGCACGCCACCAACCCCAGCCCAGCAGCCGGATGATTCAGCGCCACCAGAACCACTATGTCGAAGTCGCCCCGTAGTATCCACGCCGGCGGTCAGTGAATGTCCACCAGGGGGATCGAGATCTCCCATATCCTGATCGTACAGGCGATCGCAGAGCTTCCGATCGGTGAAGAAGACCGCCAGATCGATCACCTATGAACTCGCCAACTCACGGTAGAACGGTGCGTGACAGTGGGCCGGTTGTCCTGCGACGCACCCCAGATGTATCGGATCCACGATCACTCCCCTCTCCCCACCAATCCTGCCAACGACTCGGCCGCCTGGCGGGCCAGCACCTCACGTCCGCCGATTGCCTTGTATCGCTCGCGACCCTTCCGGACCATCCGTTCGCGCAGGCCGGCGTCGGCCAGCAACGATTCGACGGCCTCGGCGATGGCTGCCGGCGACCCTCGCTCGCAGAACCAGACGTCCCGGCCGTGCTCCAGCACCCGCTCCACGGCTTGCGCCCGGCCCATCACCAGCAGCCCGGCGCAGGCCAGCACCTCGTAGACCTTGAAGGGGATCACGGCGTGGGCCTGGCGGGTCTCGGCGAAGTGGCCGAGACACACGTCGGCGCCGCGGATCAGCCGGCCGATCTCCTCCCGTTCGACCCAGCCGTGGTCCTCGATCTCTGTGACTCCGGCCTCCTCAAGAACCGCCATCGTATCGACCTTCTCGGGCCCGTCCCCGGCCAAGACCAGCTTCGTGCCGCCGCCGACGAACCGGCGCGCCGCGCGGGCGATCAGCGGCGCGCCCTGAAGGGGGAAGAAGCTCCCATAGTAGAGAACCCGGCGTTCGCTCTTTCGGACCGGCCCGCCCGAGCCGGTTCGCTCGTCCAGCGCCTCCTCTTCGGCCGGTGGATGGAAGATCCGCTCGTCCGCGCCGAGCCGGATCACCCGGAAGCGCTCCCGGTCCAGTCCCAGCTCCTTGACGAAGTAGTCCACGTGCTCCCGGGTGTCGAGCAGGACCCTGTCGGCGAGCCGACAGGCCCAGCGGTCCAGCAGCCACAGGGCCCTGCCCCGGAGGCTGTCCGGAGGATGTTCGCCCACGTCCTCCACGATGACCAGGTAGTGAGAGATGAAGGCGTCGAGCACGAGCCGCTGGCCGGCCAGCCAGGTCAACAGGCGGGCCAGGAAGACATAGCGCTGACCGGCCGCTCCCACCAGCAGGACGTCGGCCGATCGGCCGCGGCGGAGAAAGCCGGCCACCAGCCGGAGCTGTCGGCCCACAGGCCCGCCCTCGCGGGTCTGAACCTCGACCACCGGAAAGCCGGCGTCTTCCAGCGCACGCCGGAGGTTCACCACCCGGCTGTGAGTCGGATCGTGGCCCCCAAACAGGCAGACCGTCGGCCGGTCGTTTGATTCCTCCATCTCGCCTACTTCCAGGCCTCGGGCAACCGCTGCTCGATCTCCAGCTCTCCGAAACTCTCCGGCTCCCGGGCTCCGTGCTCGGTGGCCCACGTCACCGTCCGCTCGATGCCCTCCTCCAGGCTGATCCGAGCCTCGTACCCCAGCTCCCGCTCGATCTTCTCGTGCGAGGGCCAGGCGTGCCTGACCTCCTCGCGGGCCTCCAGATGGCGGACCTCCGGCTCGACCTCCATGGCGTCGGCGATCACGGTGGCCAGCCGGTTGATCGTCACCGGCCGGTCGGCGCCGATGTTGTAGATCTCGCCGGCCGCCTCGTCGCGGAAGGCCGAGCGGGCGATGACCGGCGCCACGTCGTCGACGTGGGTGAAGGCCCTGCGCTGCTCGCCGTCACCGAAGATCGTCATCGGCTCACCGCGCATGAGCTGGTTGATGAAGATGCAGACCACGTTGCGGTAGCGGTCGGCGATGTTCTGGCGCTCACCGTAGACATTGTGGGGCCGGAAAACAGTATGCTCGATGTCGAACAGTTCGCTGGCGGCCGCCAGGTCCTGCTCCACGGCGAGCTTGGCTATTCCATATGGATCGGCCGGCTCGGGACACATGTCTTCGCACATCGGCGGCTCCAGATCCCCGTAGGCGGCGATCGACGAAGTGAAAACCAGCCGCCGCGTGCCGCCCCGTACAGCGGCGTTCAGCACGTTCATGCTGCCGAGGACGTTGTTGCGGTAGTTGAACCGCCGGATGTAGTGGCTCAGCACCTCGGCAGCGTAGGCGGCCAGGTGGTAGACGACCTCAAAGGGCCCGCGGCGCTCGAAGATGGCCTCGATGGCCTCCTGGTCGGCTACGTCGGCCTCGACGAAATCGACGCCGTCCGGGACGTTGTCGCGGTAGCCGCCGCTGAGGTCGTCGATGACCACGACCTTCCGGCCGTCCTCGACGAGGCACTCGGCGACATGGGAGCCGATGAAGCCGGCACCGCCGGTGACCAGGACAGGGTCGCTCATCGACCGGCCGAAGGAAGAATGGACGTCATGGTCGGGACTCGCTCGGGTTTCCGAGAAAATGGAGCGTTGGCAGACATTGCCAATGTAGGGGAGCTCGGGCGCCATCGCCGGACCCGGCCCGCTTGCCGGGCCGCCGTACGGGGCATACCGTCCCGGCGAGCGCCGCGATCTCCACGCACGGGGGGGACCCGATGGCAGCCTCGGCCCGGTTTCCGCACCGGAGGCGCGGGCGCCGCCTCCGGGCGGCCTGCGTCGCGGGCGTCGCCGCGGCGGCGCTCACGCTGGCCGGCTGCTCGGAGGACGGGCCCGCCGGCCCGGGGGAGCGGCCGGTCGAGGCGGTCGAGGTCACCCCCTCCGAGGCCGACCTGCTGGTGGGCGACGCCCGGACCTTCTCGGCGGAGGCCCGGGACGCACAGGGGGAGATGCTCGAGGATGCGAGCGTGGCGTGGTCGCTCGAGCGGCCGGAGGTGGCCACCCTCGAGGTGCTGGCGGACGGCCGGGCGCGGGTGACCGCCGACCGGTCGGGCTTCACCGACCTCCGGGCCACGGCCGGCGGGGCGGCCGGCGGGGCCGACCTGCACGTGCCCGCCCCGACCGACACCGTCGGCCCGGCGGGGGCGCAGGCGGTGGAAGCCGCCCGGGGCGAGGTGACGATCCGGGTGCCCGAGGGCGCGCTGGCCGCGCCGACGCCCCTGTCGGTCCGGCCGGCGCCGGCCGACTCGCTGCCCGCCGAGCCCGACGCCGCCGTCGTCGAGGGCCGCGCCTACCAGTTCGGCCCGGCGGGCACCGCCTTCGACCCGCCGGCCCGGATCACGATCCACTACCACCCGGGCTTCGTCCCCGCGGGGACCGACGAGTCGGACCTGCGGCTGCTGGCGCTCACCGACGAGGGGTGGGCGAGGGTCGACGGCAGCGAGGCGGCGCCCGGCCGGAACCGGGTCCGGGGGCCGGTCGCCTCGTTCAGCGTCTACGCGGTCGGCCGGCCCGCCAACTTCCCGCCCTCGGCCACGATCGAGGCGCCCGCGTCCGGGGCCGCCGTCGCGGCCGGGCGGGCGGTCACCCTGCGGGGCTCGGCCGACGACCGCGAGGACGGGCGGCTGTCGGGCGACGCGCTGGTCTGGCGCTCCGACGTCGACGGCGAGATCGGCACCGGCGAGGAGGTCACCACCGACGCGCTCTCGGTCGGCGAGCACGCGATCGAGCTGGTGGCCACCGATTCGGACGGCGCCACCGGCCGCGCCGAGGTCGCCCTCGCCGTCCGGGCCAACCGGGCGCCGGCGGTGACGATCGCCTCGCCCGTCGACGGCGCGGCCTTCGTCGAGGGGGACCTGATCCCCTTCCGGGGTTCGGCCGACGACCGCGAGGACGGTCGGATCGGCGGCGACGCGCTCGTCTGGCGCTCCGACGTCGACGGCGAGATCGGCACCGGCGAGGAGGTCGTCCGCCCCGTCTCCCCGGGCGAGCACGAGATCGAGCTGGTGGCCGACGACGACGACGGCGCCACCGGCCGCGCCGCCGTCACGGTCACCGTCCGGGCGAACGAGGGGCCGGAGGCCGCGCTCGGCCACAGCCCGTCGAACCCGGAGGTGGGCGAGACGGTGACCCTCGACGCCGCCTCCTCCTCCGACCCGGTCGGATCGATCGCCGAGTACCGGTGGGACCTCGAGGACGACGGGACCGTCGACCGGACGACCACCTCGGCCTCGACGACCCACGCCTACAGCAGCGCCGGCGACGTCACCGCCGCCGTCACCGTCGTCGACGACCACGGCGTCACCGACCGGGCGTCCACCACCGTCTCGGTCAACGCCGCCCCGAGCGCCGAACTGACCCACAGCCCGTCGAACCCGGAGACCAACGAGACCGTCACCTTCGACGCCTCCGGCTCCGCCGACGCCGACGGATCGATCGTGGAGTACCGGTGGGACTTCGAGAGCGACGGGACGATCGACGAGATCACCGCCTCCGCCACCGCCACCCACGCCTATCCCTTCTCGGGCGACATCGTCGTCACCGTGACGGTCGTCGACGACGACGGCGCCGTCGGTCTGGCCTCGACCTTCGTCTCGGTCAACGCCCCCCCGGAGCCGACCTGACGACGGCCTCTCCCGGCGTTCATCCCCCCCGCGGGGGTCCGGCCAGCGGGTAGATCCGGGCCGGGCCCTCGATCCCCTCCAGCGCGTTGCGGGCGTCCACCACCACGGGCGCCCGCTCGGCCACCCGCCGCCAGTCGATCCGGCGGTGGTCGGTCACCACCACCGCGCAGTCGCAGCCCTCCAGCTCCTCGTCGGTGAGCTCGACCGACCTCCAGCGCTCGCCGTCGGCCTCCAGCCCCTCGACGTGGGGGTCGTGGAAGGCGACGTCGGCGCCCTGGCGGTCCAGCAGCTCGAGCACGTCCAGCGCCGGGCTCTCGCGCGTGTCGTCCACGTCGGGCTTGTAGGCGGCCCCGAGCAGCAGCACCCGGCTCCCGTTCACCGGCTTCTTCGCGTCGTTCAGCGCCTCGGCCACCTTGCCCACCACCCACCGAGGCATGCCGGTGTTGACCTCGTCGGCCAGCTCGATGAACCGGGTGCGGTGCTCCATCGAGCGCATCTTCCACGACAGGTACTGCGGGTCCACCGGGATGCAGTGGCCGCCCAGCCCGGGGCCGGGCACGAACTTCATGAAGCCGTAGGGCTTGGTGTCGGCGGCCTCGATCACCTCCCAGGCGTCCACGCCCAGCCGGTCGGCGATCATCGCCATCTCGTTGGCCAGGCCGATGTTCACCGCCCGGAAGGTGTTCTCCAGGATCTTCGTCAGCTCGGCCGCCTCGGGGCGGGAGACCTCGACCACGTGGTCGACGGCCTCGCCGTAGAGCGCCACGGCCAGCCCGTGGCAGGCGTCGGTCAGCCCCGACACCACCTTGGGCGTGTTCTGCAGGGTCCACTCGGCGTTGCCGGGGTCGATCCGCTCGGGGCTGAAGGCCACGAAGACCTCCTCGCCCACCGTCCGCCCGTTCGCCTCCAGCTCCTCGCCCAGCAGCTCGCGGGTGGTGCCCGGGTAGGTGGTGGACTCGAGCACCACGAGCTGGGGGGTGCGCGGGTGGGCCGAGACCTGGCCGACCGCGTCGACGATGTGGCTGACGTCGGGATCGCCGGTCTTGGAGAGCGGCGTGGGCACGCAGATGAGCACGGCGTCGCAGGCCTCGAGCCGGCCGAAGTCGCCGGTGGCCTCCAGGCGGCCGGCCCGGACCAGCCCCTCCAGCTCGCGGTCGGCCACGTCCATCACGTGCGAGCGGCCCCCGGAGACGCTCTCCACCACCTCCGGATCCACGTCGAAGCCGACCGTCGGGAAGCCCACCTCGGCGAAGCGGACGGCCACCGGCAGACCCACGTAGCCCAGGCCCACCACGCCCACGCGGGCCTCGCGGGCGCGGATGCGCTCGTCCAGCCGCTGGCGGGGGGTGGGCTCGTCGGTCATCGGCTCCGGGGTGGGGGCGCAGGGGCGGCGATCGCGCCCGGTCCGGACGCGGCCGTCGGCGGCGGCGCGGACGTCCGCCCGTCGACGGTCTAGCCTAACGCGCCGGGGCGGACGGGACAATCGGACGCCGCGGCCGGGGGCGGGCGCTCATCGGCCGTCCGGGGCGCGCGCCGTCCGGCGGTCCGACCGGACGGCGGGGGCGCGCGGCGCTACGGGAGCGTCGTCCGCTCGGCGCCGTCGACGTGGACCCGGGCCCCGTCCGGTTCGGCGAGCTCGATGCTCAGGATCTCGCCGAAGACCCGGAAGCCGTCGGTGCCCCCGCCGACCCGGCCGCGGGCGGTGCCGCCGCTCACCTCGTCGCCGTCGCTCACGTCGAAGCCGGCCACCCGGCCGTCGACCTGCTCGATGCGGCCGGCCGCCTCGATGGTGTAGTCAGTGCCGCCCCCGGTCCCCTCGATGACCACGGTGTGGTATTCCCGGCCGTCCAGGTAGACGGTGGCGGCGCCCGGATCGTGGAGGTCGATCGAGGCGATCCCGCCCCGGATCCGGTAGCCGTCGGCGTCGGCCCCCGCGGTGCCCGTGGCCGTCGATCCCTCGACCGTGTCCTCCGGATCCACGGTCACCGCGCGGCCGGCCAGCGAATCCTCGGCCGGCTCGATCTCGCCCACGACCTCGACGGTGTAGGCCGAGCCCCCGTTCGAGCCCTCGATGACCACCGTGTGCTCCTCGGTGTGGTGGGGCTCGCCGTCCACCAGCACCCGGGCGGCAGAGGCGTCCTCCAGCTCGATGCCGGTGATCTCGCCGAAGACCCGGAAGCCGTCGGTGCCCCCGCCGACCCGGCCGCGGGCGGTGCCGCCGCTCACCTCGTCGCCGTCGCTGACGTCGAACCCGGCCACCCGGCCGTCGGCCTGCTCGATGCGGCCGGCCGCCTCGAGGGTGTAGTCGGTGGATCCCTCGACGTCGTCGCTGTCGATCACCACGGTGTGGTACTCCCGGCCGTCCAGGTAGACGGTGGCGGCATCCGGATCGTGGAGGTCGATCGAGGCGATCCCGCCCCGGATCCGGTAGCCGTCGGCGTCGGCCCCCGCGGTGCCGGTGGCCGTCCCGTCCTCGACCCCGTCCTCCGGGTCGACGGTGACCGGGCGGCCGGCCAGCGAGTCACGGGCCGGCTCGATCTCGCCCACGACCTCGACGGTGTAGGCCGAGCCCTCCCCCTCGCCCTCGATCACCAGCGTGTGCTCCTCGGTGTAGTGGGGCTCGCCGTCCACCAGCACCCGGGCGGCCGTCGGGTCCTCCAGCTCGATGCCGGTGATCTCGCCCTCCACCAGGAAGCCGTCCGCGCCGCCGCCGACCCGGCCCTCGGCCGTCCCCTGGCCCACCTCGTCGCCGTCGCTGACCCGGACGCCCGCCAGCGTGCTGTCCACCTGCTCGACCCCGCCGTCGACCTCGACGGTGTATTCGGTCCCGCCGGGCAGGTCGCGGCCGTCGATCACCACGGTGTGGCGGGGCGTCCCGTCGCAGGCGGCGAAGAGGAGCAGGGGCAGGAGCGAGCCGAGGACGAGCAGGGGCTTCCGCATGGAGCCTCCCGGCGGGAGGGGGGAGAGCGGGTCGTCGGGCTCCGGTCCTCGCGGGCCCCGCCGCGCCGGGGCCGGCGTCGGCCGCCGGCGGGCGGGGCGCGCGGGTCGGACGTTGGGGGCCGCGGCCGGGCGCTCGCAAACCCGGGGGCGGGCGACCCGCTCAGGCGCCGGCCGACCCGCCCCCGGACGCGCCGCCGTCGTCCGGGCCCGCCTCCGACCACGCCCGCGCCATCGTCCGCACCCGCAGGCGGCCCTCCTCCCGGAGGCGGGCGGCCCGGGTCAGGATCGCCTCCAGCAGGGCCCGCGCCCGGTCGGCCGAGCCGTCGGCGTCCACCAGGTCGTGGGGGTGGAGCCACAGGTGGCAGGTGCCGCCCCGGGCGGCCGCCCGCGCCAGCCCCTTCTCCGCCCGGGCCACCCGGCCGGCCGCCGGGAGGGCCGCCCAGACGCCCCGCAGGGGGCGGAGCTGCTGGGAGGCCGACAGCCGGGCCGGACCCTCGCCCCCGTCCGCCTCCAGCCGGGCCGGCGGCGGCGTCGCCCGGAGGGCCTCGGCGGCGAAGCGGGCGCCCCGCCGCAGGGGGCCGGGCGCCCGCTCGACCCACCACCGGGGCCGGGTGCGGGCCACCCGGAAGCCGGCCCGCGCCAGCTCGGCGGGATGGTGGACGCGGTCCCGCGGGTAGACGTAGCTCACCGGCCGCCGGAAGGCGCGGTCCACGGCCCCGAAGGCGCGCTCGAATTCCTCGCGAGCCCGCGGCCGGCCGCCGGGGCCGGCGTCGGGCTCCCGATGCCAGAAGCCGTGGCCGCCCACGTCGTGGTCCACCGCGGCGTCCTCCAGCCAGCCGGCCAGCTCGGGCAGGCGCCACAGCGCCTCGTCCAGCCCCGCCCGGCAGGGGAGCGGGGCACCCCCGGTCCCCTCCAGCGCGGCGCAGGCGTCGCCGCAGCCCTCCAGCAGGTGGCCCACCACGGCCCAGGTGGCCGGCACCCGGTGGCGGTCCAGCGCCGCCGCCAGCCGCGGGATCGCCCGGCGGGCGGCCCGGACGACCGGGACGAAGTCGTCGCGGTAGGGGCGGTCGTGGACGCCCCAGATCAGCTCCACGTCCAGCGACAGGACGAAGGTGCCGGGCGGCCCGCCGTCGGCGCGGACGGTCGGGTCGCCGCCCCCCCCGGTCGGCCCGGCCCCGGACCGGTCCCGCTCCCGGCCCGTCATCCGGCCCCTCGGCCGCCCGTGAAGCTCGCCACGGTCCGCCGCAGGCCCTCGGCGAAGCCCACGCGCGGCTCGTAGCCCAGCCCCTCGCGGGCCCGCTCCAGGTCGGCCAGCGAGTGGCGGACGTCGCCGGGGCGCGGGGCCTCGTGGACCGGCTCGAGGTCGGTCCCCAGCAGGTCGTTCAGCCGGCGGGCCAGCTCGCTGACCGAGTGGCGCTCGCCCGTGCCGACGTTGTAGACGCCGCCGGGGGCCTCCTCGTCGGCCGCCGCCAGGTTGGCCGCCACGGCGTTGTCGACGTGGGTGAAGTCGCGGGTCTGCTCGCCGTCGCCGTAGATCACCGGCGGCCGGCCCCCGGCCATCCGGTCGACGAACTTCGGGATCACCGCCGCGTAGTCGCCGCCGGGGTCCTGGCCGGGTCCGAAGACGTTGAAGTAGCGCAGGGCCACCGCCTCCATCGGGTGGTTCTCGCCGTACTGCAGGGCCAGCTTCTCGGTCCAGAGCTTGGTCAGGGCGTAGGGCGATCGGGGGTCGGGGCACATCGTCTCGCGCTTGGCCTCCTCCGGGTCCCGCTCGCCGTAGACCGACGAGGAGGAGGCCACCACCACCCGGCCGACGCCGGCCGCCCGGGCCGCCTCCAGCAGGGTCGCCGTCCCCAGGCAGTTGGCCCGGGTCACGGCCACCGGGGCCGACCAGCTCCGGGGCACCGACGGGACGGCCGCCTGGTGGAAGACCACCCCGCAGCCCTCGACGGCCGCCCGGACCGCGTCCTCCTCCTCGACGCCCGCCTCGCGGAAGGCGAAGGCGTCGTCGTCGGCGAAGGGCGCCAGCCGCTCGCGGCGGCCGGTGGAGAGGTCGTCCAGGGCGCGGACCGTCCACCCGCGCTCCAGCAGGGCCGCCACCAGGTGGTGGCCGATGAAGCCCGCGGCTCCGGTCACCAGGCATCGTCGCGTCACGGTCGCCCCTCTCCCTCCAGCACGCTCCGGTAGAGCGCGTCGGTGCGCTCGGCCATCGCCTCGATCGACCAGCGGCCCGCCCGCTCGCGGGCCGACCGCCCCATGCGGGCCCGAAGCTCGGGGTCGGCGGCCAGCTCGGCCAGCGCGGCGGCCAGCGCCCCGTGGTCGCCGGGCTCGATCAGCCGCCCCTCCTCCCCGTCGCGGACCTGGTCGGGGACCCCGCCCACCCGGGTGGCCACCACGGGCAGGCCCGCCGCCATGGCCTCGGTCACCACCCGGGGGGTGCCCTCCCGCCAGGAGGGGAGCACGAACAGGTCGGCGGCGGCCAGCACCCGCGGCAGGTCCTCGCGGTGGCCCAGCAGGCGGATCCGGCCCTCCAGGCCCCGCCGGCGGGCCCCGGCCGCCAGCGCCTCGCCCAGGGGCCCCTCGCCGGCCACCAGCAGGGAGAGCCCGGCCCCTTCCTCCGCCGCGGCCTCCTCCGCGGCTCCCTCGGCCACCGCCTCCAGCGCGGCCAGCAGGTCCCCGAGCCCCTTCCCCTCCACCAGGCGGCCCGCGAAGACGGCCACCGGCCCCGGCCGCCCGGCCAGGTCGTCGGCGGGGCGGGCGTCGGCGAACCGCTCGATCTCCACGCCGCTGGGGACCACCGCGTAGTCCCCCGGGCGGCCGATCCCGCGGGCCAGGTACTCGTCGCGGAGGGCGGCCGCGTTGACCGCGATGCGGTCGCACCGGCGGGCCGCCGCCCGCTCGGCGGCGAGCAGGACGGCCTTCACCGCCGCCGACCTGTCCCCGGTGAAGGGGGTGCCGTGGACGGTGTGGATCACCCGGGGGCCGCCCGCGAAGTCGGCGGCGAAGCGGCCCACGATCCCGGCCTCGGTCTGGTGGGTGTGCACCAGGTCCACCGGACGGCGGCGCAGCCAGCGGCGGACCTGCGCGATCGCCGCCAGGTTCGAGAGCGGCGCCCGGTGGCGCAGGCGCGAGAACTCGTGCGCTTCGGCGCCCGCCGCCCGGACGCGGTCGAGCGCGCCGGGGTCGGGGGCCTGGGGGCCGTGGCCCACCACGAACCGGTAGCCCTCCAGCGCCTCGATCTGCGCCAGCGTCTTCGCCTCCGAGCCGCCCCGCTGCAGCCGGGTGAGCAGGTGGAGCACGCGGGGCCGCGGGGCGCCGTCGGGCGTCGCCGCCGGCCTCCGGCCGCCGGGATCCCCGTCCCCGGACCGGCCGTCCGTCCCCGCTCCCGGGCCTCCTCCGCCGCCGCTCACGCCCCGATCCCCCGCTCGCGCAGGAAGGCCCGCTCGTCGGCCAGCAGCTCCTCCAGCCGGACGCGGAGGCCGTCGGGCATCGGCGCGCCGCCGGGCTCGCGGTCGCCCCCGCCCCCGGCCTCCCCGTCCCGGCCCCGCGCCGGCTCCGACCAGGCGAGCCGGCGGAGGGCCCGGCCGGCCGGCCCCGACCGCAGGCGGGTGAGCAGGCCCTCCAGCCCGGCCC
>CAZJJO010000011.1:0-34846 GCA_964546375.1 uncultured Gemmatimonadota bacterium
CCCGGCCGCGGCGGGCGCCGGGCCGTCGGGCGGGTCCGCTCCGGCGCCGGGGGGCGGCCCGTGAGCGCCGTGCCCCCCGCGGAGATCTTCCGCCGGTACGACGTCCGCGGCCGGGTGGGCGAGCAGCTCACGCCGGAGCTGATCCGGGACCTGGCCCGGGCCTACGGGGCGCTCCTGTCCGACCGGGCGGCGCCCGTCGTGGCGGTGGGCCGGGACAACCGCCCCAGCTCGCCGGAGCTGGCCGACGCCGCGGCGGCGGGCCTGGCGGCGGCCGGGATCGAGGCGGTGGAGGTGGGGACCGTGCCCACCCCGGTCCTCTACTTCGCCGAGCGCGAGCTGGACGCCGACGGCGGGCTGCAGATCACCGGCTCCCACAACCCGCCGGAATACAACGGCGTCAAGATGACCCTGGACGGCGCCTCCCTCCACGGCCGGAGCATCGAGGAGCTGCGCGAGCGCATGGTGGCCGGCGACCTGCCGGCGGGGTCGGGCCGGCGGCGCCGGGCCGACGTCCTGGACCGCTACGTCGAGGCCGTGGCGGCGAACGCGCCCGTGGAGGGGGACGTCAGCCTGACCCTCGACTGCGGCAACGGCACCGGCAGCGTGGTGGCGGTCCGGGCGCTGGAGGCGGCCGGGGTCGAGGTGGACCCCCTCTACTGCGAGTCCGACGGCACCTTCCCGAACCACCACCCGGACCCGACGGTGGACGAGTACGTGGCCGACCTCCGGGATCGGGTCCGGGAGCGGGGCCGGGGCTTCGGGGTCGGCCTGGACGGCGACGCCGACCGGATCGGGGCCGTCGACGAGAGCGGCCGGCCGGTCCGGGGCGACCGCCTGCTGCTCCTGCTGGCGCTGGATGTCCTCGAGCGCCATCCGGGGGCGCCGGTGGTCTTCGACGTGAAGTGCTCCATGGCGCTGGAGGAGATGATCGGGGAGGCGGGCGGCGAGCCGGTGATGTGGAAGACGGGGCACTCGCTCATCAAGGACGAGATGCGCCGCAGGGGATCTCCGGTATCGGGTGAGATGAGCGGACACATCTGCTTTGCTGACAACTGGTTCGGTGTAGACGACGCCATCTATGACGCCGCCCGGCTGGCCGACCTCGTCGGGCGCAGCGGCGCCACGCTGCAGGGGCTGGCCGACCGGATCCCGGACTATCCGTCCACCCCCGAGCTGCGCCTGCCGTGTCCGGAGGAGCGGAAGTTCGGGCTGGTCGAGGAGGTCGTCCAGCACTACCGGGGGCGCCGCCCCCTGGAGGACGTCGACGGGGCCCGGATCGACTTCGGGGAGGGCTGGGCCCTGGTCCGGGCCAGCAACACCCAGCCGGTGGTGGTGGTTCGGATGGAGGCTCGTTCCCGGGACGCGCTGGAGGCGATCCGGGAGGAGGTGGCCGGGGTCCTGGCGCCGAAGGGCGTCGAGGTCCCGGAGCTCGAGGCGACGGAGGTGTCGGGATGAGCGATCGCGGACGCAGGCTGACGTGGCTGGCCGGCGGGACCCTGGCCGTGCTCCTGGGCGGCGGGGCGGTGGTCGAATTCTACGCCGAGCACCTCTGGTTCGCCGTCCTCGACTTCGGACCCCGGTTCTGGAAGCTCCGGCTGGCCGAGGCGGGCGCCTGGCTCTTCCTGTTCCTCGTCACGGCGGGGGTGCTGTGGTGGATCCTCCGCTCGACCCTGCGCCGCGGGGGCCCCGTCCAGCTCCGCCGGAAGCTGGGGGACCTGGAGATCTCCGAGGCGCTGCCCGACCGCTGGGTCGGCATGGTGGTGGGCGTCGGGGCGGCGGTGGCCGGCCTGCTGGTGGCCGGCCCGTTCTCGGGGCCGCTGGCCCGGGAGACGCTCTTCGCCCTGGAGGCGGCGCCCTGGGGCGAGCCGGACCCGATCCTGGGGCGCGACCCGCGGTTCTACGTCTTCTACCTGCCGCTGGCGCGGACCCTGTGGTCGGTGGGGGTGGCGATCCTGACGTGGCTCGCCATCGGCCTGGGATCGGTCCTGCTGCTGAGCGGCCGGGTCCGGGCCACCGAGCAGGGCGTGGAGGTGGACCGGTTCGCCCGCCGGCGGCTGGTGGGCATGGGGGCGGCGGTCCTGGTGGCCGTGGCCGCCCACTTCGGCCTCTCCACCTGGGAGCTGGTGGCCGGCGGTCCGGTGAGCTACGCCGACGTCCACGCCGAGATCCCCGCCCGCCGCCTGGTGGCGATCCTGGCGCTGATCGCGGCGGCCGGGGTGGTATGGGGCGAGCGCTCGGGGAGCTGGCGCCCGGCGGTGATCGCCCTGGCGGTCACCGCCCTCGCCTGGCCGCTGGGCACGGGGGTCTACCCGGACCTGGTCCAGCGCTTCCGGGTGGAGCCCAACGAGCTGCAGCTCGAGCGCCCGTACCTCGAGGCCGAGATCGAGGCGACCCGCTCGGCCTTCGCGCTGGACCGGATCCGTCGGGTCCCGTACCCGCTCACCGACTCGGCGCCCCCGGTCGACACCGTCAAGCAGCGCGCGGCGGGCCTGCCGCTGTGGGACGAGCGGCCGCTCAAGGCGACCTACGACCAGCTCCAGGGCCTGCTGGCCTACCACGAGTTCCCGGACGTGGACCCCGACCGCTACGGCGAGCCCGGCTCGCGGGAGCAGGTGGCGGTGGGGATCCGGGAGTTCTCGCCCGGCCTGCTGGACCAGTCGGCCCGGACGTGGCAGAACCTCCATCTCCGCTACACCCACGGCCAGGGCTGGGTGGTGACGGCGGTGGACGAGGCCACCGAGGGCGGCGAGCCCCGCTACTTCGTGCGGGACCTGCCGCCGGAGCCCCGGGCCGGGGCCCCGGCCGGCCTGGAGGTCGCCGAGCCCAACGTCTACTTCGGCGAGCGGACCAGCCAGTACGTGATGGTGCCGCCCGACTCCTTCCCGTCGGCCGGCCCCCCGGCGGGGGTCCCGCTGAACAGCCTCGTCCGCCGCGGTCTGCTGGCCTGGGCGCTGGAGTCCAAGAACATCCTCCTGCGGAACCCGGGGGCGGGGGACCCGATGCTGATGTGGCGGCGCCACGTGGTCCGTCGGGTCCGCCACCTGGCGCCCTTCCTGCTGGTCGACTCCGACGTCTACCCGGTGATCCGCGACGGCCGGATCCAGTGGGTCGCCGAGCTGTACTCGGGGACGAACCGGTACCCGCTGTCCGAGCCGGTGGAGTCGGGCAACACCCGGGCCAACTACATGCGGAGCGTGGCCAAGGCGGTGGTGGACGGGGTGTCCGGGGAGGTCACCATCTACACGGTGGACCCCGACGAGCCCCTGCTGGCCACCTACCGCCGGGTCTTCCCGGGACTCTTCCGGCCGCTGGAGGCGATGCCGGACGGCCTGCGGGACCACCTGCGCTATCCCCGGGAGCTGTTCCGCATCCAGGCCCGGAAGCTCGAGGCCTTCCACCTGACCGAGCCCGACGAGTTCTACCAGCGCCAGGACCTGTGGAGCGTGGGCCAGGAGGTCTACGCGGGCAGCCCGCGGCCGGTGGAGCCGTACTTTCTGCTGATGCCGTTCCCCGAGGTGCCGGCCGCCGACACGGCCACGGCGCCCGCCGCCGGGGAGGCCGCCGGCGAGGGAACGGGCGCGGCGGGGCCCGGATCGGACGGGACGGCGACGGCCGGGTCGGCGGGCACGCGCTTCCGCCAGGAGTTCCTGCTGACCGTCCCCTTCACCCCCCGCAACCGCGACAACCTCGCCTCCTTCCTGATGGCGCGGAACGACGGCGACCACTACGGGGAGCTGTGGCTCTTCGACGTCTCCACCCGGCGGCAGGTGTTCGGCCCCCGTCAGGTGGAGGTCCAGATCGACCAGGACCCGATCATCTCCCAGCAGCTCTCGCTCTGGCAGCAGCAGGGATCGCGGGCGATCCGGGGTCACCTCCTGCTGGTCCCGGTGCAGGGCTACCTGGTCTACGTCGAGCCCCTGTTCCTGGTGGCCGAGGACCGGGAGGGGGCGGCGCCGGGGCTGAAGCGCGTCATCGCCGCCGCCGGCGACCGGGTGGCCATGGACACCACGCTGGACGGGGCCCTGGAGGCGCTGCTGGGCGAGGGCGCCCCGTCCCTCCCGGCGGCCGAGGGCGCGACGGGCGACACGGCGGCCGCCGCGGCCGTGGAGCGGCCCCGCCCGGGCACGACGTCGCTGGAGGGCCTGCGCGAGCTGCTCCAGCGGGCGGACAGCGCCCTGCGGGCCGGCGACCTGGAGCGGTTCGGCCGCCTGTGGGACCGCCTGCGCGAGACCGCCGGGGCGCCGCGGGGCGGCGGGGCCCCGGCCGACACCGCGGCGGGGAGCCGGTGAGCCGGAGCGTCGTGGTGGCCATCGGCGGCAACGCGCTCTCGCCCGCGGGCGAGCCCGCCGCCGTCGCCAACCAGTTCCGGCACACCCGCGAGAGCCTCGAGCCGGTGGTGGACTTCGTGCGCTCGGGCTGGAAGGTGGCCGTCGTCCACGGCAACGGCCCGCAGGTGGGCGACGAGCTCCGTCGGGGCGAGCTGGCCCGGGAGGAGGTGGAGCCGCTGCCGCTGGGGGTGCTGGTGGCGTCCACGGCGGGCTGGATCGGCTACATGATCCAGCAGTCGCTCCAGAACGCCCTGCGCCGGGCCGGATCGGACCGTCGGGTCGTGACGGTGCTGACCCAGGTCACCGTGGACCCGGACGATCCCGCCCTGGACCGTCCCACCAAGTTCGTCGGCCGCGAGGTGGCCGCGTCGGACCGGGAGGCCGTCCGCGAGCGGGGGTGGTCGCTGGAGGAGGACGACCGGGGGCGGCTCCGGCGGCGGGTGCCGAGCCCCGAGCCGCGGACCGTGGTGGAGGCGGACGCCGTCGCCGAGCTGGTGGCCCGCGGGGACGTGGTCATCGCCGGCGGGGGCGGCGGCGTCCCGGTCTATCGCGATCCCGACCTCGGCCTCGAGGGGCTGAACGTGGTGGTCGACAAGGACCGGGCGGCGGCTCTGCTGGCGCGCGAGATCGGGGCCCGGCAGCTCCTGATCCTCACCGACGTCGACGCCGTCTACCGGGGCTTCGGCACGGCCGATGCACGGCCGATCGACCGCATGGACGTCGCGGAGGCCCGCACGATGCTGGCGGGCGACGAGCTGGGGGTCGGGAGCATGCGCCCCAAGGTGGAGGCGGCGGTCCGCTTCCTGGAGGGGGGCGGCGAGCGGGCGGTCGTCGCGTCGCTGGACGAGGCCGGCCGGGCGCTGGAGGGCGGGGCCGGGACGGAGATCGTGACGGGCTGAGCGGACGGGGCGCGGCCGGCGGGCGCCGGGAGGGCGGCGAGCAGCGAATCGACGCGGAGGACGGAGGACCCATGGACATCCACGAGTACCAGGCGAGGCAGATCTTCCGGGACCACGACGTGCCGGTGCCGCCGGAGGAGGTGGCCCGCTCCCCCGACGAGGCCGAGCGGATCGCCCGCGGCTTCGACGGCGGCGTGGCGGTGAAGGCCCAGGTCCACGCCGGCGGGCGGGGCAAGGCCGGGGGCGTGAAGCTGGCCGACGGCCCGGCCGAGGCCCGGGAGGCCGCCGGGCGGATCCTCGGGATGGAGATCAAGGGGCTCGAGGTCCGGAGGGTCCTCGTCACCCCGCTGGTCGACATCGCCTCGGAGGCCTACGTGGGCGTGGTGATGGACCGGGGGTCGGGCCGGCCGGTGTTCATGGTCTCGCCCGAGGGGGGCGTCGACATCGAGCAGGTGGCCGAGGAGAAGCCGGAAGCCATCAAGCGGCTGGCGGTGGATCCGCGCTACGGGCTGCTGCCCAACCAGGCGAACCGGCTGGGGCACTTCCTCTACGACGACCCCGGGACGGCGAAGCGGGCCGCGGCCGTCGTCCGCCGGCTCTGGAGCGCCTACGAGGCGTCGGACGCCACCCTGGCCGAGATCAACCCGATGGTGGTGCTGACGTCGGGCGAGGTGAAGGCCATCGACGCCAAGATGACCCTGGACGACAACGCGCTGTTCCGGCACCCGGAGCTGGCGGAGATGCGCGACGAGGAGGCCGAGGACGACGCCGAGCGTACCGCCCGCGAGGCCGGCCTCAGCTACATCAAGCTGGACGGCGACGTCGGCTGCTGCGTCAACGGCGCCGGCCTGGCCATGGCCACCATGGACATGGTGAAGTACTACGGCGGCGAGCCGGCGAACTTCCTGGACATCGGCGGATCCTCGAGCCCGGACAAGGTGGTGGCCGCCCTGGAGATCATCACCTCCGACCCCGGGGTGGACTCGGTGCTGTTCAACATCTTCGGCGGCATCACCCGGTGCGACGACGTGGCCAACGGCCTGGTGGAGGCCACCGGCCGGCTGGACCTGGACGTGCCGCTGACGATCCGCCTCACCGGCACCAACGAGGAGGAGGCGGTGAGGATCCTCGAGGAGCACGGGTTCGAGGCGATGGTGGACATGGACGAGGCCGTCCGCCGGGCCGTGGAGGCGGCCGCGTGAGCGGGCGGGCCGGAGAGCGACCGACGGAGCCCGAGTCGAACGACCGGAAAGGCGGGCAGCGAGGATGAGCGTCTTCATCGACGAGGACACGCGGGTCGTGGTGCAGGGCGTCACCGGCCGCGACGGGTCCTTCCACGCCGAGCAGATGCGGGCGTACGGGACCGACGTGGTCGCCGGCGTCACGCCGGGGAAGGGTGGCCGGGAGGAGGCCGGCGTGCCCGTCTACGACACCGTCGAGGAGGCCGTGGAGCGGGAGGGCGCGAACACCAGCGTCATCTACGTGCCGGCCCGCTTCGCCGCCGACGCGATCTACGAGGCGGCGGACAGCGGCGTCGACCTGGTGGTCTGCATCACCGAGGGGGTGCCGGTGGCCGACATGACCCGCGTCGTGCCCTACCTGGAGGACCGGGGCGTCCGGCTGATCGGCCCCAACTGCCCCGGCCTCATCACGCCGGGCGTCTGCAAGGTCGGCATCCTGCCCGGCCAGATCGTGCGGGAGGGGCCGGTGGGCATCGTCAGCCGCAGCGGCACGCTCACCTACGAGATCATCCACCAGCTCTCGGGCCGGGACATCGGCCAGTCCACCTGCGTGGGGATCGGGGGGGACCCGATCATCGGCACCGACTTCGTCGACTGCCTGCGGGCCTTCGAGTCCGACCCGGAGACCGAGGCGGTGGTGCTGATCGGCGAGATCGGCGGGACCGCCGAGCAGGAGGCGGCCCGCTTCGCCGAGGCCGAGATGGAGACGCCGGTGGCGGGCTTCATCGCCGGACAGACGGCGCCGCCCGGCCGGACGATGGGCCACGCCGGCGCCATCATCTCGGGCGAGGAGGGCACCGCCGAGGCCAAGATGGCCTTCTTCCGCGACCACGGGGTCGCGGTGGCCGAGCGCCCGGCCGACGCCGCGGAGATCGTCCAGGGCTGGCTGGCCTGAGAGGGGCCGGCGCGCCGCCGTCCCCGCCGGGAGCGGCCCCCGCCGTCCGGGGACGCGACCCGTCCGACGCTCATCGATCAGAAGAGAGACCGTGACATGACCGACCCCCGACACACGCTCGCCATCGTCAAGCCGGACGCCCTCGGCTCCGGCCTCGCGGGACGGATCCTGGCGCACCTGGAGGACGAGGGCTTCCGGCCCGTCGCCGCCCGGGTGCTCCGCCTCTCCCGCGCCGAGGCCGAGGCCTTCTACGACGTCCACCGGGAGAAACCATTCTTCGGGTCGCTGGTAGAGTTCATGACGTCCGGCCCGTGCATGGCCCTGGCGCTGGAGCGGGAGGACGCCGTGCCGAAGCTCCGGGAGGTCATCGGGGCCACCGATCCCGCCGAGGCGGCGGAGGGGACCGTCCGGGCGCTCTACGCCGAGAGCGTCGAGCGCAACGCCATCCACGCCTCGGACTCCCCGGAGAATGCCCGGAAGGAGCTCGCCTTCTTCTTCCCCCGGACCGAGCTGGTTCGAGAGGGGCGTTG
Organism: uncultured Gemmatimonadota bacterium; assembly: GCA_964546375.1. Lineage (GTDB taxonomy): Bacteria > Gemmatimonadota > Gemmatimonadetes > Palauibacterales > Palauibacteraceae > CAYVFM01. The sequence continues at coordinate 7,894 of CAZJJO010000011.1, forward strand.
AGGGGTTCGCCCGGGGTCGTCCACGACCGTCGAGGTTCCCACCGATGCTGGAGATCGACCTGCAGACCCTCGAGCGGGAGCCGAGGGAGTGGAGCGAGCGGATCCCGCTGGAGGAGGGCCCGTGGAGCGACACGGACCTGCGCTTCGCGGCGCCGCCGAGGGCGGACCTGTGGGCGAGCTACGCCGGCGAGCGGGACGTCCACGTCCGGGGGACGGTGGAGGCGGAGCTGGTGCTGGACTGCCGGCGCTGCCTCCGTGACGTGCACCGCGAGCTGGCGGTGGAGCTGGACCTGCTCTACGACCCGGAGGTCGACAGGGAGGGCGACGAGGAGCAGGTCTACCTCCTCGAGGCGGAGGCGGGCACGCTCGACCTGGCGCCGGCCGTCCGCGAACAGCTCCTGCTGGAGGTGCCGCCGTATCCGCTCTGCCGGGAGGACTGCGAGGGCCTGTGCCCGAAGTGCGGGATCGACCGCAACGAGGCGTCCTGCGACTGCACGCTGGTCGAGCAGGATCCCCGCTGGGACGACCTGCGGGCGCTGAAGGAGGAGATGCAGGGCGAGGAGTGAGACGGGTCGCCGCGAGGGCGGCGGCCGCCGAGGACGAGGGCCGGAGCCGCCGCGGCGGCCCGGACCCGACCCCGAGAACACGGAAGGAGAGCGACATGCCGGTTCCGAAGAAGCGAACCTCGAAGCAGCGCAAGCGGAAGCGCCGGACCCACCACGGGGACGACGTGCCCGCCCACCAGGCCTGCGAGCGGTGCGGCGACTTCCGCCGCCCCCACCGGGTCTGCCCCACCTGCGGCCACTACCGCGGCGAGGCGGTCGTCGAGGTCGACGAGTTCTGACGGCGGACGGCACGGGCGGACCGCGATCGCCGGGGCGTCGGGCCACGAGAAGGGGGGAGCGTTGGAGGAGACGAACGGCTCGCAGGGCGGCGGGGGCACCGCCGTGCTCCTGCCCGGCCAGGGCGCGCAGGAGGTCGGGATGGGCCGCTCGCTGGCCCGCGCCCGCCCGGAGGCGGACCGGCTCTGGCGGGAGGCCGAGTCCGTGCTGGACGTCCCCCTCCGTCGCCTCTGCTGGGAGGGGCCGGCCGACGAGCTGACGCGGACCGAGAACGCCCAGCCTGCCATCCTCCTCCACAGCTACGCCGTCTGGCGGACGCTGCCCGGCGAGATCCGGCGCTCGGCGACGGTGGCGGCCGGCCACTCGCTGGGCGAGTTCACGGCCTACCTGGTGGCCGGCGCCCTCACCTTCGAGGACGCCCTCCGGCTCGTCCGCCGTCGCGGCGAGCTGATGGCCCGCTCGCGGGAGGGGACGATGGCCGCCGTCCTCGGCCTCGACGGCGACGAGGTGGCGGCGGCCTGCGAGGCGGTGGACGGGACGGTGGTCCCGGCCAACTTCAACGCGCCCGGGCAGGTGGTCGTCAGCGGCGATTCGGCGGCGGTCGAGCGGGCGTCGGAGCGGGCCGAGGAGGCGGGCGCCCGGCGGGTCATGGGGCTGGACGTGAGCGGCGCCTTCCACTCGCCGCTGATGGAGGTGGCCCGCGAGGGCCTGGCCGAGGCGCTCCACGAGGTCGAGTTCCGGGACCCCGACTTCCCGGTGGTGGCCAACGTGGACGCCGAGCCGGTCCGCGGGGGCGACGCGGCCCGCGAGCGTCTCGTCCGGCAGCTCACCTCGCCGGTGCGCTGGGTGGAGGTGATGGAGCGGATGCGGTCGACGGGACCCGACCGCTGGCTGGAGCTCGGACCCGGCCGCGTGCTGGCCGGGCTGGCCCGGCGCATCGACCGGTCGCTGGAGGTGACGAGCGTGGGGTCGGCCGAGGACCTCGAGGAGCTGGAGGGCCGGGCGGTCGGGACCGAAGGGAGGAGCGAGGATGGGTGAACTGGACGGGAAGACGGCGATCGTGACGGGCAGCTCGCGCGGCATCGGGTTCGCCATCGCCGAGGAGCTGGCCGCCGACGGGGCGCGCGTCGCCCTCACCGCCCGCGACGAGGCGCGAGCGGCCGAGGCCGCCGAGGCGCTCGGCGGCGCCGGCGGCCGGGGCTACGGGTGCGACGTGCGGGACGCCGACGCCTGCGGCCGGCTGATCGAGCGGGTCGAGGACGACCTGGGTCCGGTGGAGATCCTGGTGAACAACGCGGGCATCGCCCGGGACAACGTCCTCGTCCGCCTCAAGGACGAGGACTGGGAGCAGGTGCTGGAGACGAACCTCCGGGGCGCCTTCCACATGATCCGGGCGGCCGCCCGAGGGATGATGAAGCGGCGGTCCGGGAGGATCATCAACATCAGCAGCGTCGTGGGCTTGACGGGCAACCGCGGTCAGGCCAACTATGCGGCGTCGAAAGCGGGGCTCGTCGGGCTCACCAAGTCCGTGGCCCAGGAGCTGGCGAGCCGGAACGTCCTGGCCAACGTCGTGGCGCCGGGCTTCGTTGAGACGGACATGACGTCCGACCTCGGCGAGGAGGCGCGGGAGACGCTCTCCGAACGCATCCCGCTGGGCCGCATCGGCCAGCCCGACGACGTGGCCAGCGTGGTCCGCTTCCTGGCGGGGCCGGGCGCCGACTACATCACCGGCCAGGTGCTGGTGGTGGACGGGGGCATGACGATGTGAGCCCTCCCGGCGCCGCCCGGCCGATCCCGAACGCGGGCGCGAGCATCCCAATCGCCTGGAACCGAGAGAGAGGAAGGCACCGATGAGTGATATCGACGACACGGTCAAGGACATCATCGCCAGCGAGCTCGGCGTCGAGAAGAGCAAGGTGACCGGGGACGCCCACTTCGTGGACGACCTGGGCGCCGACTCCCTCGACACGGTGGAGCTGGTCATGGCGTTCGAGGAGGAGTTCGGCATCGAGATTCCCGACGAGGACGCCGAGGAGATGCAGACGGTCGGGGACGCCGTCGACTACCTGACCGAGAAGCAGGAGTAGCGCCTCCGGGGAGGGCCCGGCGCCATGCGGGAGGGAGATCGAAGGGTCGTCGTGACCGGGCTCGGCCTGGTCACCCCGGTGGGCCTGGACGTGGAGGAGACCTGGCGAGGCCTCCTGGAGGGCCGGAGCGGGGCGGGACCGATCACCCACTTCGACGCCTCGGAGCACGACGTCCGGTTCGCGTGCGAGGTCTCCGACTTCGATCCGGGTGAGTACCTGGACCGCAAGGAGGTCAAGCGGACGGACCGGTTCGTCCAGTTCGCCATGGCCACCGCCGACCAGGCCGTGGAGCAGGCCGGGGCGGAGGAGGCCATCGAGGGGCTGGCGGCCGAGCGGGTCGGGGTCGTCGTGGGCAGCGGCATCGGGGGCCTGGAGACCCTGGAGGAGCAGCACCGCCGCCTCCTGGAGCGGGGGCCCGGCCGCGTGTCGCCCTTCTTCATCCCCATGTTCATCGCGGACATGGCCAGCGGACAGATCTCCATGCGCTACGGAGCCCGCGGGCCCAACTACGCCACGGTCTCCGCCTGCGCTTCCAGCGGACACGCCCTGGGACTGGCCTTCCGGTCGATCCGCACGGGCGAGGCCGACGTGATGATCACCGGGGGCGCCGAGGCCACCGTGACCCCGCTCTGCGTGGCCGGCTTCTCGTCCATGAGGGCCCTCTCGACCCGCAACGACGAGCCGGAGCGGGCCTCCCGGCCCTTCGACGCCGGCCGGGACGGGTTCGTGCTGGGCGAGGGGTCCGGGATGATGGTCCTGGAGAGCCTGGAGCACGCCCGGGACCGGGGCGCCCCGATCCTGGCCGAGTTCCTGGGCTTCGGCCAGAGCGCCGACGCCCACCACATGACGGCGCCGCCGCCGGAGGGCGAGGGGGCGCAGGCCGCCATGCGGCTGGCCCTGGAGGACGCGGGGGTGGCGCCGGAGGAGGTGAGCTACGTCAACGCCCACGGCACGTCCACGCCGGCCAACGACGCCACCGAGACCCGGGCGATCCGGGGCGTCTTCGGCGACCACGCCGACGAGCTGGTGGTGGGCTCGACCAAGTCGATGACCGGCCACACGCTGGGGGCGGCGGGCGCCCTCGAGGGCGCGGTCACGGTGATGGCCTGCCGCCGCGGCGAGGTCCCTCCGACGATCAACCTGGAGGAGCGCGACCCCGACTGCGACCTGGACTACGCGGCCGACGGCCCGCGGGAGCGTGACGTCCGCGTGGGGATCACCAACTCCTTCGGCTTCGGCGGCCACAACACCTGTCTCGCCTTCGGACGATGGGAGGAGGACGCGTGAGCGACTCCAGGGTCCTGGTGCTCATGGGCTCCGACTCGGACCGGGAGGTCATGGAGAAGGGCGTCGCGGTCCTCGAGGAGCACGGCGTCGACGTCGAGATGCTCGTCGCGAGCGCCCACCGCGAGCCGGACCGGACGGCGGAGCTGGCCGCCACGGCGGAGGAGCGAGGCTTCGGGGTGGTGATCTGCGGCGCCGGACTGTCGGCGGCCCTGCCCGGCGTGGTGGCCTCCCACACCGACCTGCCGGTGGTGGGGGTGCCGATCTCGGCGGCCCTGGGGGGCATGGACGCGCTGCTCTCCACCGTCCAGATGCCGCCCGGCGTCCCGGTGGCGTCCGTCGGCATCGACAACGCCCGCAACGCCGCCCACCTGGCCCTCCGGATCCTGGGCCGCGGGTGAGCGGGGCTCGGCCGGCCGGGCCCGGAGGGCCGCCGGCCGGACCCGACGCCTGAGCCCCTCCGGACCAACTCCGCCGCAGGGACCCCGTGCGCGTCGGCCTCGGATACGACTCCCACCGCTTCGACGACGGCCGCCCCCTCGTGCTGGGGGGCGTGGAGATCCCCGATCATCCGGGCCTGGCGGGCCACTCCGACGGCGACGCCGTGGCCCACGCCGTCATCGACGCCCTGCTGGGGGCCGCGGGGCTCGGCGACATCGGCGGCCACTTCCCGGACGACGAGGAACGGTGGCGCGGGGCCGATTCCCTCGAGCTGCTGTCCCGGGCCGTGCGGCGGATCGAGGGGGAGAACTACCAGGTCGTCAACGTCGACGTCACGGTGGTGGCCTCGACGCCACGGGTCCGGCCCCACGCGGCGGCCATGCGGGAGGCGCTGGCCGAGCGTCTGCGGATCGACGCGGGGCACGTGTCGGTGCGGGGGAAGAGCAACGAGGGCCTGGGCTGGATCGGAGGGGGCGAGGGGCTGGCCGTGATGTCGGTGGCCCTGCTGGACCGGATCGAGGACCCCGACACGCTCCACGCCAGCATCCGCTCCGGCGGTTGAGGGACGACCGTGCAGGAGCTGCTGGACGGGATCGTCGCGGCGCTGGAGGTGGTGCCGGCCGAGACCGTCTACCTCCTGGTGGCGGCGGGCGCGGCGGTGGAGAACGTCTTCCCCCCGGTTCCCTCCGACGCCTTCGTGCTGCTGGGAGGGGTGCTGGCCGACCGCGGGATCCTGGCCTGGCAGATCGTCCTGGCGGCGGCGTGGACCGCCAACTTCGGGATGGGCTGCTTCGTCTACTTCATGGGGCGCCGGTACGGGCGGGCCATCTTCGACACCGGCTGGGGACGCTGGCTGCTCCGCCCCCACCAGCTCGAGCGGATGGCGGGCTTCTACGACCGCCACGGCGTCTTCGCCATCCTGGTGAGCCGGTTCTTCCCGGTCTTCCGGGTCCTGGTGCCCGCGTTCGCCGGCATCAGCCGGCTCGCCTTCTGGCGCACCGCGCTCCCGATGGGGCTGGCCGCCGGCGTGTGGTACGCGCTGCTCGTGGGGGCCGGCGTGGCGGCCTCCCGCAACGTGCCGCGCCTGGTGGAATGGTTCGAGACCGCGAACGCCGGGCTGGTCGTCGGGGCGGCCGTGCTCTTCGCGGCGGTCTTCGCCTGGTGGTGGCGGACCCGGGGGGGCGGGGAGGAAACCCCGTGAGCGGCGAGGGGCCGGACCGCCGCTTCCTGCTCGAGCCCTACGCGGACTACCTGCGCTTCGACCGCGGGGTCGCCGGCCGGACCCGGGACGCCTACCTGCGGGACTGCCGCCAGATGATCGAGTTCGTCCGGGAGCGAGGCGTCGAGGAGCCCGGCGGGGTCGACCACCAGGTCCTGCGGGCCTTCGTGGTCTCCCTGGTGGACGGGGGGCTGGCGTCGTCCACGGTGTCGCGGAAGCTGTCGGCCCTGCGGAGCTACTTCGGCTTCCTGGTCGCCGAGGGGCGGCGCGAGGAGGACCCCACCGAGCGGCTGGAGGCGCCGGGGCGCGGGCGCTCGCTCCCGGAGGTGCTCACCGTGGAGGAGGTGGAGCAGATCCTGGACGCGGTCCCGGTCGAGCACGAGCTCGCGTTCCGGGACCGGGCCCTGCTCGAGACGCTGTACGGGGCCGGCCTCCGGGCCTCGGAGCTGGTGGAGCTGGGGGTGCGGGACCTGATGCTGGAGGAGGGCCTCCTGCGCGTGGTGGGGAAGGGGGCGAAGGAGCGGATCGTCCCGCTGGGCGACCGTGCGACGGACGCGCTGGAGCGGTACCTTCGGGAGCTGAGGCCGGCGCTGGACCGGGGCGAGGCCCGCGGGGTGGTGTTCCTCAACCAGCACGGACGGCCGCTGACCCGGATGGGGGCCTGGAAGATCGTGCGTCGCCACGTCGAGCGCTCGGGGGTGGAGCGGGACGTCAGCCCGCACACCTTCCGCCACAGCTTCGCCACCCACCTGCTGGAGGGCGGCGCCGACCTGGCCGCCGTGCAGGAGATGCTGGGCCACGCCGACATCTCCACGACCCAGATCTACACCCACGTGGACCGGGCGTACCTGCGAGAGGTCCATCGCTCCCACCACCCGAGGGGATGATGAGCCGCGCGTCCCGGGTGCTGAGCCTGGCCAGGAACCGGCGGCCGGTCCGGCGCTTCGAGGACCGCCCCGTCCCGGACGAGACCCTGGAGTGCGTCCTGGAGAGCGCCCGCTACGCCCCCTCGGCCCGGGAGGACCAGCCCTGGCGCTTCGTGGTCGTCCAGGACGCGCGCCGGCGGGGACGGCTGGCCGAGGCGGCGTTCCATCACCCCCACGCCCGGACGGCGCCGGTGCTGGTGGCCGCCTGCGCACGGATCCACACCCACGTCAGCGGGATGGGCCGCCGGAGCTGGCCGCTGGACCTGGCGGCGGCCCTGCAGAGCATGGTGCTGGCGGCCGCCGACCTGGGGGTGGCGTCCGCCTGGATCACCGGGTTCCGCGAGCGGTCGGTCCGCGAGGCGCTCGGGATCCCCGAGGGGGTGCCGGTGGCCTCCCTGCTGGGGCTGGGGTTCCCGGACGCCCTCGAGCCCCTGCCCGAGAGGGAGCCGTGGGAGGAGGTGGTGGCGTGGGACACCTGGAGCGACGGGGACGCGTGATGAGCGGCCGGAAGACGGGCGTCGCCGCTCTCCCGGCGGTCGGCCTCGCCCTGCTGGCCGGACTGGCCGCGGTCGCGCCCGCCTCCCTCGAGGCCCAGCAGGTGACCTTCACCCCCCGGCCGGACCGGCCGGAGGAGCGGCGGCTGGCCGAGTTCCTCGAGCGAGACGAGTTCCGGGTGCTGAGCCGGGACACGGTGCTGGCGGCGGCCGACACGATCGCCGGCGACGTGCTGGTCCTCGGGGCCACCCTGCGGACGTCGGGCCGGGTGACGGGCGACCTCTTCGCGGTGGCCGGCGACGTCTTCCTGCGCCCCGGGGCCGCCGTGGCCGGCGACGCGGTGACGCTGTCGGGCGGCTACTACGCGTCGTCGGACGCCCGCGTCCAGGGGGAGGTCGTCCATCGTCCCAACCTCCTCCTGCGCGTGGTCCCGGTCGAGGGCGGCTGGGAGATCTTCCGCCCCCGGGACGAGCGCCCGGCCCTGGAGCTGCACGGCCTGAGCGGCCTCCACGTCCCCGCCTACCGGCGGGTGGACGGCTGGACCTTCGGCTGGGGCGCCACCGCGCGGGCCACGGAGCTCCCCGGACAGCCCTCCCTGGACGGGACGCTGCGGCTCCACACGGCGGGTAGCCGCCAGCTCGAGGGCACCCTCCGGGCGGGGTTCCACCCGACGGGCGGCCTCCGCGTGGCTCTGACGGCCGAGCGTCGCACGCGGACGCGCGAAGACTGGATCCGCGGCGAGGTCGCGAACTCCGCCTCCTACCTCCTCGGCTTCGGGGACTTCCGGAACTACTACCGGGCCGAGCGGATCGCGCTCGAGGTGGCCGCCACCGCCCCGGAGGGTTGGGCGCCCTCGCTGTCCGTCCAGCGGGAGGACGCCGCCAGCCTCGAGGCCCGTCCCCTCGGGGTCCTGTTCCGGGACGACGCGGACGTCCGGCCGAACCCCCCCGTGGACGCCGGCCGGATCACCAGCCTCGGGGCCGAGCTCCGGTACCGGGACCGCCGCGCGGACGGCCGGTTCGTCGGCCGGCTCGCCCTGGAGGCCGCCGACTCGACGGTGGCCGGCGACTTCAGCTTCCTCCTGGCCGAGGGCCGCCTCACCTGGCGCCGTCGCGTCTGGAGCGACCATCGGATCGAGCTGTCGGGGCTGGCGCGCTGGGACCTGGCCGGCGATCTGCCGCGGCAGCGGTGGTCCGCGCTGGGCGGGACGGGCAGCCTGCCGGCCCTCGGGAGGCTGGCCCTGCGAGGCCCCCGGGCCGTCTTCGCCAGCGCGAGCTGGCTCGTGCCCGTGGAGCCGCTCCGCGTCCCGGTGCTGGGGGCGCCGCGGGTCTTCCTCCGCAACGCGCTGGGCACGGCCTGGAGCGCGGAGGAGGCGTTCACCCTCGAGGACAACGTCATGGCCGGCGTCCGTTTCCTCTTCCTCGAGGCCGGCGTGGCGGCCGACGTGACGGCGGGGGACGTGGACGCGGAGCTCGTGCTGGGGGCCGCGTTCCCGGGGCGATTCTGGCATTGACCGGCTCCGGAGCCGGGCCGGCGTCGCCGGGGCGACCCGGGTTTCCGCCGCGCGCACGGCTTTGACAGCCCCGCGCGCCCGACCTACCTTCCGGCCCGTGATGCGGGCAGGGTCCCCACCGGCCGGCCGCCGACCATGACGGTCCTCTGCGTCCTTCCCGCGAGGATCGGAAGCCAGCGTATCCCCCGAAAGCCGCTCCGCGAGATCGCCGGCCGGTCCCTGCTGGAGTGGAGCTGGCGGGCGGCTTCCCGCGTCGAGGCGTTCGACGAGGTGCGTGTGGCCACCGACGACCGGGAGGTCGCCCGCGCCGTCGAGGGGTTCGGGGGGACCGCGGTCATGACCGAGCCGGACCACCCTTCCGGGACCGACCGCGTGGCGGAGGCCGCCCGGCGGCCCGGCGCACGGGCGCACGATGTCGTCGTGAACTACCAGGCCGACGAGCCCTTCCTCGACCCCGGAGCCGTGGGGCGGGCGGTGGAGGCCGTGCGGGGGGACGGAGCCGCCGTGGCCACGCTGGCCGCCCCCCTGGAGGAGGAGGCGGCCTGGCGCTCGGAGTCGGTGGTCAAGGTCGTGCGCGACGCCCGCGGCGACGCGCTCTATTTCAGCCGGGCCCCGATCCCCCATCCGCGGGGTCGCGGGCCGGACCTGACGGGGGGGGCGGACGGCCCGTGGCTCCGCCACGTCGGGCTGTACGTCTTCACGCGGCCGGCGCTGGAGCGCTGGACCTCGCTGGAGCCCTCGCCGCTCGAGCGGGTCGAGCGGCTCGAGCAGCTGCGGGCGCTGGAGGACGGGATGCGGATCCGGGTGGTGACGGGCCCTCCGACCGAGCCCGGGGTGGACGAGCCGGAGGATCTTCGGCGGGCCGAGCGGATACTTGGCAACCAGCGGACCGACGGATCGCCGGGGCGGGAGCCGCCGGACGACCGCGGCTGACCCCAACCAGGGGAGCGTGACCATGTCCGACGAACAGCCGTCTCCCACCAAGTACGTCTTCGTCACCGGCGGCGTCGTCTCCGCCCTGGGGAAGGGGATCGCCTGCGCCTCGATGGGGCGGCTCCTGAAGGACCGTGGGGTCAGCGTGACGATCCAGAAGTTCGACCCCTACATCAACGTCGATCCCGGCACCATGTCCCCGTTCCAGCACGGGGAGGTCTTCGTCACCGACGACGGCGCGGAGACGGACCTGGACCTGGGCCACTACGAGCGCTTCATCGACGAGTCCCTCTCGGAGTCGAACAACTGCACCACCGGCAAGGTCTACCAGGACATCATCACCAAGGAGCGTCGGGGCGACTTCCTGGGCGCCACGGTGCAGGTGATCCCGCACGTCACCGACGAGATCAAGGCCAACGTCCGACGGCTGGCGCCCAACCGGGACGTGGTGATCACCGAGATCGGCGGCACGGTGGGCGACATCGAGTCCCTCCCGTTCCTCGAGGCCCTGCGCCAGTTCCGGCAGGACGTCGGGCGGGAGAACACGCTCTTCGTGCACCTGACGCTGGTCCCCTACCTGTCGGCGGCCGGCGAGCTGAAGACCAAGCCGACCCAGCACTCGGTGCGGGAGCTGATGGAGACCGGGATCCAGCCGGACGTGATCATCGCCCGCTGCGACCGGGAGCTCACCGACGAGGTCAAGCAGAAGATCGCCCGCTTCTGCAACGTCGACCTCAAGCACGTGATCGAGTCGGAGAACCTGGAGACGATCTACGAGGTGCCCCTCCGCTACCGGAGGCAGCGCCTGGACGACCACATCCTCCGCCTGCTGGGCCTGGAGGCGCCCGCGCCGGACCTGTCGGGATGGGAGCGGCTCGTGGAGCGGATCAAGCATCCCGGGGAGGGCCGCGTCCGCATCGCGGTGGTGGGCAAGTACACGAAGCTCGCCGACGCCTACATCTCGATCCAGCAGGCGCTCGTCCACGGAGGCATTGAGCACGACGTGGGGGTGGACATCGACTGGGTCTCCTCCGAGGAGCTGGACGGCGACGAGGTCCGCAAGCTGGACGCGTACGACGGAGTCCTGGTCCCCGGCGGCTTCGGGGTCCGGGGCGTCAAGGGGATGGTCGAGACCGTGCGCTACATCCGCGAGCAGGGCATCCCCTACTTCGGCATCTGCCTGGGCCTGCAGTGCGCCATCATCGAGTTCGCCCGCAACGTCTGCGGGCTGGAGGACTCCCACTCGGCCGAGTTCGACGAGGAGACCGACGCCCCGGTCATCTCCCTCATGGACTCCCAGCGCCAGGTGACCGAGAAGGGCGGCACCATGCGGCTGGGGGCCTATCCGTGCCGGCTGAAGCCCGGCACCCGTGCCCACGAGCTCTACCGGGCGGAGGAGGTGTCCGAGCGCCACCGGCACCGATACGAGGTCAACAACGAGTACCGGGACGTCCTGTCCGAGGGCGGGATGGTGTTCAGCGGCGTGTCGCCGGACGACCAGCTCGTGGAGATCGTGGAGCTTCCGGACCATCCCCACTTCGTGGCCACCCAGTTCCATCCCGAGTTCCGCTCGCGGCCCAACCGTCCCCATCCCCTCTTCTCGGGCTTCGTGGAGGCGGCCCGCCGGCGGGCGAGGCGGCGGTCGGAGGACGGGAGCCCGGACCGGGGCGACGAGGCCGTGCGGCCGCCCGAGCAGGCGTCCGTGGGCGGCTGAACCGTGGCGCGCGACGAGCCGTCGGACCTCTTCCGGCGGGGCGGCCCCTTCTTCGTCATCGCGGGGCCGTGCGTCCTCGAGGACGACGCCCTCAACGTGGAGGTGGCCCGCGGCCTGGCCCGGGCCTCGGAGCGGCTCGACGTGCCGGCGATCTTCAAGGCCTCCTTCGACAAGGCGAACCGGACCAGCCTCTCCTCCCCGCGCGGACCGGGACTCGAAGAGGGCCTGGCCCGGCTCCGGAGGGTCCGGGAGGCGACCGGCCTCCCGGTGCTCACCGACGTCCACGAGCCCCCGCAGGCGGAGGCGGCGGCCGGGGTCGTCGACGTCCTCCAGGTGCCGGCCTTCCTCTGCCGACAGACCGATCTCCTGACCGCGGCGGGCGAGACGGGCCTGCCCGTCAACGTGAAGAAGGGGCAGTGGATGGCGCCCGAGCAGATCGGACACTCGGCCCGGAAGGTGCGGGCGGCGGGCGGCGACCGGGTGGCGGTGACCGAGCGCGGCACGGCCTTCGGGTACGGCCGCTGGACGGTGGACATGCGCAGCTTCGAGCTGATGCGTGAGAGCGCCGACGCGCCGGCGGTCTTCGACGCCACCCACTCGGTCCAGCTCCCGGGCGGCGGCGGGGAGCGCAGCGGCGGAGAGCCCCGCTTCGTGCCGGCGCTGGCCCGGGGGGCGGTGGCGGCCGGCGCCGACGGGCTCTACCTGGAGGTCCACCCCGAGCCGGAGGCGGCCCCCTCGGACGGCGCCAACATGCTGCCGCTGTCCGAGCTCGAGCCCCTGCTCGAGGGGCTGGTGGCCGTGCGCGAGGCCCGGGACGCGGCGCCGGGCGTGACGCCGCGCCCGCCGGAGGGGGACGGCCCGTGATCGACGGGGAGACGGCCCGCCGGGTGCGGCTGCTGGTGCTGGACGCCGACGGCGTCCTCACGGACGGGGGCATCTACGTGGCCGACGGCCTCGACGGCCGGCCCTTCCAGCTCCGCCGCTTCCACGTCCGCGACGGCCTGGCGGTGCACTTCCTCCGGGAGGCCGGGGTGGAGCCGGTGATCGTCTCCGGCCGCGACTCGCCGGCGCTGCGCGAGCGGGCCCGTGAGCTGGGGATCGACGAGATCCACCAGGTCCCCCCCCACCGCAAGGTCCCGGTGGTGGAGTCGATGCTGGACGAACGCGGACTGGCGTGGTCGGCGGTGGCCAGCCTGGCCGACGACCTGGCCGACGCCGCGCTGATGGAGCGGGCGGCCCTGCCCGGGGCCGTGGCCGACGCCGTGCCCGAGGTCCGGGAGCGGGCGGCCTGGATCAGCGAGACGCCGGGCGGACACGGCGCCGTGCGCGAGTTCACCGAGGCCCTGCTCCGGGCCCGCGACCAGTGGGACGAGCTGGTGGAGGCCTACGTGGGGCGGGGCGCCGGCGGAGGGGACGACGGGTGAGCGACGAGGCGATCCTCCGGCGGGGCCGCCAGGTGCTGGAGGTCGAGGGCCGTGCGGTCCTCGGCCTGGTGGACGAGCTGGGCGCGTCGTTCGTCGAGGCGGCGCGGCGCATTCTCGAGGCCGAGGGGCGGGTGGTGGTCTCGGGCATCGGCAAGTCCGGCGTGGTGGCCCGGAAGGTGGCCTCGACGCTGGCCTCCACCGGCACGCCCGCCCTGTTCCTCCATCCGGCCGAGGGCGCCCACGGGGACCTGGGCCTGCTGGTGCGGGGCGACCTCCTGGTGGCCGTCTCCAAGAGCGGGGAGACCGACGAGCTGGCCGAGCTGATGCCGGCGGTCAAGCGGCTCGACATCCCGGTGGTGGTCATCACCGCCGAGGAGGGCTCCACGCTGGCCCGCCACGCCGACGTCGTGCTGCGGGCCTCGGTGTCCGAGGAGGCCTGCCCGATGGACCTCGCCCCCACGGCCAGCAGCACGGCGGCGCTGGCCATGGGGGACGCGCTGGCCATGGCGGTCCTGACCGAGCGGGGGTTCGGCCCCGAGGACTTCGCCAGGCTCCACCCCGGCGGCTCGCTGGGACGGAAGCTGCTGTGGCGGGTGGAGGACGTCATGGTGGACGACCCTTCGGAGGTCCCCGGCCTCCCCCCGGAGGCGCCCCTGTCGGAGGCGATGCGCCAGATCGCCCACCTCCGGGGGACCGTGCCGGTGGTGGACGGGGACGAACGGGTGGAGGGCGTGATCACGGCCGGCGACCTCACCCGGTACGCGGAGGGCCGCCCCGACTTCCTGGACCGGCCCACCCGGGAGGCCATGACCCGCGACCCGGAGATGGTGGGACCGGACGAGCTGGCCGTCCAGGCGGTCCACGTGATGGAGGAGAAGGGGATCATGGCCATGCCCGTGGTGGACGACGGGGGGACCCTCCTGGGCATGGTGCACCTGCACGACCTCCTGCGGGCGGGCGTGGCGTGACCGTCCCGTCGGCGCTCCCGCGCCCCGCCGTCCTCCTCCTGGCCGCCCTCGCCGCGGCCGCGTGCGGCGGGGGGGAGGAGGCGCCCGAGCCCTCGGGCCCCGATTTCAGCGGCCTGGAGGCCGATCAGGTCATGGTGGGGGTCGAGCACTACCTGACCCGGGACGGCGTCCGACGCGCCCACCTGACGGCCGACACGGTCTTCATGCTCGACGAGGGCTCGACGGCGCGCCTCCGCCGCTTCACCGTGGACTTCTTCGACGAGCAGGGTCGGCGGACCTCGGTGCTCCGGGCCGTCGACGGGCTGTACGACATTCAGGCGGGCGACATGCGGGCCAGCGAGAACGTCCGGGTGGTGGACGACGCCGAGTCCCAGCGCCTGCGGACGGCGGAGCTGACCTACGAGGCCGCCACCGGGAAGCTGCGCAGCGAGGCCGACTTCGTCCTCCTCCGGGGGCGGGACACGATCCGGGGGACCGGCTTCGTCACCGATCCGGGCCTCGACTCGCTCCGCACCCGGCGGCCGTCGGTGGTGTCGCCGCCGGAGTCCGCGCGGGCGGCCGGCCGGGCGTCCGACCGGGACTCGCTCGCCCCGGACACCGCGTCGGAGGCGACCGAGGTCGACGGGGATCCGGGGGAGCCCGCCCCGGCCGACACCGCTCCGGCCGACACCGCCACTCCGGACACCGCGGACGGGACGTCGGCCGCCGACACGGGCCGCGTCGAATCCGGACGGGACGCGCGGCGATGACCGCCCTCCGCCGCGCGGTCCTCCGGGCCGGCGCCGTGCTCCCGCCCCTGGCGGCGGCCCTGGCGCTGGCCGCCGGCGGCGCCGCGGCCCAGGAGGCGCCGGGCGGACCGCGGGCCTGCACGCTGGTGCTCGAGCCGGCCACCGACTCCACCCGGAGCACCACGGTGGAGGTGGCCGACGGGCAGTACGTGACCCACGTGGGGAACGGCCTGAACTGGACCTGCGGCGACGCCCGGATGTACGCCGACAGCGCGGTGAAGTACGACCGCGAGCAGCGGCTGAAGGCGGTGGGCTCGGTCGACTACCGGGATTCGCTCCGGACGCTGACCGCCGACACGCTCACCTATCACGAGAGCGACGATCGCCTGGTGGCCGAGGGCGACGCGGAGCTCCAGCGGCGGGACCGGGCGGCCGCGCTGGCCGGTCCCCGGATCGAGTTCCGGCGGCTGGCCTCCGGGGCCGAGCGCCGGACGGTGGCCACCGGACGGCCGCGCCTGACCGTGCGGGGTGGGCTCTCGGCCGGCGACACGGCCGGTTCGACGGAGATCGACGCCGACCGGATCGTCCTGGCGGGCCGCGAGGAGGTGAGGACCCGGGGCGACGTGGTCATCCGTCGCCCGGACGTCACCGCCCGCGCGGACAGCGCCTTCTTCCTCCTGGACGCGGGGCGGGGCAGGCTGTACGGATCGCCCGAGGTGACGGGACGCTCGTTCACCCTGACGGGCCGGACGATCGAGACCGGCTTCGCCGAGGGGGAGCTGGACGCCGTGGAGGCCCGGGACTCGGCCCGGGCGACGGGCGAGGGGTTCGAGCTCCTCGCCGACACGATCCGCGCCCGGCTGGCCGAGCGGCGGATCGAGCGGCTCTGGGCCCACGGCGGGAGCCGGTCGGTGGCCCTGGCGCCGCCCTACCGCCTGTCGGCCGACTCGCTCGCCTTCCGCTTCCGGGAGGGACGCCTCGACACGCTCCGGGCCCTGGAGGGGGCCGAGGCCGTCGAGGTCGGCGACGATCGTCCCGACCGCCCGCGGGACCCGATGCCGCTGGCGGTGGGCGAGAGGAGCTGGCTGGCGGCCGACACCCTGATCCTGTCCTTCGCGCGGGACGGGGAGGAAGGCTCGGGCGAGGAGGGGGCCGGAGGAGACGGGGGCGGGCCCGGGACACCGGCCGACACGGCAGGCGCCGACGAAGGGGGCGAGGAGTCGACCCGCGTGCGCCGGGTCCGGGCCCTGGGCTCGGCCCGGGCCTACCGGGTGTTGGAGCCGCGGGAGGGGGGCGCGGACGGGCCATCCCTCCACTACCAGCGCGGCCGCGTGATCGTGATCGACTTCGAGGGCGGGGAAGCCGCCCGGGTCCGGGGCGAGCAGGCCATCGGCGTTCACCTGGACCCGATGGCGGGCGCGGCGTCGCCCGAGTGGCCGCCCCCGTCGCCTCCGTCCGACACGGCGGCCTCCGACACGGCCGCCTCCGACACGACGGCCGACGACCGCGCCCCCGCCGACACGGTCCCGGGCGGGGAGGGCGGAGCCCCGTCGGACAGCGCGCCGGCGGATCCGGAGGGCGCCCCGGCCGACACCACCGATCCGGGGCCGGGGAAGGGGAGGGGCCCGTGAGCGACATCGAGCGGAAGGACGACCTGCGGGACGACGAGGGAGGCCCGAGGGTCACGGGCCCCGCGGGGGCCGGGGACGGAGAGGGGGACCACCGGATCTACCGGCCGGCCGGCCCCTCGCGGGAGCCGCCTCCGCCCCCCGCGGGCGACGAGGGCGAGGGGAGCGTGCTTCGGGCCGAGGGGCTGGTGAAGTCGTTCGGCGGGCGCCGGGTCGTGGACCAGGTCGACCTCTTCCTCCGGCAGGGCGAGATCGTCGGCCTGCTGGGTCCGAACGGGGCCGGGAAGACGACGACCTTCTACATGATCGTCGGACTGCTGGAGGCCGAGCAGGGCCGGGTCCACCTGGACGACGACGAGATCACGGACGTGCCGATGTACCGGAGGGCCCGCGCGGGGATCGGCTACCTGAGCCAGGAGCCGTCGATCTTCCGCAAGCTGACGGTGGAGGAAAACGTGATGGCCATCCTCGAGACCCTCGACCTGGACGAGGCGGAGCGGCGGAGACGGCTCGAGGAGCTGCTGGACGAGCTGGGCATCAAGCACCTCCGCGACCACGTGGCGTACTCGCTGTCGGGCGGCGAGCGGCGCCGGCTGGAGATCACGCGGGCCCTGGTCACGTCGCCGAAGTTCATGCTGCTGGACGAGCCCTTCGCCGGCGTCGACCCCATCGCGGTGGAGGACATCCAGCGGATCGTCGCCGACCTCCGCGACCGGGGCCTGGGCGTGCTGATCACCGACCACAACGTCCGGGAGACCCTCTCGATCACCGACCGCGCCTACATCATGTTCGACGGGCGCATCCACCTCGAGGGCCCCGCCGAGGCCCTGGTGAACGACCCCCGTGCCCGGGAGATGTACCTGGGCCAGGACTTCCGCCTCTAGCGCTTTCTCCTTTCCAGGGAACCCTTTCGCGGGACCCGCCCGCCGGCGTCCGCCGGGTCGGGGATGCCCGGCTGGCGGACATGGCATATATTTTGTGCAACGCGTCCCGGCTTGCGGGGTAGGGCAGGGTCCGCGAGGGGTCGGCCCGTCGCCGTGCGGGACGTCGAGCCACGAGCCGAGCATTCCGTCATCCGGGTAACGCATCATGGCGCAGATGAAGAGCGGGCTCCAGCAGGAGACCCGCATGAAGCAGGAGATGAAGGTCAATCCTCGCCTGTACCAGGCGATGGATCTCCTGTACATGCCCCTCCTGGACCTGCAGCAGCACCTGAAACAGGAGATGCAGACGAACCCGTTCCTCGAGATGGTGGATCCGTCCACCGAGGACGATCTCGAGGACGAGCTGGAGGAGCTGGAGGAGGAGCTCGAGGACGAGATCGACTGGGAGGAGATCCTGGTCGACGGCTTCGACGCCGGGGGGCGGAAGGCCGAGTACGAGGAGAAGGAGATCTACCGCCCCACCCCCTCCACCAGCGAAGACCTCTGGGACCACCTCCGGGACCAGCTCAAGCTCCACCGCCTCACCGATCGCCAGCAGCTGCTGGGCGAGGAGATCATCGGCAACATCGACCGGGACGGCTTCCTCACCTGCTCGGTGGAGGAGGTCCTGAAGGGCATCAACCGCTTCCTGGAGGACGAGGAGAACGAGGCCTGGGCGGGCACCGAGCCCTTCACCATGGCCGAGGGCGAGCGGGTGCTGGAGCTGGTCCAGACCTTCGAGCCCGCCGGGGTGGGGGCCCGGGACCTCCGCGAGTGCCTGCTGCTGCAGCTCGAGGACCGCGGCGAGACCGACACCCTCACCTACCGCATCGTCCGGGACCACTTCGAGGAGCTGGTCAACCACCGCTGGAGCGAGCTCTCCAAGGAGCACGGCATCTCCGCCGAGGAGGTCCAGGGGGCGGCCGACCAGATCTCCAAGCTCGATCCCCGACCGGGGCTGAAGTACGACGACTCGAAGGACGACTACGTGACGCCCGACCTCATCGTCGAGAAGATCGACGGCGAGTACTACGTCTTCCACAACGACACGTCGCTGCCCCGCCTGAAGCTCTCGCGCTCCTACCGCGAGGTGGCCAAGGACAAGAGCAAGTTCAAGGGCGACAACAAGGCCTTCATCTCGAAGAAGCTCAACAGCGCCCAGTGGATGATCCAGGCCATCGAGCAGCGCCGCCAGACGATGCTGAAGGTGATGAACTTCATCGTCGACCGTCAGCGCGAGTTCTTCGAGAAGGGCGTGGAGCACCTCAAGCCGCTCACGCTGCGCGAGGTGGCCGAGCACATCGACATGCACGAGTCCACCGTCTCCCGGGTCACCAACGAGAAGTACGCGCAGACGCCCCGGGGCGTGCTGTCGCTCAAGTTCTTCTTCTCCAGCGGCCTCTCCACCGACTACGGGGAAGAGGTCTCCGCCCGCGGGGTCCGGGCCAAGATCGAGAAGCTGGTCGAGGAGGAGGATCCCCACGACCCGCTCACCGACCAGGCCATCGTCGACGAGCTGGAGAAGGAGGGGATCCAGATCGCCCGCCGGACGGTGGCGAAGTACCGCGACCAGCTCGGCATCCTCTCGGCCCGGATGCGCAAGCGGGTATGAGCGGGGCGCCGTCCCCGTCGAGCTCCGACCCGCCCGACCGCGGCGGGTCGCCCCGCGTCTCCGTCCTCGTCCCGGCCCTGGACGAGGCCCCCAACATGCCGCCCCTGTTCGAGGAGCTGGCCGACGCCTTCGGCGAACACGACCTGGACGCCGAGGTGGTGCTGGTCGACGACGGCTCCTCGGACGGCACGGCCGAGGCGGCCCGGGAGGCGGCCGACCGGGCCGGGCTCGCCGACCGGGTCCGCGTCCTCCGGCACCGGGGGAACCGGGGCAAGACCGAGGCGATGCTGACGGCCGCTCGGGCCGCCTCGGGCCGCTACCTGGTGCTGTTCGACGCCGACCTCCAGCACTCGCCCGACGAGATCCCGCGCTTCGTCGCCCGCCTCGACGAGGGCTGGGACGTCGTCACCGGCCGGAAGGTGGGCCGGACCTACTCGAAGCGCTTCGTCTCGACCGTCTACAACTGGCTGGCCCGCAAGATTTTCGGGGTGCCGGTGCACGACCTGAACGCCATGAAGGCGTTCCGGCGCCAGGTGCTGGAGGAGGTCCGCCTGCGCCACGACTGGCACCGGTTCTTCGTGGTCCTCGCCCACGCCCGGGGCTTCAGCGTCACCGAGATCGACATCGAGCTGCTGCCCCGCCGGGCCGGACGATCGAAATACCGGGGCCGCGGCCGGATCGTGGTGGGGACCCTGGACATGATCTCGGTCTGGTTCCAGCTCGTCTTCAGCCGGAAGCCGATGCTGCTGTTCGGCGTCTCCGGCGCGGGGCTCTTCGCGCTGGGCGGCCTCACCGGGGTGGTGGCCCTCTACCTGCGCTTCGCGCTCGGGCAGGGCTACCGCCCGCTGCTGAACCTGGTCCTGCTGCTCACCGTGGTCGGGCTGCTGATGTTCGCGGTGGGCTTCCTGGCCGAGCTGATCGTCTCCCTCCGCGGCGAGGTCGAGGAGCTCCGGCGCCGGGTCGACGGGGAGGGCGGCTCCCGGGACGTCCCTTCGGGCGGACCGTCCGATGGCGGCTGAGGCCGGGGCGTTCCCGGCGAGGGGCGGGGCGGGGCGGAGGCGCGGCCGGTCGGCGCCCGGTCGGGGCGACGGATGAGTCCCGGGCGGGGCGGGGCGCCGGTGGAGGGTCCGGGGGGCGTGAGCCCGGTCCGGTGGGCCGCGGCCGCGGTCGTCCTCCACCTGGTCCTGGGCCTCCTCCTGTACGAGCCGATCCTCTTTTCGGGCGGGGACAACGCCGGCTACATGATCCTGGCCGAGTCGCTCCGGGAGGGGCTCGGCTACCTGGACCTCCACCTCCCGGACACGCCGGTCCACACCAAGTATCCCCCCCTCTATCCGGCCGTGCTGGCGGTGCTGGGATGGGTCGGGGGGCTGCAGCTGTTCAAGCTGGCCTCGCTGGCCATGACGGCCGGGGCGGTGGCCCTGACGGCCGGTCTGGGCCGGGAGGGGCGGCCGGCCCTCGCCGCGCTGGCGGCGGCGACCCTGATGGCCGTGAACCCGGTCCTGCTGGACTACGCCCACTGGGTGCTCTCCGAGGCGCCTTTCGTCCTCCTGGTGACGGCCACGCTGTGGCTCGCCGTCCGGACCGAGCCGTCCGGGTCCGGGGAAGGGGATCGGGACGGGGCGGCACGCCCCGGGGGAGACGGGCCGGGCGTCGACCGCCGGGCGGCGGCGGTGCCCCTGCTGGCGGCGGCCGCCTTCTTCACCCGCACCGCGGGGCTGGCGCTGCTGCTGGCCGTGGTCCTGGCGCCCGCCCTCCGGCGCCGGTGGCGGCGGGCCGCGTGGGCCGGGGCGGTGACCGCCGCGGCGGCCGGCGGGTGGGCACTCTTCCAGGGGGCGGCGGCTCCCGAGCGGGCGCGCTACCTGACCGAGTTCCTCATGGTCAACCCTTACGAGCCCTCGGCGGGCACGGTCGGGATCGCCGGGCTGATCGAGCGGACGGCCCGGAACTTCTGGAGCTACGTCTCGACCGTGCTCCCGGCCTCGATCGCCGGCTTCCGCGGGCCGGCGGGGACCGCGGCGAGCCTGGGCGGCCTGGCCCTGGCCGGTGCGGCCGCGGCGGGCTGGCTCCGGCGGTGCCTGCGGGGGGTCGGGACCCCGGAGCTGTTCACCTTCCTGTACGCCGGGCTGATCTCAGCCTGGCCGACGGTCTGGGTCGACCGCCGCTTCCTGCTCCCGCTGCTCCCCCTGCTCCTCCTCTACGCCCTGGAGGCCGCCCGTTCGGCCGGCCGACGGGTCGGACGCGGCCGGGAGGAGCCGGACGCGGAGGGCCGGGCGGAAGCCTCCCCGGAAGACGCCGGCGAGGGGACGGCCCGGGCGGGGACGGTCGGGGTCGTCCTGCTGGTCCTCCTGCTGGCCGCCCCCGCGGTGGTCCACGTCGGACGGACCGCCCCCGAACGGGTCCGGTGCCTGTCGGGCTGGCGGGCCGGCTCGCCCTGCGTGGCCCCGGCCCAGGCCAGCTTCTACGCCGCCGCCCGGTGGACCCGCGAGAACACGCCGGCCGACGCCGTGGTGGCGAACCGCAAGCCGCGGATCTTCTACTGGATCGCCCGACGCCGCGGAGACGTCTACCCGTACTCCTCCGAGCCCACGGTGGTGATCTCCGGGCTGGAGGCGATGGGGGCCGACTACGTGGTGGTGGACGCCATCTCCGGGACCACGGTCCGCTACCTGGTCCCGGCCGTCGAGGCCCATCTCGCCCGGTTCCGCAGGGTGCACCGCGAGCGGAACCCCGACACCTGGGTGCTCCGGTTCCGCCGGGGACCCGAGTCCGCGCTGGAGGGACGTCCCCCGGAGCGCGGCCGCGGCCCGGAGCCGACGCGGGCCCGGGGGATCCCGGCCGTGGGGCGGGGGGGCGCGGCGCGATGAGGATCGTCCACGTGGTCACGGCGTTCCCGCGCGACGAGGACGACGTCATCACGCCGTGGATGGTCGAGATGATCCGGCGCCTGCGGGACCGGGGGCACGAGGCCGAGGTGCTGGCCCCGGCCTACCGCGGGTCGGGCGGGCATCGGGTCCACGGCATCCCGGTCCGACGCTTCCGGTACGCGCCGGCCTCGTGGGAGACGCTCACCCACGAGGAGACGGCCCCCGACCGGGTCCGGCGGTCCCCGGCCCACGCGGCGCTCGTGCCGCTGTACGCCGCCGCGGGGACGCTGGCGGCCTGGCGGACCGGCCGCTCGGCGCCGGACGTGGTCCACGCCCACTGGCCGGTGCCGCACGCACTGTTCGGCGCGGCCGCCCGCGCCGGGTCCGGCGGTCGGACCGCGCTGGTCTGCAGCTACTACGCCGTGGAGGTCAACTGGGTGAACCGCCGGCTCCGGTGGCTCCGCCCCTTCCTCCGCTGGTCGGCGACGACGGCGGACGCCGTGACCGCCATCTCCAGCTCCACGGCGCGGTCGGTGGAGGAGGCCTCGGGGAGGGAGCCGAGGATCGTCCCCTTCGCCGCGGCGGTGGACGCGGCGCCGACCCCGGACGAGGTTCGGGAGCCCCTCGCGGACGACGGCGGCCCCCTGCGGCTGCTGTTCGTCGGTCGGCTGGTGGAGCGCAAGGGCGTGGAGGTGCTGGTGCGGGCCCTGGCGGAGATCCGGGAGCACCGCCTCGTGGAGCTGACGGTGGTGGGCGAGGGTCCCCGGGACGCGGCGATCCGGCGGGAGGCCCGACGGTGCGGGGTCGCGGAGCTGGTGCACCTCACGGGGTTCGTGCCCCGGGAGGAGTTGTCGCGCCGCTACGCGGGCTGCGACGTCTTCGTGCTGCCCGCCGTGGTCGACCGGAAGGGGGACACGGAGGGGCTGGGCGTGGTGCTGCTGGAGGCCCTCCGGAGGGAGCGGCCCGTGGTGGCCAGCGACGTCGGGGGCATCCCCGACATCGTCCGCGACGGCCAGACCGGATGGCTGGTGCCCCCCGGCGACGAGGAGGCGCTGGCCGAGCGGATCCTGGAGCTCCGCCGGGAGCCGGAGCGGGCCCGGGAGGTGGCGCGGCGGGGCAGGGCCTTCGTCGAGGAGCGCTTCGCCTGGGACCGGGTCATGGGGGACCTGGAGGCCACCTACGAGGAGGCGCGGAGGCGCCGCGGGGAGGGCCGGGACGCCGGGGGGACGGCATGACGCCGCGCGACCGGTACGACGCCTGGGTCGACTCGGAGGCCTACCGGCGGGAGCGGGTCGAGAAGGCACGGGTGATCCACCGCCTCTGCGGCGCGGAGCTGGAGGCGGCCGACCGGATCGTCGACCTGGGCGCCGGCACCGGCATCGTCAAGGAAGCGCTCGAGGACATGACGGACAAGTATATCGTGGGCATGGAGATGGACGTCTCGTTCATGGAGGTGGAGGAGGGCATGGTGGCCGCCGACGCCACCCGCCTCCCGCTGGAGCGCGCGAGCGTGGACTTCGCGCTGATGAACCACCTCTACGAGCACGTCGGCGACCAGGCCGGCCTGTTCCACGAGCTGTCCCGGGTGCTGGCGCCGGGCGGCGGGGCCTACGTGGCGGCGGGCAACCGCCTGGCCGTCATGGAGCCCCACTACCGCCTCCCGTTCCTGAGCTGGCTGCCGGGCCCGCTGGCCGACGCCTACCTCCGGGCCTCCGGGCGGGGCGAGAGCTACCGGCACATCCGGTTCCGGACCCGGTCCGGGCTGGAGCGCCGCATCCGGGCCGCGGGCCTGCGGGTGGAGGACCGGACCCGCCGGGCGCTGGACGAGCTGACGGCCGAGGCCTGGGGTCCGGGCTGGGCCCGGGCCTGGCGGACCTTCTCGGCCCTGCCCGACCCGCTGGTGAACGTCGCGCTGCGGCACCTCTCCCCCCAGTGGTTCCTGGTGGTGCGCAAGCCGATCGACCCGGCCCCTTCCGACCGGCCGGGGCGGGGCGGCCTGCTGCGCACGCGCCGTCGGAGGAGCGGGCGGGGAGCGGGCCGGGGCGGGGGAGGGCGCCGGTGAGCGCGCGGAGCTTCCTCCGACGGGCGGCCGACGCGGCCGACCGTGGGCCGGGCCCGTGGCTGTTCGCCGCCGCCTGCGGCGCCCTGGCGCTGCTCTTCTACCGGTCGTTCGTCCTGGACCCCGGGGCCATGCTCTTCGGCACGGACATGCTCGAGCAGGCCTACCAGCTCCGGCGGTTCGCCGTCCAGGAGCTGGAGGCCGGTCGGGGCCTGCCCCTCTGGAACCCGTTCGTCTACGGGGGACAGCCGTTCCTGGCCGTCCTGCCCGGGCCGGTCTTCTATCCCACGAGCCTCCTGTACCCGGTCCTGCCCCTCTTCCGGGCCATCGGGTGGACCTTCGTCGTCCACACGGCCCTGGCCGGCGCCCTCGGCTACGGGGCCGGTCGGGCCTTCGGGCTCCGGCGCTGGTCGTCGGCGGCGACGGGTGCGGCCTTCATGTTCACCGGCTACGTGGTCTCCACCCTCTACGGCGGCCACGACGGACGGATGTTCGCCATGGTGCTCGTTCCGGGGGTCTTCGCCTGCGCCGAGCGGGGCTTCCGCGAGCGGGAGCCGGGCTGGCTCCTGCTCATGGGCCTGGTCGTGGCGTGCCAGATCTTCACGCCGCACACCCAGCTCATGTACTTCTCGTCGCTGGCCGTGTCGCTGTACGCCCTCTGGCGTCTGGCGCCGGGGGTCTGGAGCGGCGGGGAGGAGCGCCGGGAGGCCCTGCGGACGGCCGGCTGGTTCGCCGCCGCGTTCGCGGGGGCCGCGGCGGTGGGGGCGGTCCAGCTGTGGCCGACGCTGGAGCTGCTGCCGGACGCGGTCCGGGGCGGCGGGCGGGGCGGCTACGAGTTCGCCTCCTCCTGGGCCCTGCCGCCCCAGGAGCTGACGGCCCTCTTCCTCCCGGACCTGGTCGGGTCGCTGCAGGGGTACTGGGGAAGCAACCCGTTCAAGCTGCACACCGAGTACCTGGGCGCCGGCACGCTGGCCCTGGCTTCGGTGGCCTGGGTCGCGCCGAGGGGGGACCGGCGGGTCTGGTTCCTGGCGGGCACCTCGGCCCTGGGCGTGGCCTTCGCCCTGGGCGCGGCCACCCCGGTCCACCGGATCGCCTACGAGCTGGTGCCGATGATCGACCGCTTCCGGGCGCCGAACATGATGACCGGCCCGGTCGCCTTCTTCGTGGCCCTGTCGGCCGGCTTCGGAGTCGAGCGGGTCCTCGAGGCCCGGGCCTCCGGCGCCGGGGCCGGGGACGGGGCGGGGCGGGGCGGGCGCGAGGGCGGGGAGGACCGGGAGGCCGGCGGCGGGATCCCGTGGTGGGGCGTGCTCGCCCTCTCGGCGCCGGCCCTCCTGCTGGCGGCCTGGGCCGCGCTGGCGCCCGAGGGGCTGCTGCGCTGGGTGGAGACCGCCTGGTTCCCGGCCGGCCATCCCCGGCGGCCGCCCGACGGCCTGGCGGCGGCGCTTCGGGTCACCGGGCTGGTGACCGGGGGGGTGTGGATCGGGACGCTGGTCGCCGCCCGGGCCGTGGCCCGGGCCCGGTGGCCCCGGTGGACGCTGGCCGTGGTCGTGCTCGTCCTGGTGGCCGACCTCTGGCGCGTGGACGCGCGCTTCCTGGACACCGTCGACCCCGACCGGGCGTTCCGGGCCGGCCCGCTGGTCGAGCGGATGCGGGCCGACCTGGGTCCGGGCGAGCGCGTCTGGCAGCTCGGGGACACCTTCGGCCGGAACGAGCTGATGTACTGGAGGATCCCCTCGGTCACGGGCATGCAGAACTTCCGGCTGGCCTGGTACGACCGCCTGGTGGGCGGCGTCGAGGGCCGGGAGCTGCTGCGGCGTCCCGCCCTCTGGCCCCTGCTGGACCTGCGGTTCGTCGCGGTGGGGCGGGAGGTGCGGACGCCCGTGCTGGAGGAGGAGGCCCGGGCGGGCGGGACCCGCCTCTACCGCGTGACGGCGGACCTTCCCCACGCCTTCTTCCCGGACAGCGTGGTCGCGGTCGGCGGGCTCGACGAGGCCCTGCGTCGGACGCATTCGCTGGAGGACCCGTCCGCCGTGGCGTACGTGGAGCCGGAGGACGGCGAGCCCGCGCCCCGGGCGGGGGCGGGCCGGGCCCGGACGGTCCGGTGGCGGCCCGACGAGGTCGTCCTGGAGGTGGAGGCCGACCGCGGCGGCCTCCTCTTCCTGAGCGAGGTGTGGCATCCCGGCTGGTCGGCCCGGGTCGACGGCCGCGAGGTCCCCGTCCATCGGACCGACGCCGCGTTCCGGGGGATCGAGGTGCCGGAGGGGGACCACCGGGTGGTCCTCACCTACGCGTCGCCCTCGGTCCGGACCGGGGCCGTGGGCTCCGCCCTGGGGCTGCTGGCGCTGGCGGCGGGCCTGGGCTGGCGATGGCGCCGACGGGGAAGGGGGGACTGAGCGTGCGCCGGGGCCGGTACCGGGTCGTGGCGGCGGTCTTCCTCCTGGCGGCCCTCGTCTTCGTCGGGTGGGCCCTGGCCGACCGATGGGCCGCGCTCGAGCGGATGCGCGCCGAGGTGGGCGGGTTCGGCTGGCGCCTGTCGCCCGGTTGGCTGGCGGCGGCCCTGGCGGCGGCCGTGGCCGACCTGCTGTGGATGGGCGCGGTCTGGGCGCACCTGTACCGGTCCGGCGGGGGCCGGATGGGCTGGGGCCGGGGGGTCCGCGTCTGGCTGGCCACGAACCTGGGACGCTACATCCCCGGCAAGATCTGGCAGCTCTCCGGGCTGGCGGTCCACCTGCGCGAGCGCGGGGCGTCGGGCAGCCTGGGCCTCGCCTCCGCGCTGGCCTTCCAGGTGGTGGTCCTGGTCACCGGCATCGCCGTGGCCGCCGGCGTGCTGGGCGGCGACCTGGCCCTGGTCCCCGGCGGATCCCCCGCCGTGGCCGTCGCGGCGACCGTCCTCCTGCTCTGTCTCCTCCATCCCCGCGTGGTGCGGGGCGGCATGCGGCTGGCCGCGCGGGTGCTGGACCGGGAGGAGGCGCCCGACGCCGACCCGCCCACCGTCCCGGCCCTGCTGCGGGCGGCCGGGGGCATGGTGATCGCCTGGGGCCTCTACGGCGTGGGGCTCTGGTGCCTGTTCCGCGGCCTGAGCGCCGACGCCGTGCCCGGGCCGGTCCTGCTGACGGGCGTCTTCGCCGCCGCCTACGTGGCCGGCTACCTGGTGCTCGTGGCGCCCGGCGGGCTGGTCGTGCGGGAGGGGGCGATGACGGGCCTGCTGGCCGCCCTGACCCCGCTGGGGGCGGGCGTCGCCGGCGCGCTGGCCGTCGCCGCCCGCGTCTGGGTCACGGTGGGCGAGCTGG
>CAZJJO010000012.1:0-32406 GCA_964546375.1 uncultured Gemmatimonadota bacterium
GCGGCTCTTCTGTTGCTGCGCCCGCTCGCTCTAGGCGTTCGTGTACGAGCTGGCCGAGGAGCGCGTCCGCCGGCGCCGCGCCGGCGGCGCGGTCCGGGCCGGCGACCGGGACGGCGACGCCTCCGGCGGGTCGGCCGGCCGCCCCCGGGGCGAGGGAGGGGGCTTCGACTGGACCCGCGGCGACGACGGGGAGGGCGGGGAAGAGGACGGCGCGCCCGCGGTGGAGCTGTCCTACGACTACGGGGACGGCCAGGAGCGGCTCACCCTGGAGCCGGGCGCCCGCATCGCCCATCCCCACTTCGGCGAGGGCACGGTGGTGGCCACCAGCGGGTCCGGGCGCTCGACCAAGGCCGAGATCGACTTCGACGCGGCGGGCACCAAGAAGGTGATGGTCGCCCACGCCGACCTCCGGCCCGCCTGAGGGGCGCGGTGCCGTGACCCGGATCGACGAGGAGGAGGTCCGGAGGATCGCCGGGCTGGCCCGCCTCGAGCTGGACGACGGCGAGGTCCGCCGCCTGACCGGCGAGCTGGACGACCTGCTGGGCAAGCTCGACCGGCTGGCCGAGCTGGACCCGGGCGGGGACGGGCCGGAGGAGGCGGGCGGGGACCTGCGGCTCCGGCCCGACGCCCCGCCGGCCGAGCCGCTGGCCCGGGGCCCGGAGGCCTTCGCCCCGGACTGGCGCGACGGGTTCTTCGTCCTGCCGCGGCTGGAGGCCATGGACGCGGACGAGGGAGGGACCGGGCCGGATGGCGTCGCTGGGTGACCTGGCCGCCGTCCGGGAGGCGCTCGACGCGGGGGCCACGGCGGGCGAGCTCCTGGAGGCGGCGGAGCGGCGCCGGCGCGAGCTGGACCGGGGCGACCGGCCGCTGCGGGCCTTCCTGAGCACCCGCGGGGACCCGGGCGACGGCGCGGCCCGGGCCGAGGAGACGGGGACCCCGGAGGCGCCGCCGTCGCCGCTGGAGGGCGCGCCGATCGGGGTCAAGGACAACATCTGCACCCCGGACCTGCCCACGACCTGCGGCTCCCGGATGCTGGAGGGCTACCGGTCCCCGTATCCGGCCACCGTGGTCCGCCGCCTGGAGGGCGCCGGGGCCCGGGTCTTCGGCAAGACGAACCTGGACGAGTTCGCCATGGGCTCGTCCACCGAGCACAGCGCCTTCGGGCCCACCCGCAACCCCTTCGACCGGGAGCGGGTGCCGGGAGGCAGCTCCGGGGGGAGCGCTGCGGCCGTGGCGGCCGGGATCGTGCCGTCGGCCCTGGGCTCCTCCACCGGCGGGTCGGTGCGCCAGCCGGCGGCCCTGTGCGGCGTGGTGGGGGTCAAGCCCACCTACGGCCGGGTGAGCCGGTACGGCCTGGTGGCGTTCGGCTCCAGCCTGGACCAGGTGGGGGTGCTGGCCTCCGGGGTCCGGGACGCGGCCCGGGTGCTGGAGGTGGTGGCGGGCCACGACCCCCGCGATCCCACCAGCCGCGAGCGGCCGGTCCCCCGGGCCGCGGCCCTGGACGGCGTCTCCCTGGAGGGCCGGACGCTCGGGTTGCCCGCGGAGTACCTGGAGGGGCTCCATCCCGGGCTCCGGGACCGGCTGGACGCGCTGGCCGGCCGCCTCGAGGGCGCGGGGGCGGACGTGCGGCGGATCTCCCTGCCGGCCACGCGGCACGCGGTGCCCTGCTACCAGGTGGTCTCCACCGCCGAGGCCTCCAGCAACCTGGCCCGCTTCGACGGGGTCCGCTTCGGCCGGCGGGAGGAGGGGGAGGGCGGCGTCGAGGACCTCCACCGCGCCAGCCGGGGCCGGGGGCTCGGCACCGAGGTGAAGCGGAGGATCATGCTGGGGACCTGCGCCCTCTCGGCGGGCCGCTACGAGGAGCACTACCTCCGCGCCCGGCGGGTCCGGCGGGCGGTGGCCCGGGAGCTCCTGGAGGCCCTGGACGGCGGCCCGGACGTCCTCCTGGCCCCCACCACCGCGGGCCCGGCCTTCCGGCTGGGCGAGCGGACGGAGGACCCGTACGAGATGTACCGGTCCGACCGCTTCACGGTGGCCGCCAACCTGGCCGGCGTCCCGGCCGTGTCGGTCCCGGCCGGGACGGTGGACGGGCTCCCGGTGGGGGTCCAGCTCGTGGCCCGGCCCTGGGAGGAGGAGGAGATGCTGGGGCTGGCGGCCCGGGTCGAGGAGCTGGTCGGGTACGAGCCGCCGGAGAAGGCGTGACGGGCCCGGCCGGGGGAGAGGGCGGCGCGGGCACGGTCATCGGGCTGGAGGTCCACGTCCAGCTCCGGACGGCGACCAAGCTCTTCTGCCGATGTCGGGCGGCCTACGGGGGGGAGCCCGGGACCCGCGTCTGCCCGGTCTGCCTGGGCCTGCCGGGGGCGCTGCCGGTCCCCAACCAGGAGGCGGTCCGCCTGGCGGTGAGGGCCGCGGCCGCGCTGGCCTGCGAGGTGGACCCGCGCTCCCGCTTCGACCGGAAGAACTACTTCTACCCGGACCTGCCGAAGGGCTACCAGATCACCCAGTACCATCGGCCGCTGGCCACCGACGGCGAGCTGGAGGTCCGGCTGGAGGAGGGCGAGCGGCGGAGGGTCGGCATCCGGCGGCTGCACCTGGAGGAGGACGCCGGGCGGCTGGTGCACGACCGCTACCCGGACCGGACGGCCGTGGACCTGAACCGGGCCGGGGTGCCCCTGGTGGAGATCGTCACCCGGCCGGAGCTCCGATCGCCCGCGGCCGCCCGGGCCTTCCTGGACCGGCTGACCCAGGTGCTGGAGCACTACGCCGCGGTCAGCGACTGCAACATGGAGGAGGGCAGTCTCCGGGTCGACGCCAACCTCTCGGTCGTCGGGCCGTCCGGGGACCGGGCGGCGCGGACCGAGGTCAAGAACATGAACTCCTTCCGCCACGTGGAGCGGGCGCTGGCCCACGAGCGGGATCGCCAGCGCTCCGTCCTGGCGGACGGCGGCCGCGTGGAGCGCGAGACCCGCCGGTGGGACGCGGAGGCGGGCCGGACGCGGCCGATGCGAGGGAAGGCGGGCGAGGTCGACTACCGCTACTTCCCGGAGCCCGACCTGCCGCCCCTGTCCCTGGAGCCGGCCCGGGTGGAGGCGATCCGGGAGGGCCTGCCGGAGCTTCCGCACCGGCTGGAGCGCCGCCTGGCCGAGGAGCACGGCCTCTCCCCCTACGACGCGGCGCGGATGGCCGCCCGGCCCGACCGCGCGGCGTACTTCGAGGCGGCCGTGGGCGACCGGGACGAGGCCTTCGCCAAGCAGGTGGCCAACTTCGTCACCGGCAAGCTGGCCGAGGCGCTGAACCGACGGCCGGAGGGCGTCGCCGAGGCCGACCTGCTGGGGCCCGGGCGCCTGGCCCGGGTGGCCGAGCTGCGCCGGGACGGGACCCTCAGCTCCACCACCGCCGACCGGGCCCTGGAGGCGCTGATCGAGGGGGAGGCGGACGACCCCGACCGGGTGGTGGAGGAGCGGGGCCTGGCCCAGGTGCGGGACCGTGACCGGCTGCGGGCCTGGGTCGAGGAGGCGGTCGACTCGCACCCGGAGGAGGCGGCGCGCTACGCGGCCGGCGAGGAGAAGCTGATGGGGTTCTTCATGGGGCGGGTGATGCGTCGGGCCGGCGGGAAGGCCGACCCGGAGAAGGCCCGGGAGCTGCTGCGAGAGCGGCTGTCGGAGGTCGAGCCCTGAGGGAGAGCCCGGCCGGTCAGCCGGCCCGGGGGAGGGCGGACCCCGAGAGCCGCTCGCGCACCCGCGCGGCCACCTCGTCGCTTCCGCCGCGCTCCGACCACAGCTCCGGCGGCCGCTCCGGGAGCGGGAAGTACCGGTCGGCGGCCCGCCGCAGCGACGAGGCCGACCCGAAGCCCTCGTCCATCAGCACCTGACGCCGGACCCGCTTGGCCCGGGTGACGGCGTCGCGTCCGGTGGGGTCGCCCTCGGCGGCCCGCGAGTCGCCCCGCCGGAGGAGCCAGCCGGCCGTCAGCTCGAAGGCCTCCCGCAGGAAGAGCTCGGTCTCGCGCTCCTCCAGGTCCCAGCGGGAGTTCTCGATGACGGTGTCGAAGAGGCTCTGCCACCGCCGGTCGTCGGCGATCCGGACCATGCCGCGGAAGATCCGCCGGTTGGTGTCGAAGCTGAACAGCGTCCGGTCCAGCACCTCGTCCAGGTGGCGGTCCAGCCGGGCGTGGTCGCCCTCCATCACCACCGCGCGGGCCAGCCGCGCCCGGTCCTCGCCGACCCGGGCGTCCATGCGGTGCTCCCAGTAGGAGTGGCCCAGCGCGCGGGTGGAGGAGGTCAGCAGGAGCATCCGGGGCACGAACTGCTCGTGGGCCCCGACGTCGGCGGCCAGGTGCGAGAGGTAGCCCAGCGCGAAGGCGCGCAGGGCGGGGTCGTCGCCCGCGGCCTCCAGGGTCTCCCGTCCCACGTGCCAGGCGTGCGGGTGACGCTCGGCCGGCGCGTAGCTCTTGCCCAGCGGGATGTCGGCCGCCAGCGACCCGTACAGGTACTCGACCGGGCGGGAGGCCAGCAGGCCGGCCACCGAGGAGGGCAGCAGGGTCAGCGAGCCCAGCACCTCGAGGCCCAGGTGGAGGTGCGTGCCCGGGCCCCACGCCGCCGCGGGCTCCGGCACGAGGGCCAGCGCCGCGAGGGCGCCGAGCAGGGGGAGGGCGCGGCGGAGGACGGACACGCGCTCAGCCCTCCCGGCGCCCGCCGGAGGATCGTCCCCCGCCACGGCCGCCGCGCAGCGCCCGGAGCAGGGACGCGGTGGAGAGGAAGGTCTCCTCGGCCTCCTCCTGGACGACCTCCAGGAACCCGTTGATCTCCATGGCCCGCTCCTCGGCCATCTCGAGCATGCGGCGGGTGCTGCGGGCGGCCCGGTCCACCGTGTCGCCCACCGACTCGACGTCGGAGCGGACCGCGGTGGTGATGTAGTCGGCGTTGTCGGCCGCCCGCCGGAGGTGCTCCAGGGTCGGGTCCATCCGGCGGTCGGCGCGCTCGAGCACGTTGTCCAGCCGGTCCAGGAGGCGTGAGAGCCGGCGGAGCGTGGGCAGCGCGTAGACGAGGCCCACCAGCAGGGTGAGGCTGAGGACGATCCAGAGGACGAGGCCGATGACCGTCAGCACGCCGATCGCGTCCAAGGTCCGTGCGCCCTCCTTCGGGGGTTCGGTGTTCCGCCGTCGCGGATCCCGCGGCCGGCGAAGTTACCGCCGGGCCGGGGGGGTCCACAACGAGCGCCGCGGGCTCGGACCCGCGATCCCCTGTACCGCCGGGAGCGGCGAAGGGTCCGGGGTCGGCGGCCGGGCCGGGGCCCGGGGCGGTCCCGCCGGCCGGGGACCCTCGCGGCCGCGTTGCTCGCGGCGGCCGTCGCCGTCTAAGTTGCGCGGCGCGAGCCCGTCCCCGCTCCCCCGTCCACCCCCCTCCGAGCATGGCCTGCTTCCGCATCCAGGGACCCTCCCGGCTCTCGGGCCGGTTCACGCCCGCGGGCAACAAGAACGCCGCCCTGCCGATCCTGGCCGGCTGCCTGCTCACCGACGAGACGGTGGAGCTTTCGAACGTGCCGGACATCCGGGACGTCCGGACCCTGGCGACGCTCGTCGAGTCGCTGGGGGCCGAGGTCGAGCGGCCCGGCGACCACCGGCTCCGGGTCCGGGCGCGGGAGCTGGAGGGCCCGCACGTCGATCCCGAGCTGGCGGGCCGGATCCGGGCCTCCCTGCTGGTGGCCGGCCCGCTGCTGGCGCGCCTGGGCGAGGTGGAGCTGCCGCCGCCGGGCGGCGACGTCATCGGGCGGAGGCGGCTGGACACCCACTTCCTCGCGCTGGGCCGGCTCGGCGCCGAGGTGGAGGCGGGGGAGAGCTACTGGCTGCGCGCCGACCGGCTGCGGGGCACCGAGATCTTCCTGGACGAGCCCTCGGTGACGGGCACCGAGAACGCGATCCTGGCGGCCGTGACGGCCGAGGGGACCACCGTCCTCCGCAACGCCGCCGCCGAGCCCCACGTGCAGGACCTCTGCCGGTTCCTGGTGGGGCTGGGGGCCCGGATCGAGGGGATCGGCGGGCACACGCTGACGATCCACGGCGTCGACCGGCTGGAGGGCGGCGAGCACCGGATCGGCCCGGACCACATCGAGGTGGGCAGCATGGTGGGGCTGGCGGCGGTCACCGGCTCCGAGGTGGTGATCGAGGACGTCCCCGAGCGGCTGTTCCTCCCCCTGCGAGCGTCCTTCGAGCGGCTGGGGGTCCACTGCGAGCCCCGGGAGGGGGAGCTGCGCGTCCCGGGCGACCAGGCCCTGGAGATCCGGAGCGACCTGGGCGACCAGATCCCCAAGATCGACGACGGGCCCTGGCCCCGCTTCCCGGCCGACCTGATCAGCATCGCCCTGGTGGTGGCCACCCAGTGCCGCGGGACCATCCTGATCCACGAGAAGATGTTCGAGTCCCGCATGTTCTTCGTGGACAAGCTGATCTCCATGGGGGCCCGCATCGTCCTGTGCGACCCCCATCGGGCCGTCGTGGTGGGGCCCTCCCGCCTGCGCGGGGCCGAGATGGAGAGCCCGGACATCCGGGCCGGCATGGCGCTGCTCATCGCCGCCCTGGCCGCCGAGGGGGTCAGCGAGATCCACAACATCCACCAGATCGAGCGGGGCTACGAGCGGATCGACGAGCGGCTGCGGGCGCTGGGCGCCGACATCGAGCGCGTCGAGCGGTGACCGACGGTCCGGCGTCCCCCGCTTCCCACGGCGGCCGGGGACGCCCGGTCCGGGAGCCGGCGGGGGCGGCCGAAGGGGACGCGTTCCCGTTCCGCGAGGTCGCGGCCTGGACCGGGCGGTTCGACGGGCTGGTCGCGGGCGTGACCGTCCGCGGCCGCGGCCCGGGCGGCGAGGCGGCCGACTTCGGGCTCACCACGGCGCCCTCGGCCTGGGCCCTCCACGCCCGGCTCGAGGCCCTCGCCGCCCAGCTGGGCTTTCCCGGCGTCGCCGTCGCCCGCCAGGTCCACGGGGCGTCGATGGTGTGCCTCGAGCCCACCCCCGAGGGCGGCGTGCGGGTGCCGGGCGAGGCCGACGGCCTGCTGACGGACGGGACGGGCCTCCTGCTGGTGGTCACCGCCGCCGACTGCGTCCCGGTCTGGCTGCTGGACCCGGATTCGGGCGGCCTGGGGCTGCTCCACGCCGGATGGCGGGGGGTGGCCGCGGGGGTCCTGCGGGCCGGCGTGCGGGCGATGGGGGCCCGCTTCGGCGCCGACCCCGCCGACCTGCTGATCCACCTGGGCCCGGCCGTCTGCGGCGACTGCTACGAGGTCGGCCCGGAGGTGCTGACGGCGCTGGGGCGGGAGGGCGCCGGGGAGGCCGGCGGGCACGTCGACCTGCGGGACGAGCTGGCGGCCCGCGCCGGGCGGCTCGGCGCGCCCCCCGGAGGCCTGTCCCGATCGGCCTGGTGCACCCGCTGCCGCGCGGATCAATTCCATTCCCATCGGGGTACGGGAGACGACGCCGGCCGGATGGCGGCGTTCGTCGGCTGGCGGCGCCGATCCGGGGGTCGGCGAGACGGCTGACGCCCCCCTCGGGCCGCGCGGCGGCCCGGCGGAGCGGACGGGACGGCGGGTCCCGTCGCCCCCCTGTTTCCGGTTGACCGGAGGGGGGACGGCCCGCTAGTATAGGAGGCTGCATGCCGTGCGACGGCAGCCCCGTCGTGCGGTGGAATCGTGCGTAGGAGTGGGGACGCTGCCGCAGCCCCACTTTTTTGTTTGGGGGACGGCGATGGCGAAGCTGGCCCGCGACATGGAGCGGTTCCTGGAAGAGCTGGGCTTCGAGCTCGTCTCCCTCGACAGGGGCGGCGGCCACCGGAGCCCGGTGGTCCGGGTGAAGATGGACCGCCCGTGGGGCGAGCCCGGCCGCTCCGAGGTCAGCGTCGAGGACTGCACCCGGATCGCGCGGGAGCTGCGCGACTGGATGGAGGGGCGCGACGACGTGCCCGCCGACCCGGTGCTGGAGGTCTCCTCCCCGGGGGTGGAGCGGCCGCTGGTCCGGCCGCGCGACTACCGGCGGTTCGCGGGCCGGCGGGCCCGGCTGAAGGGCTACGGCCCGCTGGCCGGACGGTCGAAGACGCTGGAGGGCGAGCTGCTGGGCCTGGCCGGCGAGGAGGAAGAGGCCGTGGCGCTCCGGGTCGACGGCGAGCGGGTGCAGGTGCCCATCGCCTCCATCGCCAGCGCGAACCTGGTGTTCGACTGGGAGTCGGCGCTCTGAGGCGCCGGCGTGGCGGGACACGCGCCGGGCGAGGCGCGTCGAGCGGAGATTCTGGGACTGCAGACCACCAACCAGGGACAGGATGAGCGACGATATTCCGGTCGTCGAAGCCTTCCGGGTGATGACGGCCAACAAGAACCTGTCGGAGAACGAGCTCCACCGGCTGATCCGCGAGGGTCTGAACGCGGCGCTCGCCAAGCACTTCGACGGACCCGTCGAGGCCGAGATCGACATCCACGAGGACGGCGACATCGACATCGTCGTCCTCAAGGAGGTCGTCGAGGAGGTCGAGGAGCCCTCCCGGGAGATCAGCCTCGAGGAGGCCCGTTGGGACGACCCCGAGTTCCAGGTGGGCGACCTGCTGGAGATCCCGGTCTCGTTCGACGACTTCGGGCGCAACGCGGTGATGGCGGCCAAGCAGCGGATCATCCAGAGCGTCCGCGAGGGCGAGCGGGACAAGATCCGCGACGAGTTCAGCGACAAGATCGGCCAGCTCGTCTCCGGCGAGGTCCAGCAGGTCCAGCGGGGCAAGATCATCGTCCTGCTGAACCAGGCCCGCGAGGCCGAGGCGATCATCCCGTGGCGGGAGCAGAACCCGCGGGAGCGTTTCCGCCAGGGTGAGCCGATCCGGGCCGTGCTGATGAAGCTGGACGAGACCAGCCGGGGTCCGAAGCTGATCCTCTCCCGGGCGGCCCCGGAGTTCGTGGCCCGGCTCTTCGAGCTCGAGGTGCCCGAGATCTACCAGGGCCTGGTGGAGATCCGCCGGATCGTCCGTGAGGCGGGCGGCCGGACCAAGATGGCCGTCTCCTCGCGGGACGAGTCGGTGGACCCGGTGGGCGCCTGCGTGGGGGTCAAGGGCTCGCGCGTCCAGGCGGTGGTCTCGGAGCTGAACGGCGAGCGCATCGACATCGTCCCCTGGCACCCGGACCCGGAGATCTTCGCCCGCCGCGCGCTGGCGCCCGCGGAGGTGGTGAAGGTGATGTCGGACCCGGACCGCCAGGTCGTCACGGCCATCGTGGACGAGGACCAGCTCTCGGTGGCCATCGGCCGGAACGGACAGAACGTGCGGCTGGCCTCCCAGCTCGTGGGCTGGCAGATCGACCTCTACTCCAGCCAGGACTGGCGGGACCAGGGCGGCGAGGGCCTGCTCTTCGGCAGCGCCGAGGAGTACGAGGTCAGCGACTTCGAGCTCTCCGAGCTGGAAGGCATCCCGGCCGCCACGCTGGCGGCCCTCGAGGCCGTCGGGATCCGCACCTTCTTCGACGTGCTGGACATGGAGGCGGAGGACTTCCTCGGGGTGCCGGGCATCGACGACGAGGAGGCCGGACACCTGGAAGGCCTCATCGACGAGCTGACGGTGGTCGAGGAGGAGGAGGACCTGGAGGAGGCCGTGGAGGAGACCCTGGAGGAGCTCCACGAGGCGGTGGAGCCCGAGATCCAGGTCTCGCCCGAGGACGAGGCCGAGGAGGAGCCGGAGCCCGGGCCCGAGGGCACGGCCGCGGTCGCCCTGGAGGACGAGGAGGAACCCGGGCCGGAGGAGGCCGCCGAGGAGATCGACGCCACCGGCGCCGCCGAGGAGCTCGCCGAAGAGCACGGCATCGACCTCGTGGGGCTGGAGGGGACCGGCAAGGACGGTCGGATCCTCAAGTCCGACGTCCAGGAGGCGGTGGACGAGGCCGCCGTGGGTGCGGGCGCCGAGGGCGGCGAGGAGGGCGCCTCCGGTGGCTGACGCCGCGGACGCCCGGCTTCTGGACGCCCTGGGGCTCGCGCGCCGGGCGGGGAGGCTCGTGGTGGGCACCCGCGCGGTCCGGGAGGCCGCCGCCGGGGGCGAGCTGGTGCTCGCCGTGGTGGCACGGGACGCGGGCGAGAACGCCGTGGGCCGGCTGGGGCCGGTTCTGGCGGGCCCCGCGACGTCGGTGCGGGCCGCCGACCGCCGGTCCCTGGGCGAGTGCCTGGGTCGCGGCCCCGTGGTGGCCGTGGGCGTCACCGACGAGGGCCTGGCCCGGAAGATCCGTCGCCTGGCCGGGGACGATGTCCCGGACGGCGGTCGGACCCCGCGGGCCGACGGGCCGTACGAGCCCGAGGAGGACGCCGCCGGGTCGCCCGACGGCGACGGCGGAGCGGAGACGAGCACGATTCACGTGAGCTGAAGGAAGACGTTGGCGAACTATCGAGTCTACGAAGTGGCGGAGGAGCTGGACGTCGAGTCCAGCCAGCTCATCGAGCTGTTGCGGGAGATGGACGTTCCCGTCCGCAGCCACATGTCCACGATCGACGAGGAGCAGGTCGCCCGCCTGCACGCGCGTTTGGAGCGCGAGCGACGCACCTCCTCCGACGGGGCGAAGGGGGGCGGCGGGCGCCGTCGCCGCCGCCGCCGTCGCCGCCGCCCCGAGCCGGTGGACGCCGACGAAGAGGCGGCCGACGAGGAGCCCGCGGCCGAGGCCGAAGAGGCCCCGGAGGCCGCCGGGGAGGCTCCGGCCGAGGCGGACGAGGCGACCGCGGAGGCGCGCGAGGCCGAAGAGGCGCCCGAGGTCGAGGAGGAGCCGGCGGCCGAGGCCGCGCCGGAGGAGGCCGTCGAGGAGGAGGCCGCACCGGCGCCGGAGGCCACCGACGCCGCCGAGGAGCTGGCCGCCGAGCACGACGTCGAGCTGGCCGCGGTGGAGGGGACCGGCAAGGACGGCCGGATCCTCAAGTCCGACGTCCAGGCCGTGGTCGACGAGCGGGCCGAGGAGGCCGAGGAGGAGCCGGCGGCCGAGGCCGCTCCGGAGGAGGCCGTCGAGGAGGAGGCCGCGCCGGCCCCGGACGCCACGGACGCCGCCGAGGAGCTGGCCGCCGAGCACGACGTCGAGCTGACCGCGGTGGAGGGGACCGGCAAGGACGGCCGGATCCTGAAGTCGGACGTGCAGGCCGTGGTCGACGAGCGGGCCGAGGCGGAGGCGGAGCGCGAGGAGCGCAAGCCCCAGCCCGTGCGTCGGGGCATGCCGTCCGGCCCCGGCCCGGCCGCGTCGGCCGCCCCGGGCGGGTCGGTGAAGATCGAGGAGGACTACAGCAAGGGCCGCGGGGGCGGGAAGGGCCGCAAGAAGAAGCCCCGCGTCGACAAGGAGGCGGTGGAGGAGAACGTCAAGAAGACGCTGGCCGCCATGGAGGGCGGGGGCGGCGGCCCGCGCAAGCGCTCCAAGAGCACGCCCAGCGAGGAGGAGCTGGAGAAGCAGCGCCGGGCCGAGGAGGCCGAGCGCGAGACGCAGGTCAGCGTCAACGAGTTCCTGACCGTCGCCGAGCTGGCGGACCTCATCGACGAGTCCCCCCAGGAGATCATCACCGCGGCCTTCAAGAACCTGGGGCTGATGGTGACGATCAACCAGCGGCTGGACTTCGACCAGATCGAGCTGATCTGCGAGGAGTTCGGCTACGAGGCGGTCAAGGAGGAGGCCTTCGAGGCCGAGATCCCGGAGGCCGCCGAGGAGGAGGCGGACGAGGAGGAGCGGCTCGAGCCGCGGGCCCCCGTCGTGACCGTGATGGGCCACGTCGACCACGGCAAGACGTCGCTGCTGGACAAGATCCGGAAGACCAACGTGGTGGCCGGCGAGTCGGGGGGCATCACCCAGCACATCGGCGCCTACCGGGTGGACATCGGCGACGACCGCTCCATCACCTTCCTGGACACCCCGGGCCACGAGGCCTTCACCGCCATGCGGGCCCGCGGTGCGGAGCTCACCGACGTGGTGATCCTGGTGGTGGCCGCCGACGACGCCGTGATGCCCCAGACCGTCGAGGCGATCAGCCACGCCCGGAACGCGGGCGTGCCGCTGGTGGTGGCCGTCAACAAGATGGACCTGCCCTCGGCCGACGCCCAGCAGGTCAAGCAGGACCTGCTGAACCACGAGGTGGTGGTCGAGGAGTTCGGCGGCGAGGTGCTGGCGGCCGAGGTCTCGGCCGAGACCGGCGAGGGCATCGACGACCTGCTGGACCAGGTCTACCTCCAGGCGGAGCTGCTGGAGCTGAAGGCGGACCCGACCCGCGACGCCCGCGGGACCGTCGTGGAGGCCGAGCTGGACAAGGGGATGGGGCCGGTGGCCACCGTCCTGGTGCAGAGCGGCACGCTGGAGGTGGGCGACGACTTCATCTGCGGCCTGTACGGGGGCCGCGTCCGGGCGCTGATGGACGAGCGGGGCAACAACGTCGAGGAGGCGCCGCCCTCGACACCGGTCCGGGTGCTGGGCCTGGACGGCGTGCCCCAGGCGGGCGACTCCCTGGTGGTCCTGGAGGCGGACCGCGTGCAGGAGATCGCCGACCGCCGCCAGGAGCTCGACCGCGAGAAGGACATCCGCCGCCGCCAGGCCGGGACCCGGCTCGAGAACCTCTTCGAGCAGGTCCAGGAGGGCGGCGAGGCCGTCCTGAACCTGGTCATCAAGGCCGACACCCACGGCTCGGTGCAGGCGATCTCCGACGCGCTGGAGGAGCTCAGCACCGAGGAGGTGGAGGTGGAGGTCATCCACCGGGGCGTCGGGGCGGTCAACGAGTCGGACGTCCTGCTGGCCACCACCAGCGACGCCACGATCGTCGGGTTCCACGTGCGGCCCGACAGCGCGGCGCGGAGCACCGCCGAGGACGAGGGCGTCGAGATCCGGACCTACAACGTCATCTACGAGGCGGTGCAGGACGTCCGGGCCGCCCTCGAGGGGATGCTCGAGCCGGAGGAGCGGGAGGCCGTGGTCGGCCAGGCCGAGGTCCGCCAGCTCTTCAAGATCTCCGGGGTCGGCACCGTGGCCGGCTGCTACGTGGAGGAGGGCGAGATCCGGCGCAACCTGCCGGTGCGGGTCCTCCGGGACCACGTGGAGGTGTACGACGGCGAGATCGGCAACCTGAAGCGGTTCCAGGAGGACGTCCGCGAGGTCCGGGAGGGCTACGAGTGCGGCATTCGGGTCGCCGACTTCAACGACGTGAAGGTCGGCGACCTCATCGAGTGCTACGAGGTGCAGGAGGTGGCGCGCACGCTGGAGGACAGCGCGTCGTCCTGACCGAGGGGACGGCGACGCGGGCCGGAGAGGAGATCCATGGCCGCGGTGGTGGGCGCGACCCGGTGGGTGCTGCACCTCCCGGGCTGCCATTCGCTGAAGGCGAAGCGGAAGGTCGTGCACAGCCTCAAGGACCGCCTCCGGGCCCGGTTCGAGATCTCGGCCGCCGAGACGGACTTCCAGGACCAGTGGCAGAAGGCCGAGCTGTGCGCCGTCCTGGTCTCGTCGGACCGCCGGACGGTCGAGTCCGTCCTCTCCAAGATGGACCACCAGATGGAGTCGGATCCCCGCGCGGTCATCGTCGAGCACGAGACCGTCTTCTACTGATCACCCGGGTCGCGTCCGGGCCGCCCCGGTCTCCCGGCGGCCGGACGGGGAAGGACCGGCATGGCGCACCAGAGGAGGATCGAGCGGGTCAACCAGCTCCTGCAGGAGGAGCTCTCGCGGCTCATCCGGCGGGAGGTCAAGGACCCGCGCGTCGCCTCGGTCACCGTGACCGGGGTGGAGACCGCCGAGGACCTCCGCCACGCCAAGGTCCACGTCCGGACCCTGGGGGACCGCATCCCCGTGGAGGAGGCCATCGAGGGGCTCCGCAGCGCCGAGGGCTACCTCCGGGGCGAGCTGGGCCGGGAGCTCCACCTGCGGCGGATCCCGGCCTTCGACTGGAAGGCCGACCGCACGCTGGAGCGCGTGGCCCGGATCGAGGCCCTGCTGGACGAGGTCATGCCGGAGGACGGGGACGACGGGGATGACGACCGGGGAGGTTGAGCCCCGGCCCCCCGGGGTCCTCCTGGCGGACAAGCCGGACGGTCCGACCTCCCACGACGTCGTGGAGCGGGTCCGCTCGCTGCTGGGGACCCGGAGCGTGGGCCACGCCGGCACCCTCGATCCCTTCGCCACGGGGCTGCTGATCCTCTGCGCCGGCCGGGCGACCCGCCTGGTCGAGTACCTCCACCTGCTGGACAAGACCTACGAGGCGGACCTTCGCCTGGGACGCGAGACCGCGACCCACGACCGCGAGGGCGAGACGACGGCCGCCTCGGACGCCTGGCGCGAGGTGACCGGGGGTCGGCTGGAGCGGGTGCTGGGATCGTTCACCGGCCGCCTCCGGCAGCGTCCCCCGGCCTTCTCGGCCAAGAAGGTGGACGGACGTCGCGCCCACCGGGCCGCCCGCGCGGGCGAGGAGGTGGAGCTGGCCGAGGAGGAGGTCCGGGTGGAGCGCCTCGAGCTGCTCGACTGGGATCCGCCGGACGTCCGCCTGCGGGCCGAGGTGGGGACCGGCACCTACCTCCGGGCCCTCGCCCGTGACGTGGGGCGGGAGCTGGGCTGCGGCGCCCACCTCCGGACGCTGCGGCGGACGGCCGTCGGGCCGTTCCGGGTCGAGCGGGCCGCGCCCCCCGCGTCCCTGGGGGGACCGGCCGTGCCCCGGTCGGCGTGGCTGACCCCGGCGGAGGGGCTGGCCTGGCTGCCGTCCCGACGGCTGGAGGCCGAGGAGGCCCGGCGGGTGGGCCACGGGAGCCGGGTGCCGGAGGGACGCCTCGAGCCGCCGTCGCTGGACGGGGGGCCGGACGATGTCTCGGGCCTGCCGGTGGCGCTGACCCGCCGGGACCGGCTGGTGGCCGTGGCCGAGCGCCTGGACGGCCAGCTCCAGCCCCGCAAGGTCTTCCCGGATGCCGCGTAGCGCGCTCCCGCCCTCGGTCGACGGGACGGTGGTCACGGTGGGCACCTTCGACGGGATCCACCGGGGCCACGCGGCGGTCCTGCGGGAGATCGAGCGTCGGGCCGCGGACCGGGGCCTCCGCAGCGTCCTGGTGACCTTCGACCGGCATCCGCTCGAGGTGGTGCGGCCCGAGGACGCCCCACCCCTGCTGACGACGCCGGACGAGAAGAAGGAGGTCCTCGCCCAGTCGGGCCTGGACCACGTCGTCTTCCTCCCGTTCACGCGGTCGCTCTCCCTCTACGAGCCCGAGGAGTTCGTGAAGCTGATCCTGGTGGACCGCGTGCGGGTCCGGGAGCTGGTCATCGGCCACGACCACGGCTTCGGCCGCTCGCGGTCGGGCGACGTGGACACGCTGCGGCGCACGGGCCGGCGGTGGGGGTTCGACGTCGACGTGGTGGGCGAGGTCACGGTCGGCGGGGGTCCGGTCTCCTCGACCCGGGTGCGCCGGGCCGTGGCCGAGGGACGCGTGCGGGACGCCGCCCGCGGGCTCGGCCGGCCCTACTCGCTGCAGGGGCCGGTGGCGCAGGGGGCGGGACGGGGACGGGAGCTGGGCTTTCCCACCGCCAACCTCCGCCCCCCGGACGGCCGGAAGCTGCTCCCGGAGGAGGGGATCTACGCGGTGCGGGCGTCCCTCGAGAGCGAGGCCCGCGACGGGCTCGTCCACCTGGGCCCTCGCCCGACCTTCCCGGGGTCGCCGCCGTCGCTGGAGCTGCACCTGCTCGACTTCGACCGGGACATCTACGGCGAGACCGTGCGGGTGGACTTCCTCGCCCGCCTCCGGGAGGTCCGTTCGTTCGGGTCGGCGTCCGGGCTGGTGGAGCAGATGCGGGAGGACCGGGAGCGGGCCCGCTCCTTCTTCCGCGACCGGGACGACCGGCGTCCGCCGCGATGGGGCGAGCCGGAGAGGTGACCGGCGGCCGGGCTCCCTCCGGCGCGGACCTTGCAGCCCGACGGGGACGACGGGTTGCCGGTGGATGTGCGGCCCGCTAATGTTGGTGACTTCGCACGGAGACGACGAACGGCGGCGCGAGCGGCGTGGAGGAAGATAGCCAACGATGGGACTGACGGACGAGCGACGGGAGGCGATCGTCGAGAAGTTCGGCGACCACGAGAACGACCACGGCTCCGCGGCCGTGCAGATCGCCCTCCTCACCGAGCGGATCCAGAACCTCACCGAGCACTTCGACGAGCATCCCCAGGACCACCACAGCCGCAACGGCCTGCTGAACATGGTGGGCCGCCGCGGTCGCCTGCTGGACTACCTCCGGGACCAGGACGTCGAGCGCTACCGCAGCGTGGTGGACGAGCTGGACCTCCGGGGCTAGACGCCCGCCCGGCCCGGCGGCGCCGAACCGGGCGCCGAGGGGGCCGGGCGGTCGGCTCCGCCGCCGGCGCGATCCGCGTCACCCCCCCTGCAGACGAGGACCGGACGTGACGGACGCCGCCCGACGGTCGGCGCCCTCCCGGGGAGCCGACGGCCGCCCCGGCGGCCGGGACGTACGTGACGGACGCCGTCCCGCGGGGCGCGGAGGCCGGGACGAGCGACGAGACGGACGAGACGAGACCGAGACGACGACATGACGCCGGAAGGAAGAGAAAAACCCATGAGTCAGCGTATCGAGCGAGAGTTCGCGGGTCGGAAGCTGGTCCTGGAGACGGGACGGATGGCCCGCCAGGCCGACGGAGCGGTCTACGTGCAGCACGGCGAGACCGCGGTGCTGGTCACCGCGGTGGCCGAGCGGGAGCGCTCGGACCTCCCCTTCTTCCCGCTCACGGTGGAGTACCGTGAGAAGATGTACGCCGCGGGCAAGGTCCCGGGCGGGTTCGTCAAGCGGGAGGGCAAGCCGGGCGACAAGGAGACCGTCTCCGCCCGACAGATCGACCGGCCGCTCCGGCCGCTCTTCCCGGACGACTACCAGAACGAGACGCAGGTCGCCTGCTTCGTCATCTCCGCCGACCAGGAGAACGACGCCGACGTGCTGGGCATGCTCGGCGCCTCGACGGCGCTGGGCCTGTCGCCGATCCCCTGGGACGGCCCCATCGCGGGCGTCCGGGTCGGCCTGATCGATGGCGAGTGGGTGATCAACCCGACCTTCAGCCAGCTCGAGTACTCGGAGACCGACATCGTCGTGGCCGGCGACGAGGAGTCGGTCGTGATGGTGGAGGGCCACGCGGTCGAGATCGACGAGGACACCTTCGTCGAGGCGCTGGAGACGGCGCACGAGGCGATCCGCGAGCTCATC
The DNA here is from genome assembly GCA_964546375.1 of uncultured Gemmatimonadota bacterium. Lineage (GTDB taxonomy): Bacteria > Gemmatimonadota > Gemmatimonadetes > Palauibacterales > Palauibacteraceae > CAYVFM01. The sequence continues at coordinate 17,199 of CAZJJO010000012.1, forward strand.
GCCCTCCAGCGGGAGCTGGTGGAGATGGCCGGCGGCAAGCCGGAGACGTTCGACTACGAGGCGCCGGAGAGCCCGCCGGGCCTGAAGGACGCGGTGAAGGGCAAGGCGGCCGACCGGGTGGAGGAGGCCCTGGACCTTCCCACCAAGGAGGAGCGCAACCAGGCGCTGTCGGTCCTGAAGGAGGACCTGGTCGACGAGCTCCGGGAGGAGTACCCGGACCACACCGACGAGGTGAAGGAGGCCGTCGGCGACCTCGAGAAGGAGACCATGCGCCGGCAGATCCTGGAGCGGGGTGAGCGCATCGACGGCCGCTCGCTGGACGAGATCCGACCCGTGAGCTGCGAGGTGGGCGTCCTGCCGCGCACCCACGGATCGGCGCTGTTCACCCGGGGCCAGACCCAGGCCCTGGCGGTCACCACCCTGGGAACCGTCCAGGACGAGCAGCGCATCGACAACGTGGACGTGATGGACGAGGCGTCCAAGTCGTTCATGCTCCACTACAACTTCCCGCCCTTCTGCGTGGGCGAGGTCCGGCAGTTCCGCGGCCCCAGGCGGCGGGAGATCGGCCACGGGATGCTGGCCGAGCGGGCGCTGCAGCCGCTGCTGCCCCCGTACGACGACTTCCCCTACACGATCCGGGTGGTATCGGACATCCTGGAGTCCAACGGCTCCAGCTCCATGGCCACCGTCTGCGGCGGCTCGCTGTCGATGCTGCACGCCGGGGTCCCGCTGGCCGCGCCGGTGGCGGGGATCGCCATGGGCCTGATCAAGGACGGGGAGAGCGACGAGACGGCGATCCTCACCGACATCCTGGGCGTCGAGGACGCCCTCGGCGACATGGACTTCAAGGTGGCGGGCACCGACCAGGGCATCACGGCGATCCAGATGGACATCAAGACGTCGGGCCTCGCCTACGAGACCATCCGCGAGGCCCTGGAGCGGGCCCGCGACGCCCGGCTCCACATCCTGGAGCTGATGAACGGCACGATCTCCGAGCCGGCCGAGATGGCCGAGCACGCGCCGCGGATCATGACCATGGAGATCGACCCCGACAAGATCGGCAAGGTCATCGGTCCGAAGGGCAAGACGATCCGGGCCATCCAGGAGGAGTCGGGCGCCGAGATCAACGTCGAGGACTCCGGCGTGATCACCATCTCCGCGCCCGGCGGACAGGGCGGCGAGCGCGCCCGCGAGATGATCGAGGCCATCGTGCAGGACCCCGAGGTGGGCCGGATCTACGAGGGCGTGGTGAAGAACACCACCGGCTTCGGCGCCTTCGTCGAGATCCTGCCCGGGGTCGAGGGCCTGTGCCACATCTCCGAGCTGGAGGACGAGCACACCGACGAGACGGAGGACGTCCTGGAGCAGGGCGACCGCGTGAAGGTCAAGCTGCTGGCCATCAACGACAAGGGCCAGCTCCGGCTCTCGCGCCGGGCCGCCATGGAGGAGGCCGAGGCCGAGCAGCAGGCCGGCTAGGGCCGACCCGGGCCCGTGCCGCGAAGAAGGGGGGCCGCGCCTCCGGGCCGGCCCCCCTTTTTTGTGCGGCCGTTCTCGCGAGGTCCGGCCGACGTGGATCGGGCGGGGAGCTTTGGATAGAGTAGGCCTCCGAGACGAGGGCCGGGAGCGGGACCGCTCCCCCCGGCCGCGAGCCGAGAGAGGAGCGCTCCCGATGGTGGTTGGCGTCCCGAAGGAGATCAAGCCCGACGAGAATCGGGTGGCGCTGGTGCCCGCCGGCGTCGAGGCCCTGACGCGCGCCGACCACCGGGTGGTGGTGGAGGCCGACGCCGGGACCGGCAGCGGCTTCGACGACGCCGCCTACCGGTCGGCGGGCGCCGAGGTGGTGGACTCGGCCGAGGAGGTATGGGGCGAGGCCGAGCTGATCCTCAAGGTGAAGGAGCCCGTGGAGCGGGAGTGGCCGCTGCTCGAGGCCGACCACGTGGTCTTCACCTACTTCCACTTCGCCGCCGACGAGGAGCTGACCCGGGCCGTCCTGGACAGCGGCTGCGTGGCGCTCGCCTACGAGACGGTCGAGCGGGACGACGAGCTGCCGCTGCTCACCCCCATGTCCGAGGTCGCCGGCCGCATGGCGGTCCAGGAGGGCGCCAAGTACCTGGAGAAGCCCACGGGCGGCCACGGGGTCCTGCTCGGCGGGGTTCCCGGCGTCCTCCCGGCCGAGGTGACGATCCTCGGCGGCGGGGTGGTGGGCACCAACGCCGCCAAGATCGCGGCGGGCTTCGGGGCCCACGTGACCATCCTGGACGTGGACCTCGACCGGCTCCGCTACCTGGACGACGTCATGCCGGCCAACGTGGACTTCCTCTTCTCGAACCGGCACAACATCGTCGGCCAGCTCGAGCGCTCCGACCTGGTGGTCGGCGCGGTCCTGCTCCCGGGGGCGAAGGCCCCGGAGCTGGTGTGGCGGGACGACCTGGAGCGGATGAAGGACGGCGCGGTGATCGTCGACGTGGCCGTCGACCAGGGCGGCTGCGTCGAGACGATCCGGCCCACCACCCACGGCGACCCGACCTACGTGGTGGACGGCGTCATCCACTACGGGGTCGCCAACATGCCGGGCGCGGTGCCCCGCACCTCGACGCTGGCCCTCACCAACGCCACCCTGCCGTACGCCCGGGAGCTGGCGGCGTCGGGGTGGCGCGAGGCCTGCCGGCGGGACCGGTCGCTGGCCCGCGGGCTGAACGCCGTGGACGGGCACTGCACCTACGAGGCCGTGTCCGAGGCCTTCGACCTTCCGCACACGCCGGTGGAGGAGGTCCTGTAGCCCTCGAGCCCCCGCGATCGGGCGGCTTTCGCCGGTCTCCCGGGGGTTCTAGATTGCCCCAGCTCCCGGATCGCCGGGAGCCCCGCCGTCCCGCTTCGCACGCACCGACCGCTCAGCCGACACCGGAGACCGTCACTCCATGGGCAACTGGTTCTCCAGGGGAAGCCTGTTTCCCGCCAACGACATCGGCGTCGACCTGGGGACGGCCAACACGGTCGTCTACGTGAAGGGCGAGGGCATCGTGCTCAACGAGCCCTCGGTGGTGGCGGTGGACAAGGACAGCGGCGAGATCAAGGGCATCGGGCTCGAGGCCAAGCGGATGCTGGGCCGGACCCCGGGCGGCATCGAGGCGGTCCGCCCCCTGAAGGACGGGGTCATCGCCGACGTGGACGTCACCGAGATCATGCTGCGCTACTTCCTGAAGACGGTGACCTCCAGCCGCTTCTTCCGGATCCGCCCCCGCATCGTCGTCGGGGTCCCCTCGGGCATCACCGAGCTGGAGCGTCGGGCCGTCCGCTCCAGCGCCCACGCGGCGGGCGCCAAGGAGGTGTACATGGTGGCCGAGCCCATGGCCGCCGCCATCGGGGTGGGCCTGCCGGTGGAGACGCCCACGGGGAACATGGTCATCGACGTCGGCGGCGGCACCACCGAGATCGCGGTCATCGCGCTCTCGGGGTCGGTGGCCGAGACCTCCATCCGGGTGGCCGGCGACGAGCTGGACAACGCCATCGTCACCTTCCTGCGCAAGAACTACAACCTGCTGATCGGCGAGCCGACGGCCGAGGCGATCAAGATCCAGATCGGATCGGCCTACCCGGAGGACGAGGAGCGGGAGATGATGGTGAAGGGGCGGGACCTGGTCTCGGGGATCCCGAAGACGGTCCGGGTCCATTCGGCGGAGATCCGGGAGTGCATGCAGGAGCCCATCCAGCAGATCGTCGGTGCGGTCCGACGGGCGCTGGAGATCACCCCCCCCGAGCTGGCCTCGGACATCGTGGATCGGGGCATCGTGATGACGGGCGGCGGGTCGCTGGTCCGGGGGCTGGACCGGCTGCTCCGGGAGGAGACCGGCCTCCCGATCCACGTGGACGAGGAGCCCCTCACCTGCGTGGTCCGGGGCACCGGCCGGATCCTGGACGACCTGGACCGCTATCGCAGCGTCCTGACCACCTGAGGAGGCGGGGAGGCGGCGCTGGCTCCCTCGCGACGCTCGGGCGGACGGGGCGACCTCCTGGTGCTGGTCCTCCTCCTGGCGGCGGGCGCCGTGCTCGCCGCGCTCCCGGCCGACCGGAGCGGCGCCGTGGCCGCCCGGGTCCGGGGCACCGTCCTGGCCCCGTTCCTGGCGACCCACGAGGCCGTCCGCGAGCACGCGCGGATGGACCGGCGGCTGGGGGAGCTCCGGGCCGAGCGCGACTCGCTGGCCCGGGAGCTGGTCCGGCTGCGGGAGGCCCGAGACGAGAACCGCCGGCTCCGGGATCAGCTCGAGCTGCCGGACTGGCGTCCGGACTCCGTCCTCGCCGTCGAGGTGCGGCCGGCCCGGGTGCGGAGGGGCGGCGCCCGGACCTTCGTGGTGGGGCTCGGGGACCGGGGGACCGTCTCCACGCCGGCCGGGGTCTTCACCGCGCGGGGCCTGGTGGGGGTGGTCCGCTCGGTCACGGGGGGCGCGGGCTCGGGCGAGTTCTGGACCCACCCCGACTTCCGGGTGAGCGTCCGGACCGAGGAGGGCGGAGCCACCGGCATCGTGCGGGCCGTCCGGACCGACGGACGGCCCGGGATGATCTTCGAGGGGGCTCCCTACCAGACGGAGATCCCGGAGGGGACGCTCCTGGTGACCTCGGGGCTGGGCGGCATCCATCCGCCGGGCGTGCCCGTGGGGACGGTCCAGGAGGTCGCCTCGGTCGAGTCGGGCTGGGCCCGCAGCTACCGGGTCCGGCCCCGGGTCCTGCCGGGAGCGGTGGACGTGGCGCTGGTCTGGCTGCGGTCGACTTCGGGACCGTGACCGACGAGGAGCGGGGCGGAGGCGGCGTCCTGGCCGGGGCGACGGCCCTCGTCCTCCTGCACTTCCTGGCCCGGCCCTACCTGCTCGACTTGTGGGCGGGGCCGGACCTGGCGGTGGGGGGGCTGTTGATCGCCGCGCTCCACCTCCGGGCGGGGCGGGCGGCCACGCTCGGGTTCGTGGTGGGGCTGCTGGAGGGGGCCATGGCGCTGGGGGGGATCGGGCCGCTGGCGATGGCGTATGCCGCCACGGGCTACGGGGCGGCCCGCTCCTGGGGGCTGCTGTTCGCCGACATCCGTCTGTTCCTGCCCGTATATTTCTTCGTGGGCGGATGGATACTGATCGCTTTCAATCATTGGGTTACGGCCGGTGACCTCACGTGGAGCTTCACACTCCTTCGGGCGCCCGCGGCGGCCCTCCTCACGGCCGCCGTGGCCGCGGCCGTCGAGGTGGCCGCGGGGGGGCTGCGCGCCTGAGCGCCGGCCTTCGCGGTCGAGGGGGCCGGCCGGGATGAGGACCCGGATCGGGGAGCCGGCCGCTTCCGGCCGGGGCGGGGAGCGTTGAGGAGCTCGCGTCCGGACGACGGGGCGGGCGGGCGGCGCCGGGCCCGGGGGGCGCGCGCCGCGCTGGTCGTCGTCGTGCTGGTGCTCCTCGGGGCCTTCTTCCGGCTCCAGGTGCTCCGGAGCAGCCAGTACGAGTTCCGCTCCGAGGAGAACCGGCTCCGGGCCATCTCGGTGCCGGCGCCCCGCGGGACGATGTACGACCGCGACGGGCGGGTCGTGGCCGACAACGTCCCGGGCTACTCGGTCTCCATCCTGCCGGGGCGCGCCGACACGGTCCGGGCGACCCTCGATCGGCTGGCCCCGTACCTGGCGCTCGACTCGGCCCGGCGGGCCTCGCTGATGGAGCGGTACCGCCGCCACCCCGAGCGGCCCCTGGTGGTCCGGGACGACGCCACCTTCGAGCAGGTCTCGGCCATCGAGGAGCGGCGGCCGCGCTTCCGGCGCGCGGTGGTGGAGATGCGGCCGCGCCGCCGCTACCCGCCCGGCAGGACCGTCTCCCACGTGGTGGGCCACCTGGGCGAGATCGGCGAGACCGCCCTCCGCGACACGGCGTTCTCCGGGTACGACCCGGGCCGGATCGTGGGCCGGTCGGGCCTGGAGCGCTCCTACGAGCGGCGGCTGAGCGGCGAGCCCGGGGTCCGGTACGTGGAGGTGAACGCCCTGGGCTCGATCGTCCGGGAGTTCGGCCCGGAGCCCGCGGTGCCCCCCGAGCCGGGGGAGGACCTCCGGCTGGGCCTGGACCTGGCGCTCCAGAGCTACGCCGACTCGGTCTTCCCCGACACCATGCGCGGCGGGCTGGTGGCGCTGGAGCCGTCCAGCGGGGAGGTGCTGGCCCTGCACAGCCATCCCGGCTTCGACCCGAACGTTTTCGTGGGCGGGGTGGACGAGCAGACCTGGAGCCGGCTCCGCGAGGATCCGGCCGAGCCGCTGCTCAACCGGGTCGCCGGGGCGGCCTACAGCCCCGGCTCCACCTGGAAGCTGGTGGTGGCCTCGGCCGGGCTCCGGCGCGGGGAGGTGAGCATCGACGAGCGGATGGACGTTCCCTGCCGGGGCGGGTTCCGCTACGGGGACCGGCGCTTCCGCTGCTGGAAGGAGGAGGGCCACGGCCCGCTGGACCTGGCCGGCGCCATTCGGGAGAGCTGCAACGTCTACTTCTACCAGCTCGGCCTCCGCCTGGGGCTGGACGCGCTGGTGGAGGAGGCCGACCGGCTGGGCTTCGGCCAGCGCACGGGCATCGACCTCGCCCACGAGGTCCCGGGCTTCTTCCCCCCGTCTCGGAGCTGGTTCGACGAGCGCTACGGCCGCCGCGGGTGGACCGGCTCGGTGGTGCTGAACCTGGCCATCGGGCAGGGGGAGAACGACCAGACGCTGCTCCGGCAGGCGCTCCTCTATTCGGCGATCGCCACCGGCCGGCGGCCGATCGTCCCCCACCTGGTCCGGGACTCGGCCGCGGCCCGTCGCCGGGTGGACTGGCGGCTGGGTCTCCCCGAGGAACGGCGCCGGGAGCTGGTGGCGGCGATGACCGAGGTGGTGAACGAGCCGGGCGGCACGGCGTACCCGTGGCGCCTGCGTCGCTGGACCCTGGCCGGGAAGACGGGTACGGCCCAGAACCCCGGGGGCGAGCCGCACTCCTGGTTCGTGGGCTTCGCGCCCGCCGAGGATCCCGAGATCGTGGTCGCCGCCCTGGTCGAGCACGGTCATCCGGACGACCAGACGTCCCTGGCCGTCCCCCTGGCGTCGCGGGTGGTGCGGCGGTACCTGGAGCGCGAGCGGGCCGGGGCGGAGACCGGGGGAGAGGGCCCGACGGCGGCGGCCGCGCCGGGATCCGGGCCCGGGGCCGAGGGCCGGCCGGCGGGCTCGCCCCCGGACGGAGCGTCGGCGCCGGGGCGGGGGGAGGGACGATGAGCGAGCGGCTGGGCCGACGCAGCGTCCTGGGGGATCCGGTGCTGGCGGGGCTGGCGCTGGCCCTGAGCCTGGCGGGCCTGGCCATGATCTGGTCGGCCGGGCAGGTGGACGTCTCCTCGGCGGCCTCGGGGATCTGGCGCCGCCAGCTGATCTGGATCGCGGTGGCCTGGGGGGCGTTCTTCGCCGTCCGCCGGGTGCCGATGCGGTGGGTCGAGTGGGCGGCGCCGTGGGCGTACGGGGCGAGCGTGGCCCTGCTGGTGGCCGTGCTCCTGGTGGGCACCGGCCCCGGCACCCGGAGCTGGATCGAGGTGGGCCCGTTCCGGGTCCAGCCGGCCGAGCCGGCCAAGATCGCGACGATCCTGATGCTCGCCCGGGTCCTGTCGAACGGCGGCCAGGCCCTGGACCGGCTTTCGCGGCTCTGGAAGCCCGCGGCGGTGGTGCTGACGCCCCTCGCGCTGGTGGTGCTCCAGCCGGACCTGGGCAGCGCGCTCATCTTCGGGGCCATCCTGATCGCCGCCCTCTACTGGGCGAACGTCCCGCTGGGCACGCTCTTCATGCTGGTGAGCCCGGGCGTGAGCCTCCTGCTGGGCTTCTCGGCGGTGGCCTGGGGGATCTGGTTCCTGGCCCTGGTGGTCTTCCTCTACTTCCGGGGGCCCTGGGTGGGGGAGGGCATCGCGGTCCTGGGCGCCAACGTGGCGGGCGGGGCCCTGACGCTCCCCATCTGGAACCACCTGGCCACCTACCAGCAGAACCGCCTGCTGGTCTTCCTCGAGCCGGGCGTGGATCCCCGCGGGGCGGGCTGGCACCTGCTGCAGTCGAAGGTCGCCATCGGGTCCGGGGGCCTGCTGGGCAAGGGCTTCGGCGAGGGCCCGCAGAAGCGGCTGGCCTTCCTGCCGGAGCAGCACACCGACTTCATCTTCTCGGTGGTGGGCGAGGAGCTGGGCTTCCTGGGGGTGACGGTGATCCTCGGCCTGCTGGCGTGGTTCCTGGCCCGGGTCCTCCGCGTGGCCCGGGAGTGCCAGGACGACTTCGCGAGCCTGGTGGTCTTCTGCCTCTTCGGGATCTGGTTCACCCACCTGATCGTCAACGTGGGGATGACGGTCGGCCTGATGCCCATCACGGGCCTCCCCCTGCCGTTCCTGAGCTACGGCGGGAGCTTCCTGGTGACCCTCTTCGGGGCCCTGGGCCTGGCGGCCCGGGCCGCCGTCGAGCGCTGAGAGGAGATCTCCGCGGGCGCTCCCCGGGGCCGGGGTGCGGCCGGGGGATCGCCCGCGCCTCGGGCCCGTTCGCCCGCGGTCGGGCCCCCCGGTATATTGCGGCGGCCGCGGCGGCGGGCCCTCTCCGAGCCGCGGCGGAGCCGCCACGACGGCCCCGCACCGCGACCGCGGAGGCGCACGCCGATGTCCTGGTTCAAGAAACCGAAGCGGAAGCTCGTGTCCCAGAAGCGCGACCTGCCGGCCGACGTATGGGAGAAGTGCGACGGGTGCGGGGAGATCCTCTACACCGGTCGCCTGGCCGAGAACCACCACGTCTGCCCCGAGTGCGGGCACCACTTCCGGATCACGGCCTCCGACTACGCCGACCTCCTGCTGGACGAGGGCTTCGAGGCGGAGTTCGACCGGGAGATGCGCTCGGCCGACCCCCTGGACTTCGAGGACTCGCGGCCCTACACGGAGCGGATCGAGGAGGCCACCGAGAAGGCCGGCCCCGGCGACGCCGTGCGGACCGGGGCCGGCCGCCTGGACGGCCGCGAGGTCTTCCTCGGGGCGATGCAGTTCAAGTTCATCGGCGGCTCGATGGGGTCGGTGGTGGGCGAGAAGGTGCGTCGGCTCACCGAGCGGGCCGCCGGCGAGGGCCGGCCCCTGGTCGTGGTCTCCGCCTCCGGGGGCGCCCGGATGCAGGAGGGCATCCTGTCGCTCATGCAGATGGCCAAGACGGCCGCCGCCCTGGAGCGGCTGCACGAGGCCGGGATCCCCTACGTCAGCGTCCTCACCCATCCGACCACCGGCGGCGTCACGGCGAGCTACGCCATGCTGGGCGACGTGATCCTGGCCGAGCCCGGCGCGCTCATCGGCTTCGCCGGTCCCCGGGTCATCAAGGAGACGATCCGGCAGGACCTGCCCGAGGGCTTCCAGCGGGCCGAGTTCCTCAAGGAGCACGGCATGGTGGACCGGATCGTCGAGCGCTCCGAGCTCAGGTCCACCGTCTCGCTCCTCCTCCACCACATGTGCTGACGGTCCGGCGGTGAGCGGGGGCCGCCTCGAGGAGGTCCTCACCCGACGCCCCCTCACCGCCGTCGAGTGGGGGCTGGAGCGGACCCGCGAGCTGCTGGACCGGCTGGGCGACCCCCAGCGGAGCTTCCGGGCCCTGCACGTGGGGGGCACGAACGGCAAGGGCTCGGCGGCGGCGATGGCGGCGGCCGTCCTCCGGGCCGACGGCCGCCGGACGGGCCTCTACACCTCGCCCGAGCTGCTGTCGACGCCGGACCGTTACCGGGTCGACGGGGCCCCTCTCCCCCGGGACCTGCTGGACGCCTGCGCCGAGCGCGTGGGGCCGCCGGCGGCCGACCTGGGGGCCACCTTCTTCGAGGCCGCGACGGCGCTGGCGTTCCTGGCGTTCCGGGAGGCCGGCGTCGAGTGGGCCGTGGTGGAGGTCGGGCTGGGCGGCCGGCTGGACGCCACCAACGTCCTGGAGCCGGAGGCGACCGCGATCACGACGGTGGCCCGGGACCACGAGCGCTTCCTGGGGGAGGAGCTGGCCGGGATCGCCCGGGAGAAGGCCGGCATCCTGAAGCCGGGGGTGCCGGCCGCGGCGGGCCCCATGCCCCCGGAGGCCCGTCGGGAGGTGCTCGCCCGGGCCCGGGAGGTGGGCGCGCCGCTCCGCCGCCTGGGGGAGGAGGGCCGGGTGGAGGGGATCGACGTCCGGCTGGAGGGCACCCGCTTCCGCTACCGCTCGGAGGCGCGGCCCGGGGGAACGGAGCTGGAGGTCCCGCTCCCGGGCGTCCACCAGGCCGAGAACGCGGGCGTGGCGCTGCTGGCGCTGGAGGCCCTGGAGCCCCCGCCGGGCGAGGCCGCCGTGCGGGAGGGGCTGGCGGACCTCCGGTGGCGGGGCCGCTTCGAGGTGTTGCGGCGCCCGGGGGGCACCTGGATCCTGGACGCCGGCCACAACCCGGCCAGCGCGGCGGCGCTGGCGGACACCCTCGACCGGACCTCCCCCCCGGAGCCGCGGGTCCTGCTGGCGGCGGTGCTCGCCGACAAGGACTGGCGGTCCCTGCTGGCCCCGCTCCGGGCGCGGACCGGGCGGACGGTCGTCACGGTGGCCCCCTCCTCGCCGGCCGACCGCCGCTGGGATCCGGCCGAGGCGGCCGCGGCGCTGGGCGAGGGGGCCGAGGCGGTCGTCGACTTCGACGAGGCGATGGGCACGGCCCGCGAACTCGCCGGGGGAGGAACGGTACTAGTAGCCGGCTCCTGCTACACGGTGGCCGACGCCCTGCGGCGGCTCGAGCCGCGCCCCGACGGCGGGGAGGCCCCTCCCGTCGGCCGGGCCGGCGGCTGAGCCTCCGGCGTCGGGCCCGCCGCCCGCGCGAGCCGGAGCGATCCGAGACCAGCGACCCGAAACGAGGAGCCTTTCCCCATGCGATATCCGCCCCAGCTCGTCGAGCCCATGCGCGAGGAGCTCACCCGTCTCGGCGTCGAGGAGCTGACCTCGGCCGGCGAGGTGGACGACGCCCTCGAGGGCAGCGACGACACGGTCCTGGTGGTGGTGAACTCGGTCTGCGGCTGCGCCGCCCAGAACGCGCGGCCGGCCGTCGAGCGGGCCCTGGAGCACGAGGTCCAGCCGGACCGCACCTGCACCGTCTTCGCGGGCGTCGACGAGGAGGCCACCGCCCGGGCGCGGGAGTACTTCACCGGCTACCGCCCCTCGTCGCCGTCGATGGCCCTCCTGGACGGCGGCGACATCGTCTTCATGCTGGAGCGTCACCAGATCGAGGGGCGCAGCGCCGACGCCATCGCCGACGACCTCACCGAGGCCTTCGACCGCCACTGCGGGGCGGCCGCCTGAGCCGTCCGCCTCGCCCCGGTCCGGCGGCCGCCGGACCGGGGATCTCCCGAGCCCCGGGAGCCCCGATCCGCCGCCGGCCCGCGCGGGCCGGCCCTTCTTGCCGCGCCGGCGCGCGGCGGCCTAGTTTCGCCGACCTATGGACGAGACCTCCAGCCTGCCCGGCTTCCGGGAGTTCTATCCCGATCGGATGGCCCTCCGCCGCCACGTCGTCGAGGTGTGGCGAACGGTGGCCGAGCGGTACGGCTTCGTCGAGTACGACGGCCCGCCCCTGGAGCCGCTGGAGCTCTACACCCGCAAGTCGGGCCCGGAGATCGTCGAGCAGCTCTACGCCTTCACCGACAAGGGGGGGCGGGAGGTGGCGCTCCGGCCGGAGATGACGCCCACCTTCGCCCGCATGGTCTCGGCCCGGGCGAAGGCGCTCCCGAAGCCGGTGAAGTGGTATTCCGTCCCCCAGCTCTTCCGCTACGAGCGCCCCCAGCGGGGCCGGCTGCGGGAGCACTTCCAGCTCAACATGGACATCGTCGGCGAGACCGGCGTGCTGGCCGACGCCGAGCTGATCGCCGCCGGCCTCGACATCCTCCGGGCCTTCGGCCTGGACGCGGGAGACGTGGAGGCCCGGGTCTCCGACCGCGGCCTGGCCGCCGAGCTCGTGCGCGCCGCCGGGGTGGAGGGCGAGGCGGCGGTCGAGGAGGCGTTCCGGGCGCTGGACAAGGCCGAGCGCGAGAGCGACGACCGGGTCCTGGAGCGGCTCGAGGCGGCCGGGGCCGACGCCCCGGACGCACGGGGCCTGCTCGACCTGCTGGACGGGGCCTCGCTGGAGGAGGCGGCCGCGGCGGCCGGCGGCGAGGGGGAGGCGGCCGCGGCGGCCGAGCGGCTGGAGCGGCTCTTCGACCGGCTGGCCGACTTCGGGCTGGGCGACTTCGTCCGCTTCGACCCGGGCCTGGTGCGCGGGCTCGCCTACTACACGGGCACCGTCTTCGAGCTGTGGGACCGGGCCGGCGAGCTGCGGGCCATCTGCGGGGGCGGCCGCTACGACGACCTCCTGGCGGCGCTGGGCGGCAAGGACCTGCCGGCGCTGGGCTTCGGGATGGGCGACGTGGTGCTGGCCGAGCTGCTGGAGGAGCGGGGGCTCGCCCCGGAGCCGTCGTTCGGCCTCGACGACTACGTGGTCTGCGTGTCGGAGGAGCAGCGCCCGCTGGCCCTCCGTCTGGCCCACGCGCTCCGCGAGGGCGGCCGCCGGGTCGGCTACGACCTCCGCGCCCGGGACGTCGGACGGCAGTTCCGCGCCGCCGACCAGAAGGGCGCCGACCGCGCCCTGGTGCTGGGCCCCGACGAGGTGGAGCGGGGCGTGGTCACGGTGCAGGGGATGGAGAGCGGGGAGGAGCGCGAGGTCCCGCTGGAGGACCTGCTGGAGGGCGACGACGCCCCCTCGGCCCCGCCGCGAGACCCCGCGCCGGAGGCCTGACGGGGGCCCGCGGAGGCCCGTCCTCGCGGCACATCCTTCGCAGGGGAGGCCCCGGGGCGACCGCCCCGCGGGCCGCGCCGACCGAAGAGCCGAGCATCCAACCACGGACATCCATGTCGGACAACGAGGGACTCACGCCGCAGTCGGAGGACTTCTCGGCCTGGTACAACGAGGTCGTGCGCGAGGCGGAGCTGGCCTCCCACTCGCCGGTCCGGGGGTGCATGGTCATCCGGCCCTACGCCTACCGCATCTGGGAGCTGATGCGGGACGCGCTGGACGAGAAGTTCAGGCAGACCGGCCACGAGAACGCGTACTTCCCGCTCTTCCTGCCGCAGTCGTCCATGGAGCGGGAGGCCGAGCACGTGGAGGGCTTCGCCCCCGAGACGGCCGTGGTCACCCACGGCGGCGGCAAGGAGCTGGAGGAGCCCCTGGTGGTCCGCCCGACCTCGGAGGCGGTGATCTGGCCCATCGTCGCCGACTGGATCCAGTCCTACCGCGACCTGCCGGTCCTGCTGAACCAGTGGGCCAACGTGGTCCGCTGGGAGATGCGCACCCGGCCGTTCCTGCGCACCAGCGAGTTCCTGTGGCAGGAGGGGCACACGGCCCACGCCAGCGCCGAGGAGGCCCGGGAGGAGACCGAGCGGATGCTGGGCGTCTACCGCGACTTCATGAACGACTGGATGGCCATGCCGGTGCTCACGGGCCCCAAGACCGAGGCCGAGCGCTTCGCCGGGGCCGAGGCCACCTACTCCTGCGAGGCGCTGATGAAGGACAACCGGGCCCTCCAGGCCGGCACCAGCCACTACCTGGGCCAGAACTTCGCGAAGGCCTTCGACGTGCGCTACCAGACGGAGGAGGGCGAGCACGACTACGTCCATTCCACCTCCTGGGGCGTCTCGACCCGGCTGCTGGGCGCGCTGATCATGACCCACGGGGACGACCAGGGGCTGGTGCTTCCCCCGCGGCTCGCGCCGCACCAGATCGTCGTCGTGCCGATCTGGAAGGAGGACGACCAGCGCGACCTCGTGCTGGAGGTGGCCTGGCGGGTGAAGAGCGTCCTCTCGAGCGACTTCCGGGTCCACGTCGACGACCGGGAGACGGTGAACCCCGGGGCCAAGTTCTACGAGTGGGAGCGCAAGGGCGTCCCGCTCCGGGTGGAGATCGGCCCCCGGGACGTCTCCAACCAGCAGGTGGTGGCGGTGCGCCGGTTCGCCCCGGAGGGCACCGACCGGAAGCGCACCCTGGGCGAGTCCGAGGCCTTCGCCGTCATCCCCCGGATGCTGGACGAGATCCAGCGGGACCTGCGCCGCGCCGCCGTCGAGCGCCGCGAGGAGCACTCCTTCCGGGGCGTCGCCGAGTGGGACGAGTTCCGGGAGCTGATGGGCGGACGGCGCGGCATCGCCTACACCGGCTGGTGCGGCTCGCCCGAGTGCGAGGAGCGGGCCAAGGACGAGACCAGCGCCACGATCCGGGTGCTGCCGGACCCGGAGTTCCGCTCGGAGGAGGCGCCCGGGACCTGCGTGGTCTGCGGCGAGGATGCCGAGTACGAGGCGGCCTGGGCACAGGCTTACTGAGGGCCTGCCCGTGAGCGACCGGATCCTGGTCCTCGACTACGGCTCGCAGTACACCCAGCTCATCGCCCGCCGGATCCGCGAGCAGCGGGTCTACTGCGAGATCCATCCCCCCGACCGCTCCCCGGGCTGGATCCGGGACTGGGAGCCGGCGGGCATCGTCCTGTCCGGCGGGCCCGCCAGCGTCTACGACGAGGGGGTCCCCGGCCTGGACCCGGCCGTGCTGGACCTGGACGTGCCGGTGCTGGGCATCTGCTACGGCATGCAGCTCATGGCGAAGACGGCCGGCGGCGAGGTCCGGGCGGCCGAGGCCCGGGAGTACGGCCGGGCCCGGATGGAGGTGCTGGAGGCGGATCGGCTGTTCCGGGGCTTCGAGCCGGGCGAGGAGATCACCGTCTGGATGAGCCACGGCGACCAGATCGAGGCCCTGCCCGGGGGCTTCGAGGCGCTGGGCCGCACCGACACGGCGCCCGTGGCCGCCTTCCGCGCGGCCGGCCGCGACCTCTACGGCGTGCAGTTCCACCCCGAGGTGGTCCACACCCCGCGGGGCGAGGAGATCCTGGAGAACTTCGTCTTCGCCGTCTGCGGCTGTCCCGGGGAGTGGACCCCGGGCAACATCGCCGAGACCCAGGTGCGGGCGATCCGGGAGCAGGTCGGGGACGCCCGGGTCATCTGCGGGCTCTCGGGCGGCGTCGACTCCAGCGTCTCCGCGGCGCTGGTGCACCGGGCGGTGGGCGACCGGCTGACCTGCATCTTCGTCGACACCGGTCTGCTGCGGAAGGGGGAGCGGGAGTCGGTGGAGCGGGTCTTCGGCCAGCACCTGGACTACCGGCTGGAGGTGATCGACGCCGCCGACCGCTTCCTGGC
>CAZJJO010000013.1:0-31238 GCA_964546375.1 uncultured Gemmatimonadota bacterium
AGGAGGAGTTCTGGGCGCTGTATCTCGACACCCAGAACCGGGTGGTGGACGAGCGCCGGCTCACGGTGGGCCTGCTCAACACGTCGCTGGTCCACCCGCGGGAGGTCTTCGCCCCGGCCCTGGCCGCGTCGGCCGCCAGCCTGATCCTGGTCCACAACCACCCCAGCGGCGACCCCGAGCCGAGCCCCGAGGACGCCGAGGTCACCCGCCAGATGGCGGCCGCCGGCGAGATCCTGGGCGTGCCGGTCCGCGACCACGTGGTGCTGGGCGACGGCCGCTGGGTCAGCCTGATGGAGCGGGGCGCGCTGAAGACCGACTGAGCGTCGCCCCGCGTTCGCCGGGGAGCGACCGGCCGCGGGGCGCCCGGAGCCGAGCCCGCGCAACCCGGCCGTCGCTGTTGACGTCCATGTAGGTGTTCCCCCATCGAGGGAGGGGGGAGAGATCGCCGTGGAGCGGGCATAAGCGCTTCCGTAGGTTGCGGTCCCACGAAAGCAGTCAGCAGCTTCGCCGCCCGCGGCACGGGGACTCTCCCACCGACCGCCCCTTGGCACCCGCGCCGCCCCCGCGCGTACCATAACGGTCCGGGGCGTCGGTGTCCCGGGCGCGGGCGGCGATCCCGCGCCGCGCGGTGCGACGCCCCCCTGCACGCCCCTCGAACCCCGATCCGTCATGCCCGACGCCGCCGGACAGCCCCGTCCCGCCGCCGCGGGCGATCCCCCCGCCTCGGAGCGGCGCGCCGGTGAGGAGGCCGCGGCCGACGGATCGGCCGAGCTCCTGCCCGAGGACTTCCGCGACGCCATCCGCGGCGCCGAGGACCGCCTCGACCTCGAGCTGCTGGCCCTGGCCTTCCAGTACGCCCGGGAGAAGCACGCCGGCCAGAAGCGCCGCTCGGGCGAGGACTACATCAGCCACTGCGTCGAGGTCGCCAAGATCCTGAGCGAGATTCACCTGGACACCGTCAGCGTGGCGGCCTCGCTGCTGCACGACGTGGTGGAGGACACGGGCACGCCGGTGGAGGAGATCCGGCGGGAGTTCGGCGACGAGATCGCCGTCATCGTGGACGGGCTGACCAAGATCTCGCGCTTCGAGCTGGGGTCGCTGGCCGAGCGGCAGGTGGAGAACTACCGCAAGCTGCTGCTCTCGATGGCCCGGGACGCCCGCACGATCCTGGTGAAGCTGGCCGACCGGCTCCACAACATGCGGACGCTGGGCCACCTGCCCGAGCGCAAGCGGCGGCGCATCGCCCTGGAGACGCGCGAGATCTACGCGCCGCTGGCCCACCGGCTGGGGATGGCCCGGGTGAAGTGGGAGCTGGAGGACCTGGCCTTCAAGTTCCTGGAGCCCGAGGCCTACCGGGACCTGGCCGACCGGATCGCCGCCACCCGGGAGGAGCGGGAGGAGCACATCCGGCGGATGGTGGAGCCGCTGCGGGCGGAGCTGGCGGAGGCCGGGATCGAGGCCGGGGTCACGGGGCGGGCGAAGCACCTGTGGTCCATCTACCGGAAGATGCAGGAGCGGGACAAGCCGTTCGAGGAGATCTACGACGTCCTGGCGGTCCGGGTGATCGTCGACTCGGTCCGGGAGTGCTACCACGCGCTGGGCGTGATCCACAACGAGTGGACGCCCATCACCGAGCGCTTCCACGACTACGTCGCCACCCCGAAGTCGAACCTCTACCGGAGCCTGCACACCACCATCTTCGGGCCGGGCGGACGGCTGTACGAGATCCAGATCCGGACCGAGGAGATGCACCGCACCGCCGAGTACGGGATCGCGGCCCACTGGCGCTACAAGGAGGGCGTGCGGGACGCCGACGAGGTCGACGACCGGCTGGTCTGGTTCCGCCAGGTCCTGGAGTGGCAGCGGGAGACCCGGGAGCCGGAGGAGTTCATGGAGTTCCTCCGGATCGACCTGTTCCAGGACGAGATCTTCGTCTTCACCCCGGCCGGCGACGTGAAGCAGCTTCCCAAGGGCGCCACGCCCATCGACTTCGCCTACGCCGTCCACACCGAGGTGGGCCACCACTGCGCCGGGGCGAAGGTGAACGGCCAGATCGCGCCGCTCTCGCGCGAGCTGGAGAACGGCGACACCGTCGAGGTCCTCACCGACGACGCGAAGACGCCGAGCCGGGACTGGCTGGGCTTCGTCCAGACCAGCCGGGCCCGCCACCGGATCCGCCAGTGGATCCGCGAGGAGGAGCACGACTCGGCGGTGCGGATCGGCCGCGAGATCCTGGAGCGGGAGCACCGGAAGCAGGGCGAGGAGGTGCGGCGGGACCGGCTCGAGGCGGCCGCCGGGCGGCTGGAGATGATGGAGGACCCGGAGGCGCTCTGCGCGGCGCTGGGGCGCGGCGACGTCGGCGTCACCCGGGCGATGCGGGCGGTGCTCCCGGACGCGGACGACGACGCGGGAGAGGGCGGCTCCGGGGGACTGCGGGGGCTGGCCCGGAAGGTCTGGCCCTCCTCCTCGGACCGGGGCATCCGGATCCAGGGGATGGACGACCTGATGGTCCGCTACTCCCAGTGCTGTCAGCCCGTGCCCGGCGACGACGTCACCGGCTACATCACCCGGGGTCGCGGCATCTCCATCCACCGCACCGACTGCCCGAACATCCTGGAGCTCTCGGACCGCCGCGACCGCCGGGTCGAGGTGGAGTGGGACACCGAGGGCGAGCAGCGCTTCCACGTGCGGATCCAGCTCGAGGGGACCGACCGCCACGCCCTGCTCAGCGACATCGCCTCGGCCATCGCCGGGACGGGGACCAACATCCAGGCCGCCGACATCGAGGCGGTGGAGGGCGGGATGCGGGGCAGCTTCGTCGTGGAGGTCGAGCACCTCTCCCACCTGGAGAAGGTCATGAAGAAGGTGCGCCGGGTGAAAGGCGTGCTCTCGGCCGAGCGCAAGGAGTCGTACGCCGAGAGCGAGCTCACGCTGGAATGACCTTCGGGACGACGCCGTGACCGAGCGCGCCGACTTCGACCTCCAGCTCCCCTTCGAGCCCACCGGCGACCAGCCCCAGGCGATCCGGGAGCTGACGGAGGGCGTCGAGCGGGGGGACCGCTGGCAGACCCTGCTGGGCGTCACCGGCAGCGGGAAGACGGTGACCATGGCGGGGGTCATCGCCGAGACGGGGATGCCCGCGCTGGTGATGAGCCACAACAAGACGCTCGCCGCCCAGCTCTACGGCGAGCTGCGCCAGTTCTTCCCGAAGAACGCCGTCGAGTACTTCATCTCCTACTACGACTACTACCAGCCGGAGGCCTACGTCCCGGAGACGGACACCTACATCGAGAAGGACGCCTCCATCAACGAGGACATCGACCGGCTCCGGCTCCGGGCGACCTCGGCGCTCATGGAGCGGCGGGACGTGATCGTGGTCTCCTCGGTCTCGGCCATCTACGGCCTGGGCGACCCCCGCGGCTACGAGGCCACGATGCTCACCCTGGAGGAGGGGCAGGAGATCCC
Organism: uncultured Gemmatimonadota bacterium; assembly: GCA_964546375.1. GTDB lineage: Bacteria > Gemmatimonadota > Gemmatimonadetes > Palauibacterales > Palauibacteraceae > CAYVFM01. Next base: position 3,466 of record CAZJJO010000013.1, read on the forward strand.
CCGGCGGGAGATCCTGCAGGGGCTGGTCGACATCCAGTACCGCCGCAACGACCTGGACTTCCACCGGGGCACCTTCCGGGTCCGGGGCGACGTGATCGAGGTCCTGCCCGCCTACGAGGAGCAGGCGGTCCGGGTGGAGATGTGGGGCGACGAGATCGAGAAGATCTCCAAGATCGATCCGCTCACCGGCGAGACCATCGCCCGCCTCGGGCGGACCGCCATCTACCCGGCGACCCACTACGCCACCGAGCGGGAGCGGATCGAGCGCGCCATCGAGCAGATCGGGCGGGAGCTGGAGGAGCGGCTGATGGAGCTGCGCCAGCGGGACAAGCTCCTGGAGGCCCAGCGCCTGGAGCAGCGGACGAAGTACGACCTGGAGATGATGAAGGAGATGGGCTTCTGCCCGGGCATCGAGAACTACTCCCGCTACCTGGACGGCCGGGAGCCGGGCGAGCGGCCCTACTGCCTGCTCGACTACTTCCCCGACGACTACCTGGTCTTCGTGGACGAGTCGCACGTCACGGTCCCGCAGATCGGCGGCATGTACAAGGGAGACCGGAGCCGGAAGGAGACGCTGGTCCGGCACGGCTTCCGGCTCCCCTCGGCCCTGGACAACCGGCCGCTGAAGTTCGAGGAGTGGGAGGAGATCGTCCCGCAGACGCTCTTCGTGAGCGCCACGCCGGGGGACTACGAGCTGGAGAAGTCGGGCGGCGTGGTGGTGGAGCAGATCATCCGCCCGACGGGCCTGCTGGATCCGGAGGTCGAGGTCCGCCCGGTCCGCGACCAGGTGGACGACCTGCTGGCCGAGATCCGCGACCGGGCCGACCGCGGCGAGCGGGTCCTGGTGACCACCCTCACCAAGCGGATGGCGGAGGACCTGGCGGAGTTCCTCCACGCCCGGGGCGTCGACGTCCGCTACATGCACTCGGACATCGACTCCATCGAGCGGGTGGAGATCCTGCGGGGCCTGCGGCTGGGCGAGTTCGACGTGCTGGTGGGCATCAACCTGCTGCGGGAGGGCCTGGACCTGCCGGAGGTGTCGCTGGTGGCCATCCTGGACGCCGACAAGGAGGGCTTCCTGCGCTCGGAGACCTCCCTGATCCAGACCATCGGCCGGGCGGCCCGCAACGTGAACGGCAAGGCGATCCTCTACGCCGACCGGGTGACCGGTTCGATGCGCCGGGCCATCGAGGAGACCGAGCGGCGGCGGAGGATCCAGGCCGAGCACAACGAGGAGCACGGGATCGAGCCGGAGACGATCCGGAAGTCGGTGGATCAGATCCGCTTCTCCACCTCGGTGGCCGACGCCCGGGAGGCCCCGGCCGCCTCGGTGCGGGAGGAGGACGCGGGCTACGGCGACATGGAGCCGGCCGAGCTGGTGCGCCGGCTGGAGGAGGAGATGCGGGAGGCGGCCGAGGAGATGGACTTCGAGCGCGCGGCCCGTCTCCGGGACGAGCTCTACGAGGTGAAGGCCGAGCTGGGGGAGGGCGACGGCGGGAAGGCGGCGCCCCGCTCCCGGCTGGACGCCATCAAGAGCGGGGGCGGGGGCGGTGGCTGAGCCCGGCGCGTCCGGGGACCGGGAGGCCGGGATCCGAGCGGAGCTGGACGAGCCGGAGCTCCGGCGGTGGGGCCGTGCCCTGGGCCGGACCGCCACCGAGCCGGGGGAGGGGCCCGGGGTGACGGTGGCGCTGATCGGTCCGCTGGGGGCGGGCAAGACCACCCTGGTCCGGGCCGCCTGTCGGGGGGCGGGCGTGGAGGGCGAGGTCCGGAGCCCCACCTTCACCCTCCACAACCACCATCGCCCCCGGGAGCGCCGTCCGATCCACCACGTGGACCTCTACCGGCTGGACGGGCCGGACGCGCTGGACGACCTGGGCTGGGACGGGCTGGTGGACGCCCGCGGGCCGGTCTTCGTGGAGTGGGCCGAGCGGGCGGGACGCCGGCTGCCGGAGGCGCGCTGGGAGGTGCGGCTGGACTTCGCGGCCGGGGGGGAGCGCCGGAGGGTCGAGGCGGCCTCGCGGGGCGGCGCGCCGCCGATCCCGGCGCCCGGCGAAGAGGGCCCGGATCCGGACGCCGGCGAGGGGGGCGGGCCGTGCTGAGGCTGGCGATGGACACCAGCACCCGCCTGGGGAGCGTGGCCGCGGGGCAGGACGGGGACCTGCTGGCGGAGACGACGCTCTCGGTCCGGGCGACCCACTCGGAGACGGTCCTGCCCGAGGCCCGGCGGCTGCTGGAGCGCGCCGACTTCCGTCCCGCCGACCTGGACGAGGTGGTCGTCGGCGCCGGACCCGGGTCGTTCACCGGCGTGCGCATCGCCGCCTCGCTGGCGAAGGGCCTGTGCGCCGCGACGGGGGCCGGGCTCCGCGCCTACACCAGCCTGGCGGCGGTGGCCGCCGGGACGGGCCTCGACGAGCGCGTCTGCGCCCTGATCGACGCCCGGGGGGACGAGGTCTACGCCGCGGCGTGGAGGACGCTGGACCGACCGGACCCCTCCCGTCCCCCCGAGGTGATCGGCGTGGACGAGCTGGCCGCCCGGCTGGGGCCCGGCTGGACCTTCGCCGGGCCCGGGACGGGCCCCCACGGCCCGGCCCTGGAGGAGGCCGGCGGCCGGGTGCTGCCGCCGCTCTTCGCCGTGCCGCGGGGCGGCGCGCTGCTGCGGCTGGCGGCGGCCTGGCCCGACGCCGGCCGGGTCGCCGATCCGGCCGGCTGGGAGCCCCGATACGTGCGGGGATCGGGGGCCGAGCGTGGCGTCTGAGCCGGCCGGCGTTCGACCGCCGCCCCCCGTCCGTCCGGCCCGCGCCGGCGACCTGCCGGCGATCCTCCGCATCGAGCGGGCCTCGTTCGCCCAGCCGTGGGCGGACCGGGCGTTCCGCCGGGTGATGGCCCGTCCCGACGCGGCGCTGCTGGTGGCGGGCCGGGGCGGCCGGGTGGCCGGGTACGTCGCGCTCTGGCGGGAGGGGCGGATCGCCGAGCTCGGCGACCTGGCGGTGGCGCCGGAGCGCCGCCGGGCGGGCCTGGGCTCGACCCTGGTGGAGGCGGCCGCGGCCGCCGCGCGGGAGCGGGGCGCCGAGCGGATCTTCCTCCAGGTGCGGGAGAGCAACCGGGCGGCCCGTCGCCTCTATCGGTCGACGGGGTTCCGCCGGATCGGACGCAAGCGGGGCTACTACCGGACCCCCCGCGAGGACGCCCTGATGCTGATCCGGGAGACCGGCGGTCCCGCACGTTGACAGGGTTCCCGGACGAGGGGCAGGTTTCCCCCGCTCTCACGGGTGTTCTCGGACGCCCGCCGCCCGCCGCCGCACGCGAGGTCATCAGCCCACAGCCAGGGGGAGGAGACGGATGTCGCGGAGCCTCAACAAGGCCATGGTCATCGGCAACCTGGGATCGGACCCGGAGGTGCGAAGCACCAGCTCGGGCACCCGGGTGGCCACGCTCTCGATCGCCACGAGCCGCCGCTGGAACGACCGCAGCGGCGAGGAGCAGGAACGGACCGAGTGGCACCGGGTGGTGGCCTGGGACAAGCTCGCCGAGATCTGCGAGCAGTACCTCTCCAAGGGCGATCGGGTGTACATCGAGGGCCGGATCGAGTACCGGCAGTGGGAGGGCGACGACGGCCGCACCCGCTACACCACCGAGATCCGGGCCCGGGAGATGATCATGCTCGGCGGCCGGGGCCAGGGCGCGAGCGGCGGCGGACCCTCCCGTCCGGCGCCGGGGCCGCGCGGCCCGGGCGGGGGCGGGGGAGCCGGGAGCGAGGCCGGCGGCGACGGGGAGGAGCCCGATTTCTCGGAGGACGAGATCATGGGCGGCGAGGACGACCTCCCGTTCTGAGCCGGCGAGATTGCGTGCAGGGCCGGTTTCCCCGATCTTTCGGCCGGAACTGCAGGACGTGACACGTCCCGCCGAGGCCGGCCGCGGCGCCCCCGAGGGCCGCGGGGGGAGGGCACGGCCCGCCACTCCACGGGGAGGCCCCCCATGCAGACGCGACCGCGACCCGACACGACCGACGTCCCCCGCCCGGCGGCGCGCCGGCGCTTCCGCCTCCGCTCCGTCGCCGGGGCGCTGACGGCCTTCCTGCTGGTGGCCGCTGCGCCGCTGGCCGCCCAGCAGCCCGCGGAGGCCGAGCCGCGGGACACGACCGAGGATCCCTTCGCGGGCCCCTCCGTCTTCGACGAGGCCCCCGAGCGGGGGGTCACGGTGAGCCGTCTCACCCTGGACGAAGCGGAGGCGCCGGCGCTGGTCTCGCCCAGCGACTTCTACCGCGTCTCCTTCCTGGCCGACTGGAGCGATCTCCGTCCCCGGGGCGTGACCCTCCGGCTCCTGCGGACGAACCCCCTCGGGCTGGACATCCCGCCCACCGTTCGGGGGGGCGACCGCGTGGTCGTCTCCCTCGACGGCCTCGGCGTGGAGCCGGGCGACGTCCTGCAGGCGATCCGCCGCGGGCGGACGCTGCCGGGGGGACGACGGGTCGTCCACTCCCTGGCGCTCCTGGAGGTGCTCTCGGTCGAGGCCGACTCGGCCCGGGCGCGGGTCCGGTCGATCTTCGCCGACTACCAGGTCGGCGACCCCGTGATCGCGGCCGAGCCCTTCGAGGGCCGGGAGCTCCGTGCGCTGGAGTCGGCCGAGGAGACCGTGGTCGCCCGGGTGCTCGGCCTGGAGACCCGGCAGGCGCTGGTGGGCACCAACGATCGGGTCTTCCTGGACGCGGGGTCGGACGCCGGGCTGTCCACCGGAGACGAGATGATGGTCTTCGCCGAGGGGGCGGACGATCCGACCGCGGCCGACCCGGAGGACCGGCTGGCCGTGCTCCGGCTGGTCCGGGTGCGGCCGGAGACCTCGACGGCCCGGGTGGTGGAGACCCGCGACGTCGGGATGCGGCGCGGATCGACGGCCGTGCTGGTCCGGCGCGCCGTGGCCGGGGACCGGTGAGGGGGCCGGCCGGGCTCGAGCCGCGCCGCGGGAGCGGCCCCCGCCGCCCGTCTCCCCGCCGGACCTGACGCCGGGCCGGAACCCGCCGTGGACGTCGTCGTCCTCCTCCACCTGACCGCCCTGGCGGCCTACCTGGGGGCCTGGGGCGTCTTCTTCCGCGCCTTCCGGGACGGAGACGTGACGTCCGCGGCCATGACCACCGGCTGGCGGATCGCCGTGGCCGCGGGCGGCCTGCACCTGCTGGCCCTGGCGGTCTTCACGGCGGCCCGCGGCTCCCTCCCGCTGGTGGGGCTCGGCCCGGCCTCGTCGACGCTGGCGCTGGCCGTCGCCGGGCTGCTCCTCGGGGCGTCCCTCCGGGAGGAGGTCCGGCCGGCCGCGCTCTTCGTGGTGCCGCTCATCGTGCTGCTCCTGGCCGAGGCGGTGGCGGTGGGCCTGGAGCCGGCGGTCCGCCAGACCGCCTTCCGGGGCCCCTGGTTCGTGGCCCACGTCGCCACCGTCTTCGTCGGCTACGCGGCCCTGACGATCGCCTCGGCGTCCGCCGCGATGTACCTGCTCCAGTTCCGCTCCCTCAAGCGCAAGGACTTCGGCCAGGTCTTCAGCTTCCTGCCGCCCCTGGAGACCCTGGATCGCCTGCACCGGGTCGGGCTGGCGGCGGGCTTCTCCGGGCTGACCCTCGGGCTGATCGTCGGGTGGAGCTGGACGCTCACCTACGGCCGCGGCTGGGAGTTCGGCAACCCCCAGGTGGTCTTCGGGGTCGTGAGCTGGGTGGCCTATCTCGGCGCCATCCTGGCCCGGCTGGTGCCGGGCGGTCGGGACCGGCGCTCCGCCTCGGCCACGACCGCCGCCTTCGTGGTCACGGCGACCGCGTTCGGGCTGCTGCGGGCCCTGACGGGGGGCTCGGGCTTCTTCCTGTGAGATCGTCCGGGCGTCCGAGCCGGCGTCGGCGCGGACCGGTCGGCCGTCGGCCGGACCGGTCGGCCCCGACGGCGCGCCCCGGGAGGCGGCCGTGACGCTGAGCGTCGTCGGTGCGAACCACCGGACCGCCCCCATCGAGGTCCGGGAGCGCTTCCACGTGGACGAGGAGGACCTGGAGGCCGTGCTCGGGCGGCTCCGCGGCCGCGGCGGGGTGAAGGAGTGCGTGGTCCTCTCCACCTGCAACCGCTCCGAGGTCTACCTGCACGCCGAGGGGCGGGAGGTCGCCGAGCGGGCGGCCGTCGAGGCCCTGTCGCGGCACGCCGCCATGGATCCGGGGGAGACGGGGGACTACTTCTACGCGCGGCACGGCCGGTCGGCGGCCGAGCACCTGCTGGCGGTGGTCTCGGGTCTGGACTCGATGGTGGTGGGCGAGCCCCAGATCCAGGGGCAGGTGAGCGACGCCTACGAGGCGGCCCGGGCGGAGGAGCCGGAGCCGGTGGGCCCGGTCCTCCATCGGCTCTTCCAGACCGCCCTCGCGGCCGGCGGGGACGTCCGGGCGCGCACCCGGATCGCCCGGGGGGCGGCCTCGGTCCCGTCGGCCGCCGTCCAGCTCGCCTCCAAGGTGTTCGGGTCGCTGGACGGCCTGCGGGCGGCGGTCGTGGGGGCCGGAGAGATGGGGAAGGCGACGCTGGCGGCGTTCCGGGACCGCGGGGTGGAGGAGACGCTGGTGGCCAGCCGGACCGTGGACCGGGCCGAGGCGACGGCCCGCCGGAGCGGAGCCCGGGCCGTGGCCTACGAGGACGTCTGGGGACGGCTGGACCGCCTCGACCTGCTCGTGACCTCCACCTCGGCGCCCCATCCGGTGGTCACGGTGGACCGGATCCGGGAGCTGCGGGACGCCGGCGACGAGCCGCTCGTGGTCATCGACATCGCCGTGCCGCGGGACGTCGAGCCGGCCGTGGGGGACCTGCCGGACGTCTTCCTGTATAACATCGACGACCTCCAGCGGGTCGTCGAGGCCACCGAGGAGGCCCGCGACGCCGAGCGGGAGAGGGCGGAGCGCCTCCTCCGGGAGGACGCCGAGGCGTTCTGGCGCTGGTACCGGGCCCGGGAGGCGGTGCCGCTGATCCGGGCCATCCGCTCGCGGGCCGAGCGGATCCGGGAGCGGGAGATGCGGGAGGCGCTGGACGGCATCGAGGGGCTGGACGAGGAGGAGCGGGAGGGGATCCACCGGGCCTCGCGCCTGGCGCTGAAGAAGGTGCTGCACGCCCCGACGGTGGGTCTCCGCGAGCTGGCGGCCCGGGAAGAGGGCTCCGATCTGCTGGACGTGGCGCGGCGCCTCTTCGACGTGGACGCGCCCGACGCGGACGGGGACGCCGAGGAGGAGGACGAGGGGTCGGAGAGGGACGACGAGCGGTCCGGCGGCGGCGGTTGAGCCGGCCGGGCGGGAAGCGAACCACGAGCGACGGGAGCGGCGTGACCACGACGAAGACGAGCCAGGCGGAGCGCCCGGAGCCCGGGACGGGGCCGGCACGATGACGGCCGCGGCGCTGATCCAGCAGGCGGGCGGCGGTCAGGGGCCGGGCGCCCTGCCCACGAGCCCCTGGGAGATGGCCCTGGAGGCCACGCCGGCCACCCAGCTTGTGCTGGTCCTGCTGGCGGTCTTCTCGGTGGTCTCCTGGGTCCTGATCTTCTGGAAGTGGTCGGAGTTCCGTCGGGTCGAGCGGGAGGGGGACGCCTTCGTCGAGGGCATGGAGCGCGCCTCCGGGCTGGAGGACGTGCATCGGACGCTCGCCCGGCTCGACCCCTCGCCCTACACCCGGGTCTTCCGGCAGGGCGTGAACTTCTTCACCGAGCTGCGCCCCCGCGCCCTCTCCGACGAGGCGCGCGAGCGGAGCGGCATCAGCCCGGCCCAGCTCGACACCCTGTGGATGGTGCTGGAGAAGGAGGTGTCCGAGGAGCGGGACGACCTGGCGCACGGGCTCACCTGGCTGGCCATCATCGGCACGGTGAGCCCCCTGCTGGGCCTGCTGGGCACCGTGGTGGGGGTGATGAACTCCTTCATCGGCATCTCCGCCCAGGGGTCGGCCAACATCGCCGCGGTGGCGCCGGGCATCGCCGAGGCGCTCATCACCACGGTGGTGGGGCTGGCCGTGGCCATCCCGGCGATGATCGCGTACAACCACTACGCGGCGAAGCTGGGCCTCTTCACCAGCGAGCTGGAGGGCTTCGCCAGCGAGTTCGTGGGCTCGCTGGCGCGGGAGGGGCGGGTATGACCGGCGGGAGGCGCCGGCCGTGAGGCGCTCGTTCCGGCACGGGGGCGGCGGACGCGAGGAGCTGTCCGTCCGGGCGGAGATCAACGTGACCAGCCTGGTCGACGTCGCCTTCACCCTCCTGATCATCTTCATGATCACGGCACCCATCCTCCAGGGAGGGGTAGAGATCGACGTCCCGCGGGCGCCGGCGCGCCCGCTGGAGGCCGAGGAGGGCATGGTGGTCTCGGTGGACGAGGACGGCCAGATCTACCTGGACGACGCCCCGGTCTCGATGGACGAGTTCGAGTCCACCGTGGTCCAGGCCGTCGAGCGGCGGGGCTCCCCCACGGTCTACGTGAAGGGCGCGGAGGGCGTGGCCTACGGCCGGGTGCTCCGGGTGATCGGGACGCTCAAGGAGGCGCAGATCGAGACGGTGAGCCTGGTGGCCCTGCCCGATTCCGAGAGCGGCGGCTGAGCCGTCCCCGTGCTCGACGAGGCCCGGGACGACGCGGACGACCGGAGCCTGCCGCCCGCGGCGGTCCTGGGCTCGGTCCTCCTGCACGCGGTGGCCGGCCTCCTGCTCCTGCGGGCGGCTCCGGGCCTCGCCACCCCGCCGCCCCCGGACACCTACCGGGTCAAGCTGGTGGCGCCGGCCGCCGAGGACGCCCCGGTCCGGGAGGACCCGCGGCCGGCGGAGGAGGCGGAGGAGGAGCACCGGCCCCCGCCCCCCGAGCCCACCGAGCGGCCGAAGCCGGACACCGAGACGCCGAAGGTGGAGCAGGAGGAGGAGCCCCGCCGGGAACCCGAGCGCGAGCCGGCCCGGGCGCCCGAGGAGGGCGAGGACCCGGTCAACGTACAGCTCGAGGGCGCCAACTTCCCGTTCCCCGACTACCTGGAGTCCATCATCGAGCAGGTGAACCGCTACTGGCGGCCCCCGACGGGGGTCCAGCACCTCCGGGCCGAGCTCTCCTTCGTGATCCACGAGGACGGATCGGTGAGCGACATCGAGTGGATCCGGCGCTCCGGCAACACCGCCTTCGACCTGGAGGCCCGGGGCGCCGTGGAGGCCGCGGGGCGGCGGCGGGCCTTCGGCCCCCTGCCGGAGGACTATCCCCGGGACCGCCTGCGCGTGTCCTTCTTCTTCGATCCGACCGTCTACTGACCCCTCCGATCGGTCCGCCATGACGCCTTCCCGATCCCGTCTCCCGCTCCCGGCCGTCCTGCTGGCGGTCGTCCTCGCGTCCGCGGCGCCGTCCGTGCCCGGCGCCTCGGCCCAGGAGCCCGGCGAGGTGCGCGTCGGCCTGACGTACCGTCCGGGGTACCTGCCGGCCCTCGTCCTCCGCGGGGCGCGGGCCGAGACGGACGAGCTGGAGGGGGCCGCGGCGCGGGTGGACTCGATCCTCCGGCGCGACCTCCGGTACTCGGATCGCTTCGACATGCTCGAGGTGCCGGATTCGGTGGGCCGGGGGTCCGGGGTCCGCTACGAGCTGTGGAACGGTCTCGGCGCGCAGTGGCTCGTCACGGCGCAGCTGTCGGGGTCGGCCGACGAGCCGCTCCTCCGCGTCGCGCTCCACGACGTGGTCTACCGGCGCCTCGAGGAGGTGCAGGCCTTCACCCTGCCCGGGCCGGACGCGGAGGGGTTCCGGATGGCGGTCCATCGGGTCTCCGACCGCGTCGTCCGGTGGGCCACCGGCGAGCCCGGCATGGCGGCCAGCCGCATCGCCTTCCGGCGGAAGACGTCGGACGAGGGCTCCGACATCTGGATGGTGGACAGCGACGGCCGGAACCTCCGCCGGCTGACCCGGGACTCGGCCATCGTGTACTCGCCCGCGTTCGCGCCGGACGGCGAGCGGGTGGCGTACGTCTCCTACCGGGACGGGGGCCCCTCGGTCTACGAGAAGGACCTGTCCAGCGGCGAGGTCCGGGTGCTTTCCGACCGGGCCGGGGTGAACCTGACCCCGGCCTACCATCCCGACGGCGAGCGGATCCTGGTGGCGCGCACCGTGGAGGAGGACGGCAGGAGCGCCGGGTCGGAGGTCATCGAGCTGCAGCTCGACCCCCTCTGCTGTCCCCGACGGCTCACCGACGCCTCGCCCGGCGACGCGCTCAACCCCACCTACGCCCCTTCGGGCGACCGCTTCGCCTACGAGGCGACGCCGCTGGGCGAACAGCAGGTCTACGTCCAGCGGGTGGGGGGCGGCGGGGTCGGCCTGATCAGCCGGTACGTCTACGGGGAGCGCGGCTCGGCCGCGTCGCCCGACTGGTCGCCCACGGGCGGGCGGATCGCCTACCAGGCGTGGATCGACGGGGGGTGGCAGGTGGTCACGGTGAACCCGGACGGCTCGGACCGCCGGGTGCTCACCAGCGAGGGCTCCAACGAGGAGCCGAGCTGGGCGCCGGACGGGCGCCACCTGGTCTTCCGATCCACCCGGGAGGGCTATCACGCCCTGTGGGTGCTGGACACCGTCACCGGCAGCCTGCGGCGCCTGGTGGCCAACCAGGTCGACCAGACGCCCGACTGGTCGCCGGCCCTCCCGGGCGAGGACTGAAGGGCCGAGCCCCGGGGACGGTCGCGGGGGACCGGCCGCGGGAGTTGGCACGAGGGGTTCGCCCCCGTAGCTTGAAGGGACCTCCGGCCGCCGGGACGTCGGCCGCTCCGCCGCGGAGCGCCCGTCGGACCCGCCGCCGGCGCGAGCCGCGGCGCCGCCGCCTCGTCCGTGCGGGGTCGAGAACCGATACGAGAAGAAAGGAACCGATCCATGCGTCATCCGCTCCGTTTCACGGCCCTCGTCCTCCTCACCGCCGGCCTGGCGGCCTGCGGGGGCAACCCGCCGCCCGAGACCGAGCCCCAGGCCGATCGGGACAGCATGGCCCGGGCCGACTCGGCCGCCCGGGCCGACTCCATCGAGCGCGCCCGTCAGCGGGAGGCGGAGGCCGAGGACCTGTGCGAGCAGGCGCTCGCCGCCGTCACGGCGGGCAACTACGAGGAGGCCCGTGAGCTGTACCGCCGGGCGCGCAGCGAGTACGGGGGCACCGACTGCGCCGAGCGGGCGGAAGGCGAGCTGGACCGGCTCGAGGTCGTCCAGACCGTCCGGGAGCGGATCCACTTCGAGTTCGACCAGTCGAACGTCACCGACGAGGCGGCCGAGGTCCTCCAGCGGAAGGCCGAGGTGCTCCGGGAGAACCCCGGGCTCCGGGTCGTCGTCGAGGGCCACTGCGACGAGCGGGGCTCGAACGAGTACAACATGGCCCTGGGGCAGCGCCGGGCGAACGCCGCCGAGCAGTACCTGCTCGAGCTCGGGGTGCCGGAGGAGGCCATCGTCCGGACCGTGAGCTACGGCGAGGAGCGGCCGCTGGTGGACCGGTCCACCGAGGAGGCCTGGGCGCAGAACCGGCGGGCGGAGTTCGTCATCCAGGACCTGGGCGAGCTCTGAGCCGGGAGGACCGCCCGTGCGACGCTCCCTGACGGCCGGCGCCGCGGCCGCGGCCCTGATGCTGGCGGCCGGCTGTGCCTCCTCGGGCGCGCTGGAGGAGACCGAGCGGGCCCTGGTCGCGGAGATGGACGAGCTGCAGGAGGGCCAGGACAGCCTGCGGGCCGAGATGACCCGGCTGCGCCGGGCCCTGGTCGACAGCCTGGAGGCCCGGCAGGGGCGGCAGATGACCGACCGCGGGGAGCTGGGACGGCGCCTGGACCGCCTCCAGGAGGAGCTCGGACGGGTCGCCGCGCTGGTGGGGGCCACGCAGCGCCAGATCACCCGGCTGAGCGAGCAGGTGACGAGCTCGGCCGCCGGGGGGGACGGATCGGAGGGCTCGGAGGCGGGAGGCGACCGGGCCGGCGACGCGGCCGAGGGCGACGCGGCCGCCGGCGACACGGCGTCGGCCGCGGCCGAGGAGGGCGACGGCGGGTCCGAGGACCCCCGGCAGCTCTACGAGGCCTCCCTCCAGCAGTTCCGCCGCGGGGCCTACGGGACCGCCCGATCGGGTCTCCAGGACTTCCTCTCCCAGTTCCCGGACCACGACCTGGCGCCCGACGCCCAGTACTACGTGGCCGAGAGCTGGGCGGAGGCCGGCGAGCCCGGGCGGGCCCTCGAGGCCTACGGGCGGGTCGTGGAGCTCTTCCCGGACTCCCGCCGGGCGGCCGCGGCCCTGTACAGGAGCGGCCGCATCGAGCTGGAGCGGGGGAACACCGACGACGCGCGGGTCTTCTTCTCCCGCGTCGTCGAGGGCTATCCCGACAGCCCGGAGGCCTCCCTCGCCCGCGACCGGCTCGAGAACCTCGAGGGGGGGTAGCCCCGGGCGCCTCTCCCTCCGCGCGTCCTTCCTCTCCTCTTCGCTCCCTCCGACCCGTGCGATGCCCCGCCTGTGAGGACAACGAGAGCCGCGTCGTCGACTCCCGGCTCAGCCGCGGCGGCCGGACCGTCCGTCGTCGGCGGGAGTGCGGCTCCTGCGGCCACCGGTTCACCACCTACGAGCGGGTCGAGCGCGAGCCGATGACGGTCCGCAAGGCCGACGGCTCCAGCGAACCCTACGAGCGCCAGAAGCTGTTGCGGAGCGTGCAGGTCGCCTGTGCGAAGCGGCCCGTCTCCCGGGACGACATCGAGCGCCTGGTGGACGGCGTGGAGGAGGCCCTGGAGTCCTCCGGCGAGCGCGAGATCGACAGCCAGCGGATCGGCGAGCTGGTGATGGCCCGCCTCCGGGACCTGGACCAGGTCGCCTACGTCCGCTTCGCCTCGGTGTACCGCAACTTCCAGGACACCACGGAGTTCATCGAGGAGCTGCGGGAGATGGTCCGGCGGGCCAGCTACGACGCGGAGGGACAGGTGGACCTGTTCCGGGAGACGGACGGCGGGGAGTGATGGAGGACGACGCGGCCGAGATGCCGTTCCTCGACCACCTCGAGGAGCTGCGCTCCCGTCTGATCTGGAGCCTGGCGGCGGTGGGGGCGGCGTCGGTCCTGGGCTTCTTCGTGGTCACCGAGCTCGACCTGATCCGGATCCTGGCGGCGCCCATCCGTGGCCTGCTGCCGGACGAGCGCCTGCTCTTCACCAGCCCCACCACCCCGGTCGTGGTGACGTTCAAGCTGGCCTTCGTCACCGGGATCGTCCTCGCCCTGCCGGTCGTGGCCTACCAGGCGTGGCGGTTCTTCGAGCCGGCGCTGATGGAGCACGAGAAGCGGTTCGCGGTGCCGGGCATCTGGGTGGCCTTCCTGCTGTTCCTGGCCGGCCTGGCGATGGCCTACTTCCTGGTGCTCCCGATCGGGCTCGAGTTCCTGCTCGCGTTCCAGACCGAGCACCTGACGCCGATCATCACCATCGACGAGTACCTGCGCTTCGCCACGCGCATGATCCTGGCCTTCGGCCTCATCTTCGAGATGCCGGTGGTGCTGGTCCTGCTCTCGCTGATCGGCATCGTCACCCCGGACGGGCTCCGCCGCTACCGGCGACACGCCTACGTGGGCATCGCGGTGGCCGCGGCGATCCTGACCCCCGCCGACGTGGGCACCATGCTGCTGATGATCGGACCGATGGCCCTGCTCTACGAGGGCTCCGTCGGGCTGGTGGGGCTGGTGGCCCGACGACGGGCGCGGAAGGCGGACCCGTGATCGGGCGCCCCGGGGCCGCGGCCGCCGTCCTGGCGGGCCTGATCGCTCTGGCCGGCGGGCCCGGCGCCCTCTCGGCGCAGGCCGGGGGCGAGCCCGCGGACACGGCGGCCGCCGACACCGCCGCCGCGGCGGCGGACGACACGGTGCCGACGGACACGGCCGCGACGGACACCGCCGCGGCGGACACCACGGATCGTCTGCCGGACCCGGAGCAGATGCGGCAGGCGCTCGCCGGCGGCTCCTTCCCGGAACGGGACTCGGTCTTCGAGCGCCTCCGGGGCCTGTCGGGCTACAGGGTGGTGGAGTATCGCGGGCGGGAGGTGACGCTGGAGGTCCCCGACCGCAGGATCCGGCTCCGGGACTCGGCCCAGGTGAACTACGGACAGGCGGCGCTCCGGGCCGACTCGATCGCCTATCGCGCTCGCCTGCAGTTCGTCTCGGCCCGGGGGAACGTCGTGCTGGCCAGCCCGGGGGAGCAGCAGCGCCAGATGACCACCGACTCGGTGCTGTACTACGACGTCTCCCGCCTGAAGGGGACGGTGCTGGACGCCCGGACCAGCTTCGCCCAGGAGGGGGCCACCTGGAACGTCCGCGGCGACGCCGTGCCCGTGGGTCAGGAGACGGTCTACGTGAACCGGGGCAGCTTCACCTCGTGCGACCGGGAGGTGCCCCACTACTGGTTCCAGGCCGGCCAGATCAAGATGGTGAGCCGGGACGTCATCGTCGCCTGGCCGGTGACCTTTTACGTGTCGGAGGTCCCGATCTTCTGGCTGCCCTTCTTCGCCCAGGACATCCGCCCCGACCGCCGCAGCGGGATCATCCCGCCGCAGTTCGGCTTCAACGACGTGGTCCGCACCTCCGACGGCTTCCAGCGTCAGATCAGCGACGTGGGCTACTACTGGGCCATCAACCGCCACATGGACCTCCGGACCACCGTCGACTGGTGGAGCGGCCAGTACACCCGCCTCAACGCCGACTTCCGCTACCACTTCATGAAGAAGTTCATCGAGGGCAACGTCGGCGTGAGCCAGGAGTGGGGCGAGACGGGCAAGAACCTCCGGCTCCAGATGGACCACGAGCAGCGGATCACGCCCGACACGCGGCTGACCGCCGACGCCGAGTTCGTGCAGAGCGAGCGGCTGCTCCGGGACCGGAGCGTCGACCCGCGCGAGCAGACCCAGACCATCGACACCGACGTGGGGCTGAGGCACGACCTGGACTTCGCCGACCTGCAGGTGAGCGGCCGGCGCCGGCAGTTCCTCGGCGAGGACGGCAAGGTGACCACCACCCTGCCGGACGCCTCGGTGTCCTTCTCGCCGGTGACGCTGTTCGAGGCCCCCCGGAGCCAGGCCGGGCCGTTCAACAACCTGACCTGGCGGGGATCGGCCAGCTTCCAGCGCCGAGGACAGAGCCAGGAACGGGCCGACGACGAGCTGCGGACGACGGCCAACGTCAGCCAGTCGCTCTCGCTGGGTCGGCTGAGCGTCTCGACCAGCGGCTCCTTCAACCAGCGCGACACCGACCGCCTGCGGCTCGTCACGGACGACGACACGGCCTCCGCCGACACCACCTTCGTCGAGCTCCCCACCGCCTCGCGGGCGACCGCCGACTGGAACGCGTCGGCCGACTTCCAGGTCGACCTGATGGGAAGCACCACCCTGCGTCCGACCGTGGACCTCTCCGGCGGCTGGTTCCGCTCCGACGTGCCCCCCGACACCGTCCGCGGGGACTCGATGCGCGACACCGACGGGGGCTTCGTCTCCCTGCCCACGCGCTACAGCGTGGGGGCCTCGCTCAGCACCGACCTCTTCGGGTTCTTCCCGGGCGTCGGCCCCTTCTCGCAGATCCGGCACAAGATCTCCCCCCGCTTCCGCTGGCGCTACGCCCCCGAGGTCGCCCTGGCCGACACCTCCCTGCGCCAGGTCGAGGGCTTCCCCGGGGCCGGCGGGGACGCGCGCAACGAGCTGACGCTGTCCCTCAACCAGACCTTCGAGGCCAAGGTCTCCGGGGACGAAGGGACGGAGGACGACGGGGCCGAGGACCAGGGGGAGGACGGGGAGGACGGGGAGGACGGGGACGGCGGGGACGGCGGGACGGCCCCGGCCACGGATCGGGCGCGCAAGGTCACCCTGCTGGCGATCCGCAGCGACGCCCTCGAGTTCGACTTCGAGCGGGCCGCCGAGGGCGAGCCGCTGCTGGTCACCGACCGCTGGGGCAACAGCATCAGCTCGGACCTGCTGCGGGGCCTGCGGCTGAACGTCACCCACGACCTGTTCGCGGGGCGGGGCGCGGACCGCCAGTTCGACCCGGTCCTCACCCAGGTCAACGCGTCCTTCAGCCTGAGCTCGGGAACCTCGCTGGGGGACGTCTTCGGGCTCGGCGGGGACGGCGGGGGCGCCGCCGGATCCGCGGGGAGCGGCCCGCGGCGCCGGCCGTCGTCGGGCCGCTTCGGAGGGCAGACCGCGGCCGGGAGGGCGGGCGGAACGGGCCACTGGAACCTGTCGCTCAGCTACTCGCTGAACCGGTCCCGGGAGGGCGAGGAGGGCGGCGGCGCCGGGGGCGGCATCGGAGGCGGCACGGGGGACAGCCAGACGCTCTCCTGGAACCTGTCGCTCCAGCCGACCCCCAACTGGAGCATGAACTGGGACACCTCGTACAACCTCACGGACAGCGAATTCGGCTCCCACCGGGTCTCCCTGGTGAGGGAGCTCCACCGGTGGCAGGCGCGCTTCCAGTTCCTCAAGGCCCCCAACGGAAACTTCGTCTTCCAGTTCCTGGTCCGGCTCACCGACGCGCCGGACCTGAAGGTGGACTACAACCAGCGGAGTCAGCCTCCCCAGTGAGCGACGGATCGGCGGTCCGGGTGGACGGGAACTCCCTGCGCCTCGAGGAGGTGGCCGAGGTGGCGCGCGGGGGAGCGGTCTCGACCCGCCTGCCGGAGGAGGCCCGCCGGCGGATGGAGCGGAGCCGGGCGGCCGTCGAGGAGGTCCTGGAGGGCGAGGAGCCCGTCTACGGGGTGAACACGGGCTTCGGGAAGCTGTCGGACGTCCGGGTGTCGCGGGAGAAGCTGCGCGAGCTCCAGCTCAACCTGGTCCGGAGCCACGCGTGCGGGGTCGGGGAGCCCCTGGACCGGACCGAGGCCCGCGCCATGACGGTGCTGCGGGCCAACGCGCTGGCCACGGGCCGCAGCGGGGTCCGGCCGGTCCTGGTCGAGCGGCTGCTGGAGCTGCTGGACCGGGACGTGACCCCGGTGATCCCCCGGGCCGGATCGGTGGGGGCCTCCGGCGACCTGGCCCCGGCCGCCCACCTGGCCCTGGTCCTGGTCGGGGAGGGCGAGGCCGTGGTGGAGGGGGAGCGGACCGGGGGCGGGGAGGCCCTCCGGCGGGCGGGGCTGGAGCCTCTGGAGCTGGCCCCCAAGGAGGGTCTCGCCCTGCTGAACGGGACCCAGGGCATGACGGCGTTGGGCACGCTGGCGCTGCTGCGGGCGGAGGCGGCGCTGGAGGTCGCCGACCTCGCCGGCGCGGCCTCGCTGGAGGGCCTCCAGGGGACACCGGTGCCGTTCGACGAGGCCGTCCAGGCCGTCCGGCCCCACCCGGGGCAGGCCGAGAGCGCCCGGCGCCTGCGGGCCCTCCTGGCCGGGAGCGAGATCCGGGAGAGCCACCGGCACGGCGATCCCCGGGTCCAGGACGCCTACTCGGTGCGCTGCATGCCCCAGGTCCACGGGACGGCCCGGGACACCGTCCGGTTCGTCCGCCGCACCCTGGAGGCGGAGGTCAACGCGGCCACCGACAACCCGCTGGTCTTCGCCGACGGCGCCGAGGGCCCCCGCGTCCTCTCCAACGGCAACTTCCACGGCCAGCCCGTGGCCACCGCCCTGGACCATCTCGCCACGGCCCTGGTGCCCGTGGCCGCCATCAGCGAGCGGCGCACCGAGCGGCTCCTGAACCCGGACCTCTCGGACCTGCCCGCCTTCCTGACTCCGGAGCCGGGCCTGCGGTCGGGCATGATGATGCTCCAGGTGACCGCGGCCAGCCAGGTCCAGGCCTGCCGCCACGCCGCCGACCCCGCCAGCGGGGGCTCGATCCCCACCGGCGCGGCGAAGGAGGACCACGTCTCGATGGGCATGCACGCGGCGGAGGGGGCCCGGACCGCGGTGGAGGCGCTGGAGCGCGTCCTGGCGGTGGAGCTCGTGGCGGCGGCGCAGGCGGTCGACTTCCACCGCCCGCTGCGGTCGGGACGAGGAGTGGAGGAGGGGCTGGCGCTCGTCCGCGAGGAGGTGCCCCCGCTGGAAGAGGACCGGTCGCTGGCCCCCGACCTGGAGCGGGTGGCGGCGATGATCCGCGACGGCCGGCTGCGCGAGGTGGTCGACCGGGCCCTCCCGGGCGAAGGGGAGGAGTCCGGGAGGGTCTGATCCCGCCGCCGGGGCGCCCGGCGCGTGCCGCGTCGTCGGCCGGACGCGGCGCCCCCCCTGTACGAGGGCACCGGGCGGGGTTATAATGGGTCCGCTGAGCGTCCCGCCCGGCTGCATCCGCCCGAGTACGTGCCCTTTCGTGGGGGCCGTGCATCGGCGGACGCGCCGGGCGGACCTGTCTCCGGACCGCAAGCAGGGCGACCCCCCGGGCCCGAGGCCCGGACGGCCCCGGACGGTGAGCCATGGCGAAAAGCGTGAGCCAGCTCAAGAACCAGGCCCGCCGCGAGGAGCAGCGGGAGAACTGGTCCCGGGCCATCGAGCTGTACCGCGAGGCGATCCGCCGCTCGGAGGAGACCGGCGAGGTCTCCCTCGACCTCTCCCTCTACAACCGCGTCGGCGACCTCTATCGACGCCAGGGCGAGACCGACAGGGCGGTCCACTTCTACCACGAGGCCGTGGAGCGGTACGCCGACCAGGGCCTCCACACCGGTGCCATCGCCCTGTGCAACAAGATCCTGCGGCTGGCGCCCGACCGGGTGGAGGTCCACCGGAGCCTCGGCCGCCTGCACGCCGCCACCGGACTCGTGGCGGAGGCGCGCAACAGCTTCGGGGAGTACTGCTCCCGGCTGGAGGAGGAGGGCGAGCACGCCAAGGTCCGGGAGGCGCGCCTCGAGCTGGCCCGCCTGGTGGACGACCGGGACCTGCTGCTGGAGACCGCCGACGCCATGGTGGACGAGGGCCGGGAGGAGACGGCCCTCGAGGCCCTGGTGGGGTGGTGGGAGGACGCCCGGGGGGCGGACGAGGAGGCGCCCGAGATCCGCTCCCGGATCGAGGAGCTCGACCCGGACGCCCTGGCCGGGGAGGAGGACGAGGCCGGGGCGGGCGCCGGAGGCGAGGAGGCGGCCGCCCCGGACGACGGGGCGGCCGACGGGGACGGCCGGGCGGAGCCCTCCGGGAGCGAGCAGGATTCCGCGCCGACGGACACGCCGGAGGAGGGGGCGACCGAGGGCACCTCGGACCTGTCGGACATCCTTCTCGAGCTGGACGAGGCGGAGCCAGAGGCCGGCGGCGAGGACGCGGGTCCCGAGGGGATGGAGGCGCCGGACGAGGACGCCGAGGTCTCCGTCCACCTCCGCTACGCCGAGGTGCTGGAGGAGAGCGGCCGCACCGAGGCGGCCCTGCAGCAGCTCGAAAGCGTCCTCGAGAACTTTCTCTCCGACGGGCGACACGAGCCGGCGCTGGAGGTCGTCGAGAAGCTGCTCGAGCTGGCCCCCGACCGGCCGGCCTACCTGCGACGCCGGGCCGAGATCCTGGAGGCCACCGGCGCCGAGGAGGAGGCGGTGGAGGCCTGGACGGAGCTGGCCCGCCGGCTCGGCGGCAGCGGCTCGGAGCGGGCGCGGACCGCGTACGAGCGGGTGCTGGAGCTGGATCCGGACCACGAGGCCGCCCGCGACGCCCTGGAGGGGAGCGACGCGGGAGAGGCCGGCCCGGAGGAGGACGACGAGGACCTGGGAGAGCTGCTCCAGGAGCTGGACGCCGAGCCGGACGCCGCGGCCGGGACGGAAGGGCGCGAGAGCGACGCGGACGCGGAGGAGCCCGGCGGGACGGACCGGGGCGGCGAGGCGGGACCGGCGGAGGACGCCGCGGGGCAGGGCGACCGGGGCTACGTCGACCTGGGCGAGCGCATCCGGGGCCGCCTGGAGGCCGAGCGGGAGGCGGCCGAGGCCAGCGGCGAGGCGGGGGAGTACGACTTCGACGACATGCTGGTGGGGTTCCGGGCCCAGGTCCAGGAGACCTCCGGCGAGGCGGATCCCGAGGCCCACGTGGAGCTGGGCGTCGCGCTCCGCCAGATGGGCCAGCTCGACGACGCGATCCGCGAGTTCCAGGTGGCGACCCGGTCGCCCGAGCCGCCGCTCCGGGCCTTCGAGCTGCTCGGCGAAGCCTTCGTCCAGAAGGAGCTGTACAGCGTGGCGGTCCGGGTGCTGAACCGGGCCCTCCACATCCCGGGCCATCCGGACCACGAGCTGCTGGGCATCCTGTACCAGCTCGGCGTCGCCCACCAGGAGGTCGGCGACGCCCGGGAGGCCCTGGACTGCTACGAGCGGATCTACAGCGTCGACATCGACTTCCGGGACGTCGCCGAGCGCATGGAGACCGTCCGGGCGGAGGCCTGACGGCGCCCGCGGGCCGGCGTCCGACCTTTGACAGGTCCGCGCGGAACGCGCTAGGTTCCGGTCGTCGCCGCCCTCCTCTCCGTCTCCGCCCCGTCGAGAGAGCATGCTCGAGGCCGCTCCGCCCGCCCTCCAGAGCTTCCGGGAGCCGGTGGCGGACCGGCTCGACGCCGTTCGGGGCCGCATCGCCGAGATCGTCGAGGCCGAGTTCGGGGCCCTCGACCGGGTGGCGGACCACCTGCTGGAGATGAAGGGCAAGCTGCTCCGGCCGACGCTCCTGCTGCTCTGCAACGAGGTCGGAGGCCGCCCCGCCGTCGAGGAGGACGCCGTGACCCTGGCCGCGGTGGTGGAGATGATCCACGTGGCCACGCTGGTGCACGACGACGCCGTGGACCACTCGGTCCGCCGCCGCGGGATGCCGACGGTGAACGCCCGCTGGACCCACCAGGTCGCCATCATCCTGGGGGACTTCCTGTACTCCCGCGCGCTGGAGGAGATGGCGCGGCTGGACGACGTCGAGGCCATGAGGCTTCTGGCGGCGGCGGCCAACCGGATGACGGTGGGCGAGATGCGCCAGCTCACCTCCCGGGACGCGCTGGATTTCGGCGAGGAGGACTACCGCCTGCTCTGCGAGTGCAAGACCGCCTCGCTCATGGCCGCCGCCTGCGAGCTGGGCGCCATGTTCGGGGCGTCCGAGCACCGGGAGACCCTCCACGGATACGGCCACCAGCTCGGCATGGCGTTCCAGGTGACCGACGACCTGCTCGACTACACCGCCTCGCCCGACCAGACCGGCAAGCCCACCGGCCAGGACCTCCGGGAGCACAAGGTGACCCTGCCGCTGATCGCGGCGCTGCCGGAGATGCGGTCCGACGAGCGAGCCCGGGTGGAGCGGCTGTTCGACGACCCGGAGCCGTCCGAAGGGCTGGTCGACGAGGTCCGGGAGCTGGTCGATCGGCGCGGCGGGGTGGAGGCCGCCCGCGAACGGGCGGGGAGCTACGTGGCCCGGGCCCGGGCCCGGCTCGAGGGCCTGCCGCCGGGCCCCGCCCGGGACGCGCTGGACCGGGCGGCGGAGTTCGTGGAGCGCCGGCGCCGGTGAGGTCGGCGCCCGGAGCGGACGGCGACGTCCGTCCCGTCCCGCAACGCGAGAAAGGCACGGGGCATGGAGTTCGGGGGTAGGAGAAGGAGGTCGGGCCGCAGGATCACCCTGGTGGCAGCGGCCGGGCTGGTGGTGGGCGGCCTGCTGACGGAGGTCGTCGCCATGCTGCCGGCCAGCGCGGCGAGGGAGTTCTTCGTGACCACGGTCTCGGCGACCCTGGGGCCCCTGGCGATGGACCTGCAGGTGATCGCGCTGACCCTGGGTCCCCTCGTGATCCGGGTGAACGTGCTGAGCGCGGTGGGGATCGTCCTCGTCGCCTGGTTCGCCCGCTCGCTGCTCTGACCGGGCGCCTCAACCGGAAGGACGTCGTACCATGTTCGGACTGGGCATCTGGGAGCTGCTCCTGATCCTCCTGATCGTGCTCCTCTTCTTCGGGGCGAAGCGCCTGCCGGAGATCGGCAGCTCCCTGGGGGAGGGGATCCGGGAGTTCAAGGACTCCATCGAGGGGGTCGACGGGGAGGAGCGGGACGAGATCCCGCCCGGCGAGGAGGGCCGCCGGGAGGGCTGATCCCCCGCCACTCCCGGCGGCCGGAGGCTCAGGACGCGCGGGCCGGGGAGCCGCCGCCCCGGCCGCCGCCCCTGTCGGCCTCGTCCCTCAGGTCCCGGATCGTCGCCTCGTCGCGGAGCGCCTGGATCCACTGCTGGACGTGGGCCTGACGGCGCTGCTGGCGAAGCTCCCGCCGCAGGCGGTTCTTCTCCCGCTCGAAGGCCTGTCGGTCGGCCTCCTCCTTCTCGAGGAGCTCCACGATGGCGAGCCGCCCCTCGGCCGCCTCGAAGGGGCCGGCCACCTCGCCGGGCTCCAGCCCGAGGGTCGCGCCGACGGCCGGCGTCGCCCGGCCGAGGCCCGTGACGAACGCGCCCGGGCTCGGCTGGAACGAGCCCGCGGTCCGCCGGAAGTCCCAGCCGCGCTCCTCGGCCACCGAGTCGAGGGTCGTCTCGCCGCTGCGGATGCGCTCCACCACCACCTCCAGCTCCGACCGGGCCCGCTCCTCCAGCGACCGGCGGCGGAGCCGGTCCCGGATCTCCCCCGACACCTCCTCCAGGGGTCGCGTCCCCGGCGGACGGCGCTCCTCCAGCTCCAGGAGGTGGTAGCCGGAGGCGTTCTCGAAGAACTGGCTCAGCGCGCCCACCTCCGTGTCGGACGAGAACGCCCAGGAGACCGCCACCCCCAGCCCGCCGGCCCCCGGCACGAACTCGGAACCCTTCTCGAGCTCGACGTCGTCGCGGATCTCGACGCCGACCGAGTCGGCCGCGACCTCGAGGCCCTCACGCAGGGCGATGCCCTCCAGGGTGTCCATACGGGCGAAGATCCGGTCCTCGCCCTCGGTCGAGAGCCGCACGGGCACCAGCAGGTGGCTGAAGCTCGCCTCGTCCCCCTCCCGCTCGGTCACCTGCAGGAGGTGGAGACCCGAGGGGGTCTCGACCGGTCCGGTCAGCTCCCCCACGGGAGCCGAGAAGACGGCCTCCTGGAGCGGGCCGACGAGGTCCTGCCGCCCCACCGGCCCCATCTCGGCCGCCCGCAGATCGCCGGGCGTCTCCCGGGCGATCTCGTCCACCAGCTCCGCGAAGCTGGTCTCGCCCTCGCCGACCAGGCTCCGCAGCGAGTCGATCCGGGCCCGGGCCCGGGCCGAGTCCTCGGCCGAGGGCCGGGCGTCCAGGCTCACCACGTCCACGATCGCCGTGGCGGGCCGGGAGAACTCGTCCCGGTGCTCCTCGTAGTGGCTCCGGACCTCCTCGTCGGGGACCTCCGGGGCCTCGTCCACCACGTCCCCGGGGGCCAGGGCGACGAAGCGGGCGCGGACGCTGGTGTTGCGCGCCCGGTAGGCCTCCCACAGGTCGCTGTCGGTGAGGGTGACCTCGTCGGCCACCAGCTGCTGCAGCTTCATCCGGGGGAGGGTCTGGCGGTAGTAGTTCTCGATCTGCAGCAGCAGGCGGGAGTCCACGTTCCCGCTGGCGAAGAACTGGCGGTACTTCCGGATGTCGAACTCGCCGTCGGTCTGGAACTCGGGCCGGTTCCGGAGGCTCGGCGGAGGGGAGGTGCGGAACGCCTGCTTGATCTCGGCCTCGGTGGCCTCGAGCCCCAGCCGCTCCAGCTCCTGCTGGATCAGCCGCTGGTTGATGAGCTGGTCCCAGGCCCGCTCCTCGGCCTGGTGGCGCTCCTCGTCGCTCAGCGAGCCCTCCACCTGCTGGCGGGCCTGCTCGAGCTGGGTCTGGAGGAACTCGTTCCACTCCGCGTACCGGATCTCCTCGCCGTTGACCACCGCCACCGTCGGGTTGGCCGCCGTGCCCTGGCCGGTGCCGCTCTGCACCCAGTCGAAGACCAGCCACCCCACGAACGCCACCGTGAGGATGAGCATGATCCACTTCGTGTTCTCGCGCATCTTGCGCATGACCATGGCGCTCGTGGACTCCCGCTGGCGTGGTGGGACGAAAGGCGAAGTGCCCGGGAGGGGCGAGGCGGCGAAGGCCGGCGCACGACGCTCCCGGCGAGCGGCAACGTATCCGCGCGCGGACGGGCCGGCAACCGTGGGAACGGGACCGAAGCGACGCTCGTTGACACGGTCGAGAACGACCGGATAGGTTCGACCGTTCCTCGGTTCGGTGCCCGCTCTCCCCCCCACCCGCACCTCCCGCCGCTCCATGGAACCGGACCTCCGTCTCCAGCAGAAGATCCGGCGCTTCGAGGACGAGCTCGGGGCGAACCCGGACAGCCTGGCCTTCGCTCGGCTGGCGGACCTCCACCGGAAGGCCGGCGATCCAGGCCGCGCCCTGGAGATCCTGGGGGACGGGCTGGACCGCCATCCGGATTATGCGAGTGGACATATCGTCCGCGGACGATGCCTGCGGGACCTGGACGAGCTCGAGGACGCCCGGGAGGCGTTCGAGCAGGCCCTGGAGCTCGACGGCCAGAACCTCGTCGCGCTCCGGGCGCTGGCCGTGCTGGCCCGCGAACGGGGGAACCGGGAGGAGGCGGTCCGTCGCCTGGAGGCGCTGCTGGAGGTCGACCCCCGCAACGAGCCGGCCCGGGAGATGCTGGACGAATGGACCGGGGAGGGCGCGGCGGACGACGGACGGCCCGGGCCCCGGGACGGAGCGTCCGGGGGGACGGAGGCGGACGAGGACGACGGGGACGGCGGGGAAGGGTCGGAGCCCCGGGGCGGGGCGGCGGCCGGTTCCGCCGAGCCTCCCCCGCGGCGGTTCCCGTCCTCCGCGGACGCCCCGGGCCCGGAGGACGGAGCCGGGGTCGAGGCGGAGCCGGGGCGCGGGACGGTGTCCGCCGGGCGGGAGCAGGGGGCCGGCCGGGAGGAGGACCCGGAGGCCTCCTGGGAGGAGATCCTGGCCGCCGGCGAGCCCGCCCGGGGGGAGGGGAACCTGCCGGTGGCCGCCGGGAGCGAGGCCGACGTCCGCGACCGGAGGCCGGGGGACGAGGCCGACGTCCGCGAGGGGGAGCCCGGGGACGAGGAGGGCCCGGAGGCCGAAGCGGCGTCCTCGCCGGCCTTCGGCTCGGCCGACGCCGACGAGCTGAGGGCCCGCATCCAGGAGCTGGGCCGCGACGTCGACGGCGGTGAGCCCGGGGACGGTCGGGACGACGACCTGGCCACCGAGACCCTGGCCGGCCTCTACGAGGCCCAGGGCTTCCACCGGCAGGCGGTGGAGATGTACGAGAAGCTGGTGGAGCGTCGGCCGGACGACCGGGAGCTCCGGCGCCGGCTGGAGCGGGCCCGCGAGGCGCTGGACTCGGCGGAGGACGAGGCGGAGGACGAGGACGCGGCCGCCGCGCCGGAGACGGCCGCCGACGAGCGGACGGTCGAGGCCCCGGGGGCGCCCCCTCCCGCCGGGGGTTCGGAGGAGGCCTCCGGGTCGGGCGGCGGAGATCCGGAGCCCGCCGACACCGCGCGGGAGCAGCTCCGGGCCCTGCTGGAGGGGGAGGCCCGGGCCCGGGACGGGGCGGGGCGGGAGGGGCGACCCCGATGAGCGGGCCCCCCACCGTCGGGGTCGTCCACGGCCCCAACCTCAACCTCCTGGGAAGCCGCCAGCAGGAGCACTACGGCGACCTCACGCTGGAGGAGATCGACCGGCGGCTCCGGAGCCGGGCCGAGGAGCTCGGGGCGGAGGTCCTGACCTTCCAGTCGAACGCCGAGGGGGAGCTGGTGGACTGGATCCAGGCGCGGGCCGGCGAGGTCGACGGCTGGATCGTCAACGCCGGCGGCCTGACGCACACGAGCGTGGCCCTCCGGGACGCCCTGGCGGCCTCCGAGCGTCCGTTCGTCGAGGTGCACCTGTCCCACGTCTTCGCGCGGGAGGGCTTCCGCCGCCGCTCGGTGCTCGCGGACGCGGCCGTGGGCCTGGTCACGGGCTTCCGCGCCCGCAGCTACCTGCTGGGCCTCGAGGGGCTGCTCTCCCGCCTCTCCGAGGGGACGTGAGCGGCCCCTCGGACGCGGATCCCGCCTTCCCGGGCCGGCGGACTCGGCTCCGGGAGGGGCTCGAGTCGGCCGGGCTGGACGGCCTCCTGATCTCCCATCCACCGAACGTCCGGTACCTGACCGGGTTCGCCGGGTCGGCGGGACTGCTGCTGGTCCGGGCGGAGGAGACGCTGCTCCTGGTGGACGGGCGCTACGGGGAGCAGGCCGCCGAGCAGGTGGACGACGGCGTCGAGGTGCGGGAGGCGGACGCGGGCCTGATGGACGCGCTGGGCGGCGTGGTGGGCGACGGAGGCAGCGGGCCCCGGCTGGGCTTCGAGGCGGACCACACCACGGTGGCGGGCCGCGGGCGGCTGGACGAGGACGCCGGGGGCGCCGACTGGCGGCCGGTCGAGGGCGCCGTCGAGGAGCTGCGCGCCCGGAAGGACGACGGGGAGCTGGACCGGATCGCCCGGGCGGTACGGGCGGCGGAGCGGGCCTGGGAGGGGCTGCGGGAGGTGCTGGAGGAGGGGATCAGCGAGCGGGAGGCGACCGCGGAGATGGACGCGCGCCTCCGTCGGGCGGGCACCGGCCCTCCGGCGTTCGACACCATCGTGGCCTTCGGCGAGCGGACCGCCCTGCCGCACGCGAGCCCCGGCGGCCGGCGCCTGCGGGAGGGCGACCTGGTGCTGGTGGACGGCGGAGCCACCGTGGAGGGCTACCGGTCCGACCTGACGCGGATGGCGTGTGCGGGCCCGCCCGCCGGCTGGCAGCGCGAGGTCCACGGGGCGGTCGACAGGGCCCGCGCGGCCGCGGTGGAGGCGGTGGCCGACGGCCGACCGGCGCGGGAGGTCGACGCCGCGGCCCGGGGCCGTCTGGAGGAGGCGGGCCGGGCGGACGCCTTCTCCCACTCCACCGGCCACGGGCTGGGCCTGGAGGTGCACGAGCGGCCCTCGGTCTCCTCGCGGTCGGAGGCGATCTTGCGGGAGGGCAACGTGGTCACGATCGAGCCCGGCGTGTATCTTCGGGGGCGCGGCGGAATCCGGCTGGAGGACGACGTGGCGGTGGAGGCGGGGCGCGCCCGGGTGCTCACGAGCGTGGACCGCGCCCTCCGGGAGCTCTGACCCGGGGGCGGCCTGGGGGACGGCGCGGTCCCCCGAGCGAGCAGGCGAACCGCATCGACGAGGAGCGATGGCTGACACGTCCGACTTCCGCACCGGCATGGTCCTCGAGCTCGACGACGAGCTGTTCGAGATCGTGGACTTCCAGCACGTCAAGCCCGGGAAGGGCCAGGCGTTCGTCCGGACCGAGATCAAGAACGTGATGACCGGCAACGTCTTCCAGCGGACCTTCCGGGCGGGCGAGAAGGTCGAGGAGGTGCGCCTCGTCCGACGGCCTTACCGGTTCAGCTACGAGGACGGGGACCTCTATTACTTCATGGACCAGGAGACCTACGAGATGACCCCCCTCCACGCCGACACGGTGGGGGAGGACCAGCTCGAATACCTGCACGAGAACATGGAGGTCACGGCCCTGACCCGGGACGGGGAGGTGCTGGCCATCGAGCTGCCGCAGTTCGTCGAGCTCGAGGTCGTCGACACCCGGCCGGGCGTGAAGGGCGACACGGCGCAGGGCGGCACGAAGCCGGCCGAGCTGGCCTCGGGTGTCGTGGTCCAGGTGCCGCTGTTCATCGAGGAGGGCAACGTGGTCAAGGTCGACCGGACGGAGAAGAAGTACCTGGAGCGGGTGTCCGAATGATCGATCTGGACTGGATCCGCGAGCTGGTGGAGCTGGTGGACGAGTCGGGGATCGACTCCCTGGAGGTCTCCCGGTTCGGCACCAGCGTCACGGTGCGCAAGTCGCCCCCCGCCGGGGGCGGGGCTCCCCCCGCGCCGGGCGGCGCCGCGCCCGCGACGGGCGGGACGGCGGAC
>CAZJJO010000014.1:0-30447 GCA_964546375.1 uncultured Gemmatimonadota bacterium
CGCCCCTCCGGCGCGCCGCGCCGCCGCCGCCGCGCCGCCGGGCGGACGGACCGGCGCGCCGGGTCAGCCGCAGAGGTCGTTCGCGGGGTCGCCGAAGCTGATGCCCAGGGCCCGGGCGGTCTGCACCAGGTCGCCCCCGGGGCTCACGGACTTGCGGTGGCCGAGGGCTTCGGCCAGGGGCACCGCCCGCACGTCGTCGTCGTCCAGGCAGACCATGCATCCGAACCGCCCGGCCGAGGCGCACCGCACGGCGGCGGCGCCGAACCGCAGGGCCAGCAGGCGGTCGAAGGCCACGGGCGTGCCGCCCCGCTGGAGGTGGCCGAGCACCAGCGACCGGGTCTCCTTGCCGGTGCAGACGGCCAGCTCGCGGGCCACGCGCTCGGCGATGCCGCCGAGCCGCTCCTCCTGGTCCTCGCCCCGGGGCACCTGCTTGGTCACCGGCTCGCCGTCCACCGGCCGGGCGCCCTCGGCCACGCAGACGATGCTGAAGTCGCGGCCCCGCCGCTCGCGGGCCCGGAGCTTCTCGCACACGCAGTCGAAGCTGAAGGGGATCTCCGGGATCAGGATCACGTCGGCGGTCCCGGCCAGGCCGCTGTGCAGGGCGATCCAGCCGGTGTGCCGGCCCATCACCTCCACCACCATGATCCGCTGGTGGCTCTCGGCGGTGGAGTGGACCTTCCCGATGGCGTCGGTGGCCGTCTCCACGGCGGTCTGGAAGCCGAAGGAGTGGGAGGTGGCGGCCACGTCGTTGTCGATGGTCTTCGGCACGCCGACCACGGGCAGGCCCCTCTCGTGCAGGTCGGCCGCGATGTGCAGGCTCCCGTCGCCGCCGATGGCCACCAGGGCGTCGAGGTCGGCGTCCCGGAAGTTCTCCACGACCTCGTCGGAGCGGTCCCGGGTCCCCTCGCCCTCCGGGTCGGGCCAGTC
This sequence comes from uncultured Gemmatimonadota bacterium, assembly GCA_964546375.1. Classification (GTDB taxonomy): domain Bacteria; phylum Gemmatimonadota; class Gemmatimonadetes; order Palauibacterales; family Palauibacteraceae; genus CAYVFM01. Next base: position 928 of record CAZJJO010000014.1, read on the forward strand.
GAAGGGGTTGCCCCGGTTGGTGGTGCCCAGGATCGTGCCGCCCAGGTGGGTGATGCCGCGGACGTCGCTCCGGGTGAGCCGGACGAGGCTCCCCTCCTCGCCGTCCAGCAGCCCCCCGTAGCCGTTCTCGATCCCGTAGACCTCCCAGCCCCGGTTCAGGGACGCGAGCACGGTGGCCCGGATGACCGCGTTCAGGCCGGGCGCGTCGCCGCCGCCGGTGTTGAGCGCGATCCTCCGGACCGCTCCGGTTCCTCCGACCGCCATGGCGCCTCCCGCTCGCTGGCTTCGCGTGGACGAGCCCCCCGGACCTCGGGCGGGCCTCGCGTGGTAATCTTGTTGCGGCCTGCAGGTTCCGCTCCGGCCGGCTTCCGCGGGCGGGGGCCGGGCCCCGGAGCGGGCGGACCACGAGCGCATCACGGAGGGAAGCACCCATGGGCTGGCTCGGCGACCTCTTCTCCAGCGACGGCGGCTCACCGGCCGCCCGGAAGCGCGAGCGGGACGCCCGCGTCCGGGCGGCCCAGCTCCGGAAGGGCGTGGAGTCGGCCGCCGCGGCCGTCGAGGACCGTCACCCCGAGATCGCCCGCTCGGCGATGGAGGCGGCGGACCGGCTGGTGGACCGGGTGCCCGGGGCCCGCCCCGGGGTCTACGACGAGCACGACCGCGGCCACGAGCGTCCCGGCGAGGAGGGGCTGGCCGGCGACCTGCCGGGCGACGAGCGGGCCCGCGAGCTGGCCCGCGAGGCCGTGGACCGGATGGACCGGCTGCACTTCGCCCTGCTCCGGGTCTCGGTGCAGGGGGACGACCCCGGGGAGGCCGGGGTGGCTGGGGCCGTGGAGGCCGTCCGGGAGGCGGCCGACGAGCTGGGCGCCGCCGAGGAGGAGGCGGACGGCGCGGAGGACGGAGCCGCGTGAGCGCCCCCGCCGCCCCCCTCCGGACCGTCCTGCTGGACCTGGACGGGACGCTGATCGACTCCGAGGAGCTCATCCTCGCCTCCTACCGCCACACCCTCCGGACCCACCGGGGCGAGGCGCCCCCCGACGCCGCCTGGCTCGAGACCATGGGCCAGCCGCTGGAGGCCCAGCTCCGCGACTTCGCCGCCGACGAGGCGGAGGTCCGGGCGATGACCGAGACCTACCGGGAGCACAACGACCGGGTGCACGACGACCTGCTCCGGGGCTTCCCCGGCGTGCGGGAGGCGGTGGAAGAGCTGCGGGACCGCGGCCTGCGGCTGGGGATCGTCACCAGCAAGCGGCGGGACAAGACCCTGCGCGGGCTCGAGGCCTGCGGCTACCCCCTGGACTGGTTCGCCTCGGTGGTCACCGCCAGCGACCTGGAGGACCACAAGCCCGACCCGGCCCCGGTGCGGATGGCCCTGGAGGAGATGGGCGAGGAGCCGGACCGGGCGCTGTTCGCGGGCGACAGCATCCACGACCTCCGGGCGGGTCGGGCCGCCGGGGTCCGGACGGCCGCCGCCCTGTGGGGCCCCTACGACCGGGAGCGGCTGGCCCCGGGCGAGCCGGACCTGTGGCTGGAGGGGCCCGGCGACCTGCTGGAGGCGGTGCCGGGGGGCTGAGGAGGCCGAGAGCTGACGAGGCCGAGAGGCTGAGCCGCGGGGCTCAGCCCGCCGCGGCGGCCACCCCGTCGCCGGCGGCCTCGCGCCCCTCCCCGGCGGGGCCCGCCGGCCCCTCCAGCCCCCGGAGGGCCAGCCGCATCACCTCGTCCAGCGAGTCGACCAGGACGAACTCGGTCTCCTCGCGCACCTGGTCGGGCAGGTCCTCGAGGTCGCCCTCGTTCTCCGCCGGCAGGGCCACCTTCCGGATGCCGGCCCGGTAGGCGCCCAGCACCTTCTCCTTGAGCCCCCCGATGGGCATCACCCGGCCGGTGAGGGTGATCTCGCCGGTCAGCGCGACGTCGTGGCGCACCGGGTGGCCGCTGAGCGCGCTCACCAGCGAGGCGGCCATGGCGGTGCCGGCCGACGGGCCCTCCTTGGGGACGGCGCCGGCGGGCACGTGGATGTGGAACTCGTGGTCCCGGAGCCGCTCCTCGGGGATGTCCAGCGTCTCGGCGTGGGTCCGGGCGTAGGTGAGCGCCGCGCGGGCGCTCTCCTTCATCACGTCGCCGAGCTGGCCGGTCAGCACCAGGTCGTCCTTCCCCCGCATCACGCTGGTCTCCACCAGCATGATGTCGCCGCCGGCCGGCGTGTAGTACAGGCCGGTGGCCACGCCCACGGTGTCCTCCTCCAGCTTCTCCTCCGGGTGCACCTTGGGCTGGCCCAGGAAGTCGCGGAGGTCGTCGGCCCCCACCGTGAGGGTGTCGGCCTCGCCGGCCGCCACCCGGCGGGCCGCCTTGCGGGCGATCTGGGCCAGCTCCCGCTCCAGGTTCCGGACGCCGGCCTCGCGGGTGTAGCTGGCCACGATCTCCCGGATCGCCCCGTCCTCGATCGAGAGCTGGTCCTCCAGGAGGCCGCTCCGCCGCCGCTGGCGCGGCACCAGGTATCGGCGGGCGATCTGGAGCTTCTCGGCCTCGGTGTAGCCCCGGAACTCGATGGCCTCCATCCGGTCCTGGAGCGGCCCGGGGATGTTCTCCTTCACGTTGGCCGTGGCGATGAAGAGCACCTGCGAGAGGTCGAAGGGGACGCCCAGGTAGTGGTCCACGAACTCGTCGTTCTGGGCCGGGTCCAGCACCTCCATCAGCGCGGCCGAGGGGTCGCCCTGGAAGGAGACGCCGAGCTTGTCGACCTCGTCCAGCAGGAAGACGGGGTTGCGGGTGCCGGCCCGCTTGATGCCCTCGATGATCCGGCCCGGCAGCGCGCCCACGTAGGTGCGGCGGTGGCCGCGGATGTCGGCCTCGTCGCGGGCCCCGCCCAGCGAGACGCGGACGTACTCCCGGTCCATGGCCTCGGCGATGGACTTGGCGATGGAGGTCTTGCCCACGCCGGGCGGGCCGACGAAGAGCAGGGTCGAGCCGCTCCGGTCGTCGTCCTGCCCCCGCAGGGTCGTGGGCAGGTCGTCGGCGTCGGGCGCGTCGTCCTCGCCCTCGCCTTCCTCCGCGGCCGCACCGTCGCCGGCGTCCGCCCCGGCGTCGCCCTCCGCGGCGTCCGCCTCCGGGCCGTCGTCGGCGGCCGGTCGCCCGTCGCCGCCGACCACCTCCGCGGCCAGCTCGGCGGCGTCGCGGCGGGCCTCCTCCAGCACCTCCTCGCCCTGGGCCTCCTGGAGCTTCCTGACCGCCAGGAACTCCAGCACCCGGTCCTTCACGTCCTGGAGGCCGTAGTGGTCCCGGTCCAGGATCTCGCCGGCCCGCTCCAGGTCCAGGCGGTCCTCGTCGGTCTCGTTCCAGGGCAGGTCGGCCATGGTCTCCAGGTAGGTGCGGATCACCTGGGCCTCGGCCGACTCGCGGTTGACCCGCTCCAGCCGCCGGAGCTCGCGCTCCACCTCCTTGCGGGCCTCGTCGGGCAGGTCCTGCTCCTCGAGCCGCTCGCGCAGCTCCTCGATCTCCTCGCCCTCGCCCTCCTCCCCGAGCTCCTTCTGGATCGCCTTCATCTGCTCGCGGAGGAAGACCTCGCGCTGGCGCTCGCCCAGCTCCTCCTGGACCTTGCCGCGGATCTCCTCCTGGGCCTCCAGCACGCCGATCTGCCGCTGGAGGTGCACCAGCAGCTTCCGGAGGCGGCCCTCCACCGAGAGCGTCTCCAGCAGCTCCTGCTTCTGCTCGACGTCCAGCTCGGTGTAGAAGGCCACCAGGTCGGCCAGCTCGCCGGGCGCGGCCGCGCCGCCCAGCAGGTGGTCGACGATCTCCTTCGGCACGCCCCGCAGCCGGCTCAGCTCGGCCGCCCGCTCCCGGACCTCCTTGTGGAGGGCGGCGAAGGCGTCCTGGTCGACGTCCAGCGGGTCCATGTCCTCCAGCCGCCGGCAGACGGCCTCGAGCCGCCCCTCGGTCTGCTGGAACTCCAGGGCGGCCGCCCGGGCCTGGCCCTGAACGACCATCTGGATGCCCCCGGGCACGTGCTGCATCTGGGAGATCCGGCAGACGGTGCCGACGCGGTACAGCACCTCGGGCACCGGGTCCTCGTACTCGGCGTCGGTCTGGGAGACCGCGAAGATGAGCTTGTCGTCCTCCAGCGCGGCCTCGATGGCCTTCAGGGTCTTGTCGCGGCCGGCGGCGATGGGGGCGGCCACCGAGGGGAAGACCACGGTGCCCCGGAGCGGCAGCACCGGCAGGCGGACGCGCTCGCCGTCGTCGGGGAGCGCCTCGGAGGGGAGGTCGCTCTCCACCGGCGTGCCCATCACCACGTCGTCGGTGGGGCGGTCGCCCTCGTCGCCGTCCCCGGGCGAGAAGTCGGAGGGGTCGAACAGGATGTCGGAATCGTCGGCCATGTCGGGCTCGGCTCCCGGTGCGGTGGGGGGTCCAGCTCGCGGCGCCGGCCCTCGCGGCCGGGCCGCCGGGGGACGCTCGTTCCCCCGGGCAGGCCTTGCACGTGCAGAATCCGCGCCGGGGCCGGGGTCCGCTCTCGGCCCGGGATGCGCCTTTCTGGCACCCCGCGGGCGACCGGGGGGCGCGCCGCTCCCGCCATCCCGACACGCGGAGCCCCCGCGGCCGGTTCGGGCGCCGCACCCGTTCCCCGGGCCCGGATGCCGCGGCGGCGGAGACCGGGCGGACGTCGCCCGCCGCAGGCTGGCCGCGAGCCGCGGGTCCTCGATACATTGGGTGGCCCATGACCGAAGAGACGTCCAGATACTTCCGGAAGGGCCTGGGGCTGAAGGACGAGGTCGCCCCCGTCCTGGAGTCGGAGTACGGCAGCTCGCTGGTGAGCCTCGTGAAGGAGCGGGACCACCGTCTGGAGGTGGGTCGCCTCCGCTTCCGGCTCGCCGAGAGCTTCGGCTTCTGCTACGGCGTCGACCGCGCCGTCGAGTACGCCTACGAGGCCCGGGAGAAGTTCCCCGACCGGAAGCTCTTCCTGGTGGGCGAGATCATCCACAACCCCTACGTCAACCGGCAGCTCCGGGAGATGGGGATCACCTTCATCTACCCGGACGACGAGGGCCGCTTCGACTTCTCCGGGGTCGGCCCCGAGGACGTGGTCATCGTGCCCGCCTTCGGGGTGAAGCTCGAGGACTTCGAGCGCCTCGAGGAGAAGGAGTGCATCGTCGTCGACACGACCTGCGGCTCGGTGCTGCTGGTCTGGAAGCGGGTGGAGAGCTACGCCGAGGACGGCTTCACGGCGCTCATCCACGGCAAGCACTACCACGAGGAGACCCGGGCCACCAGCTCGCGGGTCCGGAAGTGGGAGGACGGCACCTTCCTGATCGTCCGCGACATGGACGAGGCCGAGCGGGTCTGCGCGTACATCCGGGGCGAGGGGAACCGCGAGGCCTTCCTGGACTTCTTCGAGGGCAAGCACTCGGAGGGCTTCGACCCCGACGAGGACCTCCGCCGGATCGGCGTGGCGAACCAGACGACCATGGTCGCCTCCGAGTCGCTGGCCATCGCCGACCGGGTGCGGGAGGCCATGGAGGAGCGCTGGGGCGAGGAGGCCGACGAGCGCTTCCGCAGCTTCGACACCATCTGCTCGGCCACCCAGGACCGCCAGGACGCGGTGCACGAGCTGCTGGAGGACGCGCCGGACCTCATGGTGGTCATCGGTGGATACAACTCCAGCAACACCAACCACCTGGCCCATCTCTGCTCCCAGCGGGTCCCCACCTTCCACATCGAGGACGCCACCTGCGTGGATCCCGCCTCCGGGGTGATCTCGCACAAGGAGATCATGGGCGAGGAGATCCTGGAGACGGCCGGCTGGCTGCCCGACGGGGAGGTGGAGGTCGGCCTCACCGCCGGCGCCTCCACCCCGGACAACAAGATCGGCGAGACCGTCGAGCGGATCCTCCGGCTGGACGGCCGCGATCCCGGCCGGGTGCTCTCGGAGGCCCGGGGACGGGAGCTGCCCCAGGCCGCCGGCTGATCGGCCGGCGCCTCAACCGCCGCTCTCCGCGTCGGACCCCTCCTCCGCGGGGCTCTCTACCCCCACCTCGCGGGCGCCCTCCAGGTCGAGCCTGAGCCCCCCGGTCACCGCCGCCGCCAGGTTGTAGAGGGCGGCCCCCACCGCGCCGGCCACGCCCCCCACCAGGCCGTAGAGGGCCGGGAAGAGGACCAGCGACCAGCCGCCGAGCCGGTCCAGGGCGGTCACCCCCACCGTCTCGGCGACGCCGGGGTCGACGAAGCCGGTGGTCGAGAGCAGGTAGAGGCCCGCCCCGACCGCCAGCCCGACCCCGCCGTAGAGGACGAGGAAGAGGAGGAAGATCGAGCGGAGCCCGATCCGCCGAAGTCGCACGCGCCTCATGCCGTGACCTCCCGGGTCGTCGTCATCCGACGTCCTCTCGGAACTCGACCAGCGCCTCCACGGCCCGCCGGTTGTCCTCGAAGGTGTTGTAGAAGTGCGGGGAGAGCCGGACCACCCCGGGCCGGGCGTCGCAGATCACGCCCCGCCGCTCCAGGTGCTCGACGGCGGCCTCGGGCCGGTCGTGACGGGCCAGCACGATGGCCGAGCGGCGCTCCTCCGGCGCCACGCGCAGCTCGAAGCCGGCCCCCCGGAGCCGCTCCACCAGGTCCGCGGTCAGGGTCCGGTTCCGGGCGCGGATGGCCGGGACGCCGATCTCCTCGACGATCTCGAGCCCGCCGGAGGCGGTGAAGGCGCCCCCCACCGCCGGGGTGCCCAGCTCGAAGCGGCGGGCGTCGTCCCGGGGCTCGGCCCCGCGGGTCCGGAAGGCGAACGGGTCCTCGACCCCGAACCAGCTCAGCGCCACCGGATCGAGCTCCCGGGCCAGCTCGCGGCGCACCCAGAGGAAGGCCAGGCCGGGGCCGCCCATCATCCACTTCAGCGCGCCCGAGAGCAGGAAGTCGGCGCCGGTCGCCCGGGCGTCCACCGGCACCTGGCCGTGGGACTGGTAGGCGTCGACCAGGTAGCGGGCCCCCGCCTCGCGGGCCAGCTCGCCCAGGGCCTCCACGTCCTGGATCGCGCCGGTGGCGTAGAAGACGTGGGAGGTGGCCACCAGGTCGGCGCCCTCCTCCAGCGCCTCCCGCCACGCCCCCGGCGGCACCTCCACCCCGTCGGGGCTCTCGACGACCTCCACCTCGAGCCCCAGGCGCCGGCGGGCCAGGAACTGGTGGGCGAGGGTGGGGAAGTCCAGCTCGGAGACGACCACCCGGTCGCCCTCGCGCAGGTCCAGCGCGTCGGCCACGGCGGTGAGGCCGGCCGAGATGCTGGGCATCAGGGCGATCTCGCCCTCCTCCGCGTCCACGGTGCGGCCGAAGGCGGCCCGGACCTCCTCCAGCTTCGACAGCCAGCCCCCGTCGCCGTACCAGGAGGCGGCGCCCCGCTCGCTCCAGTCCCGCTCGAAGGACCGGCGAGCCTCCAGCGAGCGGCGCGACAGGGCGCCCAGGGAGTTGGAGTTCAGGTACGCCTTCTCGGCCAGGATGGGGAACTCGCCGCGGTAACGCTCGGCCAGCCGGCCGGGATCGGGCCCCGGCCCGCCGGACCCGCTCCGACCCGGGCCGCCGCTTCGGCCGGCGGCGGCCTCCCCGTCCGACCCGGACGGTTCGCCGCCCCGGCCGGCGGGCTCACCGCTGGCGGGGTCTCCGTCGCTCGGCATATCCTGCATGGGACTCCCTCCCGGGGCCGTCCGGCTCGGCGGACGGCGGGGAGGCCGCACGCGAGGCCGGAGGCCGGCGCCATGGATTCGGACGACAATCTCGGTCCGCTCCTGGACCCGGAGCAAGCGCTGGAGCTGGAGACGGCCGACCGCGAGGAGCCGATCCCCGGCGGCGCCCCCGACTGTCCGGCCTGCGGCGCCGGGATGGTCCGCTCGGTGGAGGCGCATCCCGCCCCCCGGGCCGACGACTCGCCCTTCCGCGTGCGGCTGGTGTGCTCGGAGGAGGACTGCCGCCGCTGGACGGTCTACGACTGGTGAGCGGTCGCCGCCGGCGCCGGTCCGGCGTCAGCCCGCCTCGAACTCCTGGGCCCGGATCCGCCGCCCGGTGACGTCGGCGGCCCGGTCGGACGCCAGCCAGACGAAGGCGTCGGTGACCTCGTAGGGCGTGGGCAGGGTGGCCGGGTCCTCCTCCGGGTAGGCGGCGGCCCGCATCTCCGTCCGCATGGCCCCGGGGTCGACGGCGTGGACGCGCACGCCGTCCCCCTCCAGCTCGCCGGCCATCATCTCCGCCAGCGCCTCCAGCCCGTTCTTGGAGACGCAGTAGGCGCCCCACTCGGGCCGGCCGTGGTCGCCCACCCCCGAGGAGACGTGGATCATCGTCCCGCCGCCCTCGCGCAGCGGCGCCACCGCCGCCCGCGCGCAGAGGAACGCGCCGGTGAGGTTCACCTCGATCACCTCGCGCCACGCGTCCTCGGGGAAGTCCTCGACGGGGACCAGGGGGCCGAGCAGCGAGGCGTTGTTCACCAGCACGTCCACGCCGCCCAGCTCGTCGACGGTGGTCTCCACCCACCGCTCCACGTCGCCGGCGTCCGAGACGTCGGCGCCGACGGCCACGCAGCGCGCCCCCTCGGCGCGGACCTCGTCGGCCACCTCCCGGAGGGCCTCCTCGCCGCGGGCGCAGATCGAGACGTCGGCGCCCTCCTCGGCGAACCGCCGGGCCAGCGCCGCGCCCAGGCCCCGCGAGCCGCCGCTGATCATCGCGACCTCGCCGTCCAGCTCCATGTGTCGTCCCCCTCTTTCGTCGCGCCTGGTCTCCGGCTGCCGGCCACCAGCACCACAAGATGCGCGCCAGGGGCGCTCGTCCTATCCTCATCGGTCCCGCCGGCCGCACGCGGGCCGGCGGCTCCGCCCCGCACTTCTCGCACCCGGCGCCGACGGGAGGTCCCGCCGTGAGCGGACGCGAGGACGGCCAGCTCCCCCCGGAGATCGTCGCCGAGCCGCCGGCCGCGGCCAGCCGCGAGGCCGCCGAGCGCCTGGCCCGGGTCGAGTCCCGCGACGTCACCTTCCTCTCCGACGACTTCCCGGTGGCCTGGACCCGGGCCCGCGGGGCCAACGTCCGGGACGCCGACGGGAACCGGTACGTCGACCTCACGGCCGGCTTCGGCGTGGCCTCGGTGGGCCACCGCCACCCGCGGGTGACGGAGGCCGTCGAGGAGCAGTCCGCCCGGATGGTCCACGGGATGGGCGACGTCCACCCGCCGGACCGGAAGGTGGAGCTGCTGGAGCGGCTGGCGTCGCTCTCCCCCTGGCCCGACCCGAAGGCCGTGCTGGGGCTCTCCGGCTCGGACGCCGTGGAGGCGGCGCTGAAGACGGCGCGGCTGGCCACCGGCGAGCCCGGGGTGCTGGCCTTCACGGGCGCCTACCACGGGCTGGGCTACGGGGCGCTGGCGGTCACCGACGGCGAGCGCTTCCGCGGCCCCTTCCGCGAGCAGCTCAACCCCCACGTGGTCCGGGCCGGCTACCCCCATCCCTACCGCCCCCCCGCCCGGCCGGGCTTCCCCGACCCCCCGGCCGACCCCGACGCCGTAGCCGCCGCGGCCCTGCAGGACGTCCGACGGGCCCTGGACACGGCCGCCGGCCGCCGGGTGGGGGCGGTGCTCGTCGAGCCGGTGCAGGGCCGGGGCGGGGACGTGGTCCCCCCGCCAGGCTTCCTGGCGTCGCTGGCCGACCTCTGCCGGGACCGGGACCTGCTGCTGATCGTGGACGAGGTCTACACGGGCTTCGGCCGCACCGGCCGGCGGTTCGCCTGCGAGGAGGAGGGCGTCCGCCCCGACCTGATGTGCGTGGGCAAGAGCCTGGGCGGGGGCATGCCCCTCTCCGCGTGCATCGGCCCGCGGGAGGTGATGGATGCCTGGCCCGAGTCCGGGGGCGAGGCGATCCACACCTCGACCTTCCTGGGCCATCCGCTGGCGTGCGCCGCGGCCCTGGCGACCCTGGAGGTGGTCGAAGAGCGGGGGCTGGCCCGCCGGGCGCGGGAGCTGGGCCGCCGGTGGCGCTCGGAGCTGGAGTCGATGGCCACGGCCCACCCCGCGGTGGGCGAGGTGCGGGGCCGCGGCCTGATGCTGGGGCTCGACCTGATCCGGGACCGGGTCAGCCGCCGCCCCGACGGCGAGATGGCGCGGCGGGTGGTGCGAGCGGCCCTGCGGCGCGGCTGGATCGTGCTGGCCGGCGGGCCGGCCGGCAACGTGATCTCGCTGTCCCCGCCCCTGACGGTGGCCGAGGAGCTGCTGGAGGAGGCGACCGGCATGCTGGACGCGGCGCTCGAGGAGGCCGGCTCGGGCCGCCGGAGCGGCTGACGGGGCGGGTTTCAGCGGCCCGGCCCGCCGCCTAGTTTCGGCCCGGCGCGCGGGCGGACGAGCCCGCCGGCCGAGCCCCTCCGCACGAACCCGGCGCCCGAGGAGCCACGAGGATGGCCGAGCTCGAGATCGAGGTGGAGGGCACCCCCAACCCCAAGGCGGCGAAGTTCACCCTGGACCGCCCGCTCCCCTACGAGGAGAGCCGCTCCTGCTTCGAGCCGGACGACGCCGAGGGGGATCCCCTGGCCGAGGGGCTGATGGCGCTGGAGGGGGTGGAGGCGATCCTGATGCTGGAGGACTTCATCACGGTGACCCGGTCGGACGAGGCCGCCTGGGACGACCTGGTGGACGACGTGATCGGGGTCATCCGGCGCGAGCTCCCGGAGGACGGGGACGGCTGAGCCGGGCGGGAGCGTGGCCCCGGCCGGGGGCCTCCGCCGCGGCCGCGGCTCCCGGGTCCGGCCGGCCGGCGCCGGCGGCCGCTCAGACGTCCAGCCCCATGGCCCGCAGGGAGGCGGGCACGCCCTCCCGGAAGCTGGGGTAGGCCAGCTCCACGCCCAGCTCGTCGACCAGCCGGCGGGCGCGGACCCGCTTGCTGCCGGCCTTCCGGGCCCAGCGGCTCTCGGCGTAGCGCTCCCGCGCCTCGTCGAGCCCGATCCGCGTCAGCTCGACGCCGGCCAGCTCGGCCACCAGCCCGGCGAACTCGGACGAGCGATGGGGGTTCCCGTCGGCCAGGTCGTAGACCCGGCCGTTCTCGCCCGCCCGCCCGATCGCGGCCAGGCCCGTGGCCAGGTCGTCCACGTGGATCCGGTTGGTCCAGGCCTCCAGCCCCTCCACCACGTGATAGCGGCCCGACCGGATGGCGTCGAGCAGCACGCGGTCGGGCCCGTAGATGCCGGCGATCCGGCCGATCCGGGGGCGGGCGTCCCACTCCCAGCCGCACCGCAGCACCGTGCGCTCGGCCTCCAGCCGGGCGCGGCCCGCCTGGCTGTCGGGCTCGGGCACGGTCTCCTCGTCGACCCAGTCGCCGTCCCGGTCGCCGTAGACGCTCGTGCTGGAGCCGTAGACGAAGGCCTCCAGCGGCGCTTGGCGGAGCGCCTGGATCACGCCCTCCACGGCGGGGGCCCCGTCGGGCCCCTCCACCGGGGGCGCCAGGTGGAAGCAGAGGCGAGGGCTCTCGCCCTTCAGCTTCCGGAGCCCCTCCGCGCTCGCCAGGTCCACCAGCAGGGGGCGGATCCCCTCCCCGGCCAGCCGGGTGGCCCGCTCCGGGTCCCGGGTGGTGCCGGCGACCCCGTGGCCGGCGTCCCGCAGGCGGCGGGCGAGCCGCAGGCCGGTGTAGCCGCAGCCGACGATCAGCGCGTCGCTCACGGCCGGCGGCCTCCCGGGGACGGCCCTCCCGGCTCCCGGGGCAGGTCGGCCAGGAACCGGCGGACGATGGCGAAGGTCAGCCCCCAGATGGTGAGCCCGCCGACCTCGACGGCCGGGAAGGTCCGGAGCGCGCCGCCGCGCCGGAAGGCGAGCACCGAGCGGCGGCCGGGCGCCTCCAGCTCGGCCAGGGGCACCCAGAGGTGGCCGTCGACCTCGGGCCCGTGGCGGATCCCGGCCGCCCCGTCGGTCCAGCCGACGTAGGGCGTCACCGCCACCGAGGGCAGCCGGCGGCTGCGGGGATGGACGTCGTCGAGCCGGCCCAGGACGTCGTCCGGCTCCAGCGCCAGCCCCGTCTCCTCGGCCACCTCCCGCCGGGCGGCCGCGGCCAGGTCCTCGTCGTGGGGCTCGCGGTGGCCGCCGGGCAGGCCCACGTGGCCCGACCAGGGGTCGCCGTCGCGCTCGGCCCGGAGCACGAAGAGCGCCTCCAGCCCGGCGAAGGCGGGATCCAGCGGCGGCCGGGCCGCGAAGCGGGCGGCCGGTCCGGAGGGGGGGGCCTCGTCGCCGGGGCCCGCGTGCCGCTCCGGCGCCTCGCCCTCGGCCGAGGCCGGGACCGGGGGCTCGCCGGTCACCTCGCCCTCGGGCCCGGCTCCGCCGGGACGGAGCACCAGGGCCACGGCCGCCCGGCGGTCGACCGCCCCGTCGGGGACCTGGCGGGTCGGACGGGCCGCCAGCAGGCGCCGGAGCCGGGCCCGGGGATCGCTCACCACGGGTCCTGCCGCTCCTCGGCCTCCTCCAGCAGGGCCCGGTAGCTGGCCCAGCGGCGCTCGTGGACCTCGCCGGCCTCCAGCGCCTCGCGGATCCCGCAGCCCGGCTCCTCGACGTGCCGGCAGTCGTTGAAGCGGCAGCCGCCCAGCAGGGGCCGGAACTCGGGGAAAGCCGACGCCAGCTCGTCGGGCGAGAGCTCCCACAGCTCCAGGTACTGGAGGCCGGGCGTGTCGGCCACCCGACCGCCGCCGGGCAGGGCCAGCAGGGCCGCGTTCACGGTGGTGTGCTTCCCGCGGCCGTCGCGGCCGCTCACGTCGGCCGTGCGGCGCCCGGCGTCCGGGAGCAGGCGGTTCAGGAGGCTGGTCTTGCCCGCGCCGGAGGGGCCGGCGAGGACGGTGGTGCGGCCGCGCAGGCGGTCCCGGAGCGCCTGCAGGCCGGTGCCGTCGGCGGCGCTGGTGGCCAGCACCTCGTAGCCGGCCGAGCGGACGGGGTCGAAGGCCTCGCCGGGCTCGGCGAGGTCGGCCTTGTTGGCCACCACGAGGGCGTCCAGCCGGTTCAGCTCGGCCACCACCAGCAGGCGGTCCAGCATGGCCGGGTCGGGCTCGGGGCGCCGCGTGGCGAAGACGGCGGCGAGCTGGTCGACGTTGGCGACGATGACCTGCTCGCGCTCCCGCTCCGGCGCCCGCCGGGCCAGCTTGCTGTGGCGGGGGAGGATCTCGGTGATCCGGCTGGCGCCCTCCTCCAGCCGCTCCACCCGGACCCGGTCGCCCACGGCGATCCGGTCGCCCCGTCCCCGCTTGAGACGGCCCGCCAGCACGCACTCCCGGGTCCGGCCGTCGAGCTCCACCTCGTAGCTGCCGCCGGCGATCCGGAGGACCCGGCCCTCCGCCGGCCCGGTCAGCGGTCCTCCGTCCCGGCCGAGGCGCCCTCGCCCAGCAGCTCCTCGACGCAGTCGAAGCCCAGCAGGGCGCACTTGATGCGGACGGGGAACTTGGAGACGCCGGCCAGCGCCCGGAGGTCGCCCAGCGTCTCGTCCTTCGACAGCTCGGCGTCGCCGTGCATCAGGCGGGTGAACTTCTCCGACAGGTCCAGCGCCTCGGGCACGCTCTTCCCCTCCAGCTCACCGGTGAGCATCGAGGCGGCGGCCTGGCTGATCGAGCAGCCCCGCCCCTGGAACCGGGCCCGCTCGATGCGTCCCCCCGAGACCTCGAGCTGCAGGTCCACCACGTCCCCGCACAGCGGGTTGTTCATCGTCACGTCGTGGGTGGCGTCCTCCATCTCGCCCTTGTTCCGCGGGCTCCGGTAGTGGTCCAGGATGACCTCCTGGTACAGGGAGCTCAGGGCCTCGGGGATGGAGCGGTCGATGTCGGAGCCGGACTCGGGGTCGGTCATGCTCTCACCGGTGGGCGGAGGGTCCTGGCGTCGGTGCCCGGGGCGGGGCCGGCGGCCGGCCGCGCGTCGTCCGCCGGGCGCGGCGGATCGGCGGGGGTGGGGCCCGGGCGGATCCCCGGGCGGGGCTCAGCCCCCGCCGTCGCCGCCGAACACGCGGGCGGCAAAGTGGAGTCCCTCGACGAGGGCGTCAATCTCCTCGCGGGTGTTGTAGAAGGCGAGGCTCGCCCGGGCCGTCGACTCCACGCCGAGGACCTCCATCAGCGGCTGGTTGCAGTGGTGTCCGGCGCGGATGGCGATGCCCTTCCGGTCCAGGATCGTGGCCAGGTCGTGGGCGTGGACGTCGCGGAAGGTGAACGAGAGGACCCCCGCCCGCCCCTCCCGCGGGCCGTAGAGGGTGAGCCCCTCCGTCGCCTCGAGCCGCTCGACGGCGTGGGCGGTGAGCCGGGCTTCCCGCGCCCGGATCGCCTCCATGCCGATCTCCTCCAGGTAGGCCACCGCCTCGCCCAGCCCCACGGCGCCGGCGATGTGAGGGGTGCCGGCCTCGAACTTCTGGGGCACCCGGGCCCACTCGGAGCCCTCCAGGGTGACCCGGGAGATCATCTCGCCGCCGCCCTGCCAGGGCGGGGCCTCCTCCAGCACCTCGGAGCGGGCCCAGAGGCCGCCGACGCCGGTGGGGCCGCACATCTTGTGGCCGCTGAACGCGTAGAAGTCGCATCCGATCTCCTCCACGTCCACCGGCCGGTGGGGGACCGCCTGGGCCCCGTCCACCAGGCAGAGCGCGCCGGCGTCGTGGGCCAGCTCCGCCACCTCGGCCACCGGGTTCACGGTGCCCAGGGTGTTGGAGACGTGGGTGACGCCCACCAGGACGGTCCGCTCCCCCACCAGGTCGGCCAGCTCGTCCAGGTCCAGCCGGCCGTCGTCGGTGACGCCGGCGAAGCGCAGGCGGGCCCCCGTCCGCTCGGCCAGCAGCTGCCAGGGCACCAGGTTGGAGTGGTGCTCCATCTCGGTGAGGACGATCTCGTCGCCCTCGCCGACGGCGCTCGGCCCCCAGCCGCCGGCCACCAGGTTGATCGCCTCGGTGGTGCCCCGCACGAAGACCAGCTCGGAGGCGTCGGAGCCGCCCAGGAAGGCGGCCGTCCGCTCGCGGGCCTCCTCGTAGGCCTCGGTGGCCTGCCAGCTCAGGGCGTGCGCCCCGCGGTGGACGTTCGCGTGGCCCTCGCGGTAGTGGCGGCCGATCGCGTCGATCACCCGCTCCGGGCGCTGGGAGCTGGCCGCGTTGTCGAGGTAGACCAGCGGGTGGCCGTGGACCTCGCGGTCCAGGATCGGGAAGTCGGCGCGGATCCGCTCCACGTCCAGCTCGGCGGATCCCGCTGGGCTCTGGGGGGACTCGACGGGCGTCATCGCTCCGGCTCCGGAGCCCCGGGGCGGGCGTCCGACGCGGACGCGGCCCGGGGCTCCCGTGTCAGTCCAGCTTCACCCGGATCTCGTCGTCCTCCACCCGGCACTCGAAGCGCTGGACCGGCTTCACCGCCGGCAGGGCCTTCGGGTCGCCCGACGACAGGTCGAAGCGCGCCCCGTGCAGGGCGCACTCGATCTGGCCGTCCAGCACCTCGCCGTTGTGGAGCGGGTAGTCCTCGTGCGAGCACCGGTCCTCCAGCGCGTGGACCTCCCCGTCCTTGCGGATCAGCACGAGCTCCCGGCCGCCGGCCTCGACGGCCGTGGGCTTGTTCTCGGGGACGTCCTCCACCTTCGCCACGGTCGTGTAGTCGCTCATCGGCTCCTCTTCCTCCTCCGTGCCCCTGGTCGGTCGCTCGGTCCGGGCCCTACAGCCCCATCTTCGCCTCGATGGCCTCCCGGACGCGGCGCCGGACGCCCTCCACGGGCATCCGCTCCAGCACCTCGTCGAAGAAGCCGAACACCAGCAGGCGCTCCGCCTGGTTGCGGGTGAGGCCCCGGCTCATCAGGTAGAACATCATCCCCGGGTCCACCTGCCCCACCGTCGCCCCGTGGGAGCAGCGGACGTCGTCCGCCTCGATCTCCAGGTTGGGGAGGGTGGTGGCGTGGCACGCCTCGCTGAGCAGGAGGTTCCGGTTCGTCTGGTAGGCGTCGGTGAGCTGGGCCCCGTCGTCCACCCGGATCAGGCCGCGGAAGACGCTCTCGGCCTCGTCCTCCAGGGCGCCCTTGTAGAGCAGGTCGCTGTAGGCGTGGGGCGCCGCGTGGTGCTGGAGGGTGTGGTGGTCGAAGTGCTGCTCGCCGCCGCCGAACCAGAGGGCCAGCATCTCGCTCTCGCTGCCCGGTCCCTCCAGGTGGCTGGTGACGTCGTTGCGGGCCCGCCGGCCGCCCAGCGCCACGTTGAAGCCGCTGAGCTTCGTGTCACGGCCCGTGGTGGCGTGCTGGACGGAGAAGTGCTCGGCCTCGTCGCCGAACAGCTCCAGGGAGATGTAGCGGACGGTGGCGTCGTCGGCGCCGAAGACCTCGGTGCCGTTCACGCTCAGCAGCGGCTCGTCCAGGTCGGGCGAGAGGTACTCGTCGATGCAGGTGACCTCGGCGCTCTCGCCGGCCACCACGAGCGTGTGGGAGGAGAGCAGACAGCCGGGCCGGTCGATCCACCGGAAGGTGTGGACCGGCTCGGGGACGGTCACGCCGTCGGGCACGTAGAGCAGGTAGCCGTCGGCCAGGGTGGCGGCGTGGAGGCTCCAGAACTTCTCCTCCCAGCCGGCCACCGGGCTGGCGTAGAGGTGCTCCTCCAGCAGCTCCGGCCGCTCCCGGGCGACCCGGCTCAGCGGGGCGAAGACCACGCCCTGCTCGGCCAGCTCGTCGTCGAGCCGCCGGTGGACGAAGCCGCCGTTGACCTGCACGCCCACCGCGCTCCGGGCCTGGTCGCTCTCCAGCACCCGGCGGACGGGCCCGGGCAGGTCGGAGGGGTCGGCGGCCCGCTCGGGCTCGGTGCGGAGCGGCTCGAAGGCGTCGGGGTCCAGGTCCGAGACGTCCGTGTAGCGCCACTCCTCGGACTCGGTGCTCGGCATGGGCAGATCGCGGTAGCGCTCCCACGCCGCCCGCCGCCGCTCCCCCAGGGCCGCCGGCTCGTCCAGCGCCCCGACGAACGCCTCGAACCGCTCGTCGGCGGTCCCGGACCCGGCCGGGGTCTCCTCCGCCTCCACGGTGGTCGTCCCGTCGCCCACGTCGCGCTCCTCTCGTCTGCTCGCGTCGTCTATTCGATACGCCGGGGGGCGGCCCTCCGGCTGCCCCCCGGTCGTCGTCGGTCTGTGCGTCCGGCCCGGATCAGCCGACCGAGCCCTCCATCTCCAGCTCGATGAGCCGGTTCAGCTCGATGGCGTACTCCAGCGGCAGCTTCTTGGCGATGGGCTCGATGAAGCCGCGCACCACCATCGCCATGGCCTCCTCCTCGTCCATGCCCCGGCTCATCAGGTAGAAGAGCTGCTCCTCGCCCACCTTCGAGACCGTCGCCTCGTGGCCCACGGTGGACTGGTTCTCGTCGATCTCGATGTAGGGGTAGGTGTCGGTGCGGGACGTCTCGTCCAGCAGGAGCGCGTCGCACTCCACGTTGGACTTCGCGTTCACCGCGCCGTCGTGCACCTTGCAGAGCCCCCGGTAGGAGGAGCGGCCGGTGCCGGTCGAGATCGACTTCGAGGTGATCTGCGACGTGGTGTTGGGCGCCACGTGGATCACCTTGCCGCCGGTGTCCTGGTGCTGGCCGCTCTTGGCGTAGGCGATGGACATCACCTCGCCGTGGGCGCCCTCGCCCATCAGGTAGCAGGACGGGTACTTCATCGTGGCCTTCGAGCCCAGGTTGCCGTCCAGCCACTCCATGTAGCCGCCCTCCTCCACCATCGCCCGCTGGGTGACCAGGTTGTACATGTTGTCCGACCAGTTCTGGATGGTCGTGTAGCGGAAGCGGGCGTCCTTCTTCACCGCGATCTCGATGACCCCGGAGTGGAAGGACTCGGTGGAGTACTGGGGCGCGGTGCAGCCCTCGATGTAGTGGGCCTCCGAGTTCTCGTCGGCGATGATGAGCGTCCGCTCGAACTGGCCCATGCTCTCCGAGTTCACCCGGAAGTAGGCCTGGAGCGGGATGTCCACCTTCGCGCCCGGCGGGATGTAGACGAAGGAGCCGCCGGACCAGACCGCCGCGTTCAGGGCCGCGAACTTGTTGTCCGCCGGCGGGATGATGGTGGAGAAGTGCTCCCGGAAGAGCTCGGGGTACATCTTCAGCCCGTCCTCGATCGACTCGAAGACGACCCCCTGCTCCTCCCACTCCTCGCGCAGGGAGTGGTAGACCATCTCCGACTCGTACTGGGCGCCGACCCCGGCCAGGACGTCGCGCTCCTGCTCGGGGATGCCCAGCCGCTCGAAGGTCTCCTTGATCTCGTCGGGGACCTCGTCCCAGTCCCGCTTCATCCGGTCCTGGGGCCGGAGGTAGAAGTAGATGTCGTCCAGGTCCAGCCCGGAGAGGTCCGCCCCCCAGTCGGGCATGGGCTTGGAGTTGAAGATCTCCAGCGCCCGGAGCCGGTAGTCCAGCATCCACTCCGGCTCCTCCTTGTGGGCGGAGATCTTCCGTACGACCTCCTCGCTCAAGCCCTTCTCGGACTTGAAGACGGGGTTGTCCTTCGTGATGAAGTGGTACTTGTACTCGTCGAGGTCGAGCTCCTCGATCGCCTCGTTGCGGGGCATCTGGAACCCTCCGGTTCGTCGCGATGGATCGGCCGGCTCCCCGGCTCCGCTCGGGGCGGAAGGGAGCGGCCGCTTCGGTCCTGCGGCCCCGGCGGGGACGCGCCGTCCGCGCCGGGGCCGGGGCGTGCTGTTGGTACGCCCGCGGAGCCCGCGCGTTCGGCCGCGGGGCGGGCGGGGCGGCCGGCTCAGGCCGGGGTCGCCTCGGCCTCCTTGCGCAGCCAGTCGTAGCCCTGGTCCTCGAGCTGCTGGGCCAGCTCCGGGCCGCCGGACTCGGCCATCCGGCCGCCGATCATCACGTGGACCCGGTCGGGCTCGATGTAGTCGAGCACGCGCTGGTAGTGGGTGATGAGCAGGACGCCCATCTCGTCGTTCTCCTCGGCCACGGTGTTCACGCCGTCGGCCACGACCTTCAGGGCGTCGATGTCGAGCCCGCTGTCCGTCTCGTCCAGCAGGGCCAGGGTGGGCTCGAGGACCGCCATCTGGAGCACCTCGTTGCGCTTCTTCTCGCCGCCGCTGAAGCCGTCGTTCACGTAGCGGTCGGCGAAGTCCTCGTCCATCCCCATCAGCTCCAGCTTCTCCTGGAGCTTCTCCTGGAAGGCGAAGACGTCCACCTCGTCGCCCTCCTCGCGGCGGGCGTTCAGCGCCGTCCGCAGGAAGTTGGAGATGGTGACGCCGGGGATCTCGGACGGGTACTGGAAGGCGAGGAAGACGCCGGCCCGGGCCCGCTCGTCCGGGTCCATCTCCAGGATGTTCTCGCCCCGGAAGAGCACCTCGCCCCGGGTGGCGACGTAGTGGGGGTGGCCGGCGACGATCTTCGCCAGGGTGCTCTTGCCGGACCCGTTCGGGCCCATCAGCGCGTGAATCTCGCCCTCGTTCAGCACCAGGTCCACGCCCTCGAGGATCTTCACGTCTTCGTCGGCGACCTCCACGTGCAGGTCGCGGACTTCCAGCAGGGGATCGGCCATCGTCGCCTCGCTCGGTCTATGTCGTGTCGGGGGCGAGCCGGCTCGCTCCCGCCCGCGTCGAGAAAAATCGAGAACGGTTATCGTTTCGGTGCGTGTAAGGTACGTCGGTTGAGAACCGATTTCAAGGAGCGTGCCGGGCGCGGCCCCTCCGGCGCGCCGCGGCGACCGGCGGCTCGCCGCGGAATCGATTTCGCAGGTCGTTGGGATACGAGCCGGCGCCGCCGGCGGCGACGCCCGCGGCCCGGTTCCGGGCGAGCCCGACGAAACCGACACCTCATCCGCGGAGGCGACAGGATGCGAGCGACCTACTTCTCCGAGCACGGCGGACCCGAGGTCATGGAGGTCGGCGAGCGGCCCGACCCCGAGCCGGGCCACCACGAGGTCCGGATCGAGGTGGAGGCGTTCGCCCTGAACCACCTGGACCTGTGGGTGCGCCGCGGCCTGCCGGGCCTCGAGCTCGACCTGCCCCACGTCGGCGGCTCGGACCTGGCGGGCCGGATCGAGGCCGTCGGCGACGGGGTCGACGGCTGGGAGGCCGGCGACCGGGTCGTCGTGAACCCCGGCCTCTGGTGCGGCGACTGCGAGTGGTGCGCCGCCGGCGAGCACAGCCTCTGCGACGACTACGGCATCCTGGGCGAGCACCTGGACGGCGGCGCCGCCGAGCGGGCCGTCGCCCCGGCCCGCAACCTCTACCGGATCCCCGACGAGGTGCCCGCCGAGGAGGCGGCGGCCGTGCCGCTGGTCTTCCAGACCGCCTGGCGCGCCCTGCTCGGCCGGGCCGGCCTCTCCGCCGGCGAGTCGGTCCTCGTCACCGGCGCCAGCGGCGGCGTCTCCACCGCGGCGATCCAGATCGCCCGCCTGGTCGGCGCCCGCGTGCACGCGGTCACCAGCGGCCCCGAGAACGTCCGGCGGGCCGAGGAGCTCGGCGCCCACCACGCGGTCGACCGGCACGAGGAGGACTTCTCGGAGGCCGTGTGGCGGGCGACGGGCAAGCGGGGGGTCGACGTGGTGCTCGACAGCGTCGGCGAGGCCGTCTGGGAGGGCTGCGTCCGGGCGCTGGCCAAGAGCGGCCGCCTGGTGACCTACGGCGCCACCACCGGGTTCGAGGGGAAGGTCGACCTGCGGCGGATGTTCTGGAAGCAGATCGACGTCATGGGCTCGACCATGGCCAGCCACGCGCAGTTCCGCGACGCCATGGACGCGGTCTTCCGCGGCCCGCTCGAGCCGGTGGTCGACCGGGTCTTCCCGATGGAGGAGATCGAGCAGGCCCACCGCCACCTGGCGGCGGGCGAGCAGTTCGGCAAGGTGGTGCTGACGCCGTGAGAAAGCCGGCGCCGCGGCGGTCAGGCGCCTCCGGCCCGGCGGTCCGTCCAGGCCTCGACGACGGCCCCTCCCAGGAGGAGGAAGACCAGGGCGGCCGTGTAATGGAGCGAGGGGAAGCCCCGGAGGGCGTCGAGGGCGACGAAGAACAGCGCGGCGATGGCGTTGGGAACCGACGGGGGCACGTCGTCACGCGCCTCGGCCCACCCGAGGGCCGACACGGCCACGATCCCGATTCCGATCGCCCAGATGTCGTACGGCGACATCGGTCCGGCTCCTCTCCCGGCGTGGGCTACGACACGCTTCCGACGGTGGGAAGGTATGTCGTCCGCCGTTGACGCTCCAGCCCCGGGCTGCCGGGCTTCGAACCCGATCGGAGGCCTCCGACCGTGAACCGTGACGCCCACCTCGACCGGCTCCGCGAGGAGCGCTTCGACGTCGTCGTGATCGGCGGCGGCATCACCGGCGCCGGCGTCGCCCGGGACGCGGCCCGCCGGGGCTACCGGACCGCGCTGGTGGAGGCCCGCGACTTCGCCCAGGGCACCAGCAGCCGCTCCTCGCGGCTGATCCACGGCGGCCTCCGCTACCTGGAGCACTTCGAGCTGGATCTGGTCTTCGAGGCCAGCCGCGAGCGGCGGACCCTGCTCGAGATCGCGCCCCACATGGTGCGCCCCCTGGAGTTCCTCTTCCCGCTCTTCGAGGAGGGGCGGGTCGGCCGCCGGAAGCTGGACGCCGGGATGTGGCTCTACGACGCCCTGTCGATGTTCCGGAACGTCGAGCGCCACCAGATGCTGGACGACGAGGAGATGGCCGGCCGCGAGCCCGCCCTCCGGCGCGAGGGCCTGCTGGGCGGGGCCCGCTACTTCGACGCGCAGGTGGACGACGCCCGGCTCGTGCTGGCCAACGTGGCCTCGGCCGCCGACGCCGGCGCGGCGGTGGCGAACCGCCTCGAGGCGACGGAGATCGAGCGGGACGAGGGGGCGGTCACCGGCGTCCGGGTCGAGGGCGAGGAGGGCGAGTCCTGGACGATCTCCGCCCGGGCGGTCGTCAACGCCACCGGCCCCTGGACCGAGCGCACCGTGGAGCGGGCCGGCGAGGACTGGTCGCGCCGGCTCCGGCCCACCCGGGGCACCCACGTCCACCTGCCCCGGGAGGCCCTGGACCACCGGCACGCCCTGATCTTCGAGTCGCCCCTGGACGACCGGATCATGTTCGTGCTCCCGTGGGGCGACCTGACGATGGTCGGCACCACCGACCGGGACTACGGGGGCGACCCCGCCGACGTGGTCCCCACCGCCCGGGACGTGGCCTACCTGCTGACGTCGGCCGACCGGCTCTTCCCCGACGCCGACCTCTCGCCCGACGACGTGCTCTCCGCCTGGGCCGGCCTGCGGCCGCTGGTGACCGGGGAGGACGGCGACGCCGACGCCGGCGAGGTCTCGCGCGACTTCGTGGTCACCGAGGACGCGCCGGGCCTGCTGACGATCGCCGGCGGCAAGCTCACCTCCTACCGGCAGATGGCCGAGGAGGCGGTGGACCGGGCGGCCGAGTTCCTGGAAGCCGCCTTCGAGGTGGAGGCCGACCGGGGCTGCGACACCGACGAGGAGCCCCTGCCGGGGGGCGACTTCGAGGAGCTGGGCGAGCTGTGCCGCCGGCTCCGGGCCGCGGCGGACCCCCACGGCGTGTCGGCGGCCTCGGTGGACCGGCTGGCCCGGGCCCACGGCACCCAGGCGGAGGAGGTGCTGGCGCTGGTCGAGGAGCGGCCGGAGCTGGCCGAACGGGTGGTGGAGGACCGACCCTACCTGGCCGCCGAGGTGGTGCGGGCCGCCCGAGACGAGATGGCCCTCCACGTCGAGGACGTCGTCTTCCGCCGCACCCACCTGGGCCGGGAGACGCGGGCCCGCTTCGAGGAGGCCTGCCGTCGGGTCGCCGCGCTGATGGGCGAGGAGCTGGGCTGGGGCGAGGAGCGCCGCCGGGAGGAGGTCGCCCGCGCCGTCGAGGTCCGCCGGGCCGAGGGGGCCTTCCGCGAGGAGCTCGAGGAGGTCTGGGACGGCTGAGGCCCCGATCGGCCGCCCCGGCCCCGGTTCAGCCGCCGGCCAGCCCCCGGAACATGTCCACGGTGTCGCTCACGCTGTAGAAGAGCACCAGCGCCAGGATCGCCGGGACCACGAAGCGCAGGAAGCCCTTCCAGAGCGGGAGCCATCCGATCCCCGGGGCCCCCTTCCGGACCTCGTCCTCCGGCGAGGGCATCACCCAGCCCACGAAGATCGACAGCAGCAGTCCGCCGACGATCAGGAAGACGTTGCCGGCGAGCTGGTCCATCACGCCGAGCACGTCGATGTCGAAGGCCGGCCACACGCCGGCGGCGGTGATGAGGATCCCGAAGCCCACGGCGGCCTTCCGACGCGCCCAGCCCATGCTGTCGATCACCGACGAGGTCACCACCTCGAGCAGGGAGATCGCCGAGGTGAGCGCGCCGACCAGCAGGGCGGCGAAGAAGAGCACGCCCACCCCGCGGCCCACCCCGCCCATCTGACCGAAGGCCTCGGGCAGGCTGATGAAGAGGGCGCCGATCGTGCTCTCGCCCACGTCGCCCGAGAGGCCGAGCGCGAAGACGATGGGGAAGACCATCAGCCCGGCCAGGAACGCGATCAGGAAGTCCGACCCGGCGATGAAGACGGACTCCCGGGGCAGGTTGTCGTCCCGCGACAGGTAGCTGGAGAAGGTGAGCATCGCCCCCATCCCCAGGCTCAGGCTGAAGAAGGCCTGGCTGGCGGCGTCGGAGATCACCGACAGCGACAGCACCCGCGAGAAGTCGGGCCGCAGGTAGAAGTCGTAGCCGGGCCCCGACCCCGTCATCGTGGCGGCGTAGACGCCCAGCCCCACCACGATCGCCAGCAGCAGCGGCATCAGCACCATGGCGGTGCGCTCGATGCCGTCGCGGACGCCGGCCCCGACGATGGCGATGGTGACGCCCATGAAGGCCACGTGCCACGCTACCGCGTCCCAGCCCCCGGCGAAGGCCTCGAAGCGGGCCGCCGCGTCCACGGCGAAGCCGTCCAGCAGGCCCGCGACCGCGTAGCGGAGGGTCCAGCCGGCGATGACGCCGTAGTAGGCGAGGATCAGGAAGCCGCTGAGGACGAAGAGCAGACCCAGGGGCGTCCAGGCGCGCCCGCCGTAGTGACGGAGCGCGTCGACGGGGCTCTTCTTGGCCCCGCGCCCCACGGCGAACTCGCCCAGCATCACGGGCAGGCCGATGAAGAGAACGAAGACGACGTAGAGGACGAGGAAGGCGGCGCCCCCGTTCTCGGCGGTCAGGTAGGGGAACCGCCACATGTTGCCCAGGCCCACGGCCGATCCCACGGCGGCCAGGATGAAGCCCAGCCGGGTGCTCCACTGCTCGCGCTCGCCCTGCGCCATCTCGACCCGCCCTTCGAGGGAGACGTTCAGCTCGATCCGGGACCGGCGGCCGCCCGTCCGTCGGGGGGAGGATCGCCCGGCAGCCCCGCGGCCTCCTCCGTGCCGCCCGCCCGGGACGACAGGTAGCGGGGGCGGGCTCGCGGCGTCAAGGGTCCTCGGGGAGGACGCGGCCCCGCGGGTGGCGGCGGTCCGGAGGGTCGGACGGGGGCGGCGGACGGCGAGCCGGGGCCCGCCCCGCCGGGGGAGGTCAGCGGGTGACCAGCGTCACCCGGATGCCGGGGTCGGGATCGTACTGGAGGTTCAGCCGGAGGCGGCCGACCTCGCCGTCGTCGTCGGCCTCGCCCAGGCTGACGATCCCCCGCCGCCCGAAGACGTGGCTTCGGGCCCGGACGACCCGATCCCGCAACCGGAGCACGTCATGGTACAGGGCCCTGGGCAGGAGGTCGCGGAGCGAGTCCAGGTCCGGGCTCGGCCCGTCCGGCCCCGGCGAGCCCTCCAGGGCGCGCGTCAGCAGGGTCTCGCCGACGTCGGCCGACGCCGGCGACCCGAGCCCGGACGGGTCGGCGGGTGCGGCCCGTCGACGCTCGGCTCCCTCCAGCCCGGGGACGGCGGGCGCCTCGACCGCGGGGGGTGCAGCCCCCTCGACCGCGGGAGGCGCGCCGACCGGGGCCGGACGCTCGGACTGGGCCTGGGCCGGGGCCGGCAGGAGGGGCCCGGCCAGCACGCAGAGGGCCGTCGCCGGGATCAGGGCCCGGAGGAGGACCGGCAGGGTCGGGCGGTTCGGCGCGAGCGCGATCATGGTCGAGTATCTCCCAAGCTGTCGGTTCGGCCGCCCCGTGTCCAGGGACGGGCCGGAACCCCGGTCCGTCACACGCGCTCCCCTTCGGACAGCGGCTCGAAGCGGGCCTGGAAGAAGCGCAGGTAGGAGGGCTCGTAGACCATCTCCAGCCCGGTCGCCTCCTCGCGGTGGTCCCAGGCGGCCTTCACGGCCTCGGCCGTGACGTCCATGTGCGACTGGGTGTAGACCCGCCGCGGGATCGTCAGCCGCACCAGCTCCAGGTCCGGGTACCGGTGGTCGCCGGTCTCCGGGTCCCGCCCGGCGCTGACGATCCCCCGCTCCATCGACCGGACGCCCGAGTCGAGGTAGAGGTTGGCCGCCAGCGTCTGGGCCGGGAAGCGGTCCTGGGGCAGGTGCGGATAGAACCCCTTCGCGTCCAGGAAGACGGCGTGGCCGCCGACCGGCCGGACCAGCGGGAGGCCCCAGTCGTCCAGCAGGCCGCCCAGGTAGCGCACCTGGCCGACGCGGGCCCGGAGGTAGTCGTCCTGGACCGCCTCCTCGATCCCGATGGCCAGCGCCTCCATGTCGCGGCCGGACATGCCCCCGTAGGTGTGCAGCCCCTCGTAGACCACCACCAGGTTCCGGAGGTCGTCGAACAGCTCCTCGTCGTCCACGGCCAGCCAGCCGCCGATGTTCACCAGGTTGTCCTTCTTGGCGCTCATCCAGGCGCCGTCGGTGTGACCGCAGAACTCCCGGAGGATCTCCTTCACCGGCCGGTCGCCGAAGCCCTCCTCGCGCTCCCGGATGAACCAGGCGTTCTCGTTCGCCCGGGTGGCGTCCAGGTAGATCGGGATCCCGTGGCGGTCGCACAGCTCCCGCAGCTCCCGGACGTTGCGCATGCTCACCGGCTGGCCCCCGGCCATGTTCACCGTGGCCGCCAGGCTGACGTAGGGGATCCGGTCGGCGCCGACCTCCTCGATGAGCGCCTCGAGCTTCTCCAGGTCCACGTTGCCCTTGAACGGATGCTCGGAAGCGGGGTCGTGGGCGGCGTCGACGATGACGTCCCGGAAGGCGCCGCCGGCCATCTCCTGGTGGACCCGGGTGGTGGTGAAGTACATGTTGCCCGGGATCACGTCGCCCTCCTCGACCACCGTCTGGTTGAGCAGGTGCTCGGCGCCCCGGCCCTGGTGGGTGGGGACCAGGTGCTCGAAGCCGTAGTGCTCGCGGACGGCGTCCTCGAGGCGGTAGAAGTTGCGGCTGCCGGCGTAGGCCTCGTCCCCCATCATCAGCCCCGACCACTGCCGGTCGCTCATGGCGCCGGTGCCGCTGTCGGTGAGCAGGTCGATGTAGACGGCCTCGGAGCGCAGCAGGAAGGTGTTGTAGCCCGCCTCCGCCAGCGCCTCCCGGCGCTCCTCGCGGCTGCGGACCTCCAGCGGCTCCACCATCTTGATCTTCCAGGGCTCGGCCCAGGACCGGCGCCCGGCCTGCTGGCCCATCGTGTGCGGCGTTTCGCTCGGCGTGTCGGACATCTCGGCCTCCACGGGTCTCGCTTCGGGGCTGTTCGTCTCGGTGGCGCTCGCGCTGGGCGACCGCGCGAGAGAGGGGGGGCGCCTCGCGGCGGACGCCGGCGACACCAAGGATATCGCAGGGAACGGGCCGCGCCGAAGCGGCCGGGTCGGCGCGGCCGGCCCGCACCGCTCGAGACGATCCCCCCGGGGAGGCGGGGTGCGCCGGGGGAGACCCGCGAGAGGAGGACCGGCTTGGATCGAACCGACGGCGGGCACGGATCGGGCGCCCCGACCGGGCTCCGCCACCGGCGCGTCCGGGGCGACGGCGTCGAGCTCCACGCGGTCGAGGCCGGGGAGGGGCCGACCGTGGTCCTCCTGCACGGCTTCCCGGAGTTCTGGCACTCGTGGCGCCCCCAGCTCCGGGACCTGGCGGCCGGCGGGTTCCGGGTGATCGCGCCCGACCAGCGGGGCTACAACACCTCCGGGAAGCCGGAGAGGGTGGAGGCTTACCGGATCGGCCGCCTGGCCGCCGACGTGGCCGCCCTGATCGACCGGGAGGCCGGGGGGAGGGCGCACCTGGCCGGCCACGACTGGGGCGGGGCGGTGGCCTGGGAGGTGGCCCGCCGGCACCCGGGCCGGATCGACCGGCTGGCGATCCTCAACGCCCCCCATCCCGCCGCCTGGCGGCGGGCGGTCCGCCGCCCGCGCCAGCTCCTGCGCTCCTGGTACGTCCTCTTCTTCCAGCTCCCCCGCCTGCCGGAGGCGGCGATCCGGGCGTTCGACTACGCCGTCCTCGACCGGGTCTTCCGGGCCGGCGCCCGGCCCGGCGCCTTCGCCGACGACGACGTGGCGGCCTACAAGGCGGCGCTGGACCGGCCGGGGGCGCTCACGGCGGCGCTGAACTGGTACCGGGCCAACTTCCCGCCCGGCGGGAAGGGCGCCTCACGCGTCGAGGAGGGCGACGGGGAGCGCACGGCGCGTCCCGGCCGGGTCGAGGCGCCGACGCTGGTGCTCTGGGGCGAGCGCGACCCCTGGCTGGGCGTCGAGCTGCTGGAGGGGCTGGGGCGGCGGGTGGCCGACTTGCGGGTCGAGCGGCGGCCCGACGCCGGCCACTGGCTGCAGGCCGAGGCGCCCGGGTGGGTGAGCCGCCGGCTGGCGGCCCACTTCGGCGGCGGGTAGCGGCCCGCCTCAGCCCCGGGCTTCCCCGCCCCCGTCGGCCCCGTCCGCCTCCCCGCCGCCTTCGGCGGGCACGAAGAGCTGGGAGAGGATCTTCCAGCCGCTCTCCTTGACCAGGACCGTCATCAGCGTCCCCCGGCGCATCGTCCCCGACCCGTCGCCGCCCATGACGTGCAGCGTATAGCTGGCCACCCCGTAGGCGAGACGGCCGCTGGCGTTGAACTCGCGGAGGTTCAGGCGGATGTCGCCGACCTCCGGCAGGTAGGCGGTGAACCGCTCCTCCAGGGCGTCCTCGCCCGAGACGAAGCCGAAGGGCAGCCCCCGGACCCGGGCCTGGTCCGAGTAGCGGTCCAGCAGGTCGTCGGGCGCGTCGTCCAGCCAGGCGTCGGCCCAGGCCTCCAGCACCTCGTTCACCTGGCTGAGCGCCTCGGCCCGGTACTCGGCCCGGGCGGCGTCCCGGCGGTCGAAGGCCTCGTCGGGGTCCCCGCCCGGAATCTGCGCGGCGCCGGCGGCAGGGAGGGCCAGCGCGGCCAGGGCCGCGAGGATCGGCAGGCGGTCGGCTCGGACGGATCGGAACATCGAGGGCCTCTCGGTGGACGGGTCGGCGGCCGGGTCCGGCCGCCGGAGCGAACCCTCGCTCCTCCGGCCGGCGTGCCGCCGTTCTCTGCTGTCTACGCGGGTTCCTGCAAGGTGCAGCATGCTTAACATTCCTGCGGGCGGGGACAAGGCCGCCGGGGCGGAGCCCGGGCGGGCCCCGGGCTCAGCGCTCCCCGGGCCCGGTCCGAAGCAGGAGCCGGTCGACGGTCCCGCGGCTGGCGAGGTAGAGGTCGGGCCGGCCGTCGCCGTCGGCGTCGAGCCGCTCGACGTCGAAGCCCACCCCGACGGTGCCCTCGGGGAAGACCTCGCCGGTGGCCTCCCGGAAGCGGCCGCTACCGTCGTTTCGGTAGACGCGCCAGGGGGCCGACTCGATGCGGCCCTCCTCCAGGTTCACGTCCGAGTTGGAGGTCACCACGTCGAGATCGCCGTCGCCGTCGACGTCCAGGAACCGGCCGTCGAAGGAGCGGTCCTCGTCCGCGGGCCACCGGTCGGGGCCGGCCTCGGCGAAGCTCCCGCCGCCGTCGTTGATCAGCAGGCGGTTGGCCGGGTCGGCGCCCTCGACGAAGGCCTGGACGTTGGCGAAGAGGAGGTCGAGGTCGCCGTCGCCGTCCACGTCGCCCAGGTCGGCCTGCCGGGTCTCCTCGGGCGCCTCGCGGTACGGGATCCGGTCCTCGCTGACGTCCTCGAAGCGGCCGGAGCCGTCGTTGATCAGCAGGCGGTTGTCGTCCTCGTTGGCGGCCACCAGGTCGAGGTCGCCGTCGCCGTCCACGTCGCCCAGCTCCAGGTCCTGGGTGACGTCCAGGACCCGGGGCAGCCGCTCGCCGGTGGCGTCGCGGAAATGGCCGTCGCCGTCGTTGGCGAGGAAGACGTTCTGGCCGTTGTTGCCGATCAGCACGTCGGGCGCCCCGTCGCCGGTGAGGTCGGCCACCTCGACGGCGTTGGAGGTGCCGGTCACCGGCAGACGGTCGGAGGCGTCGGCGAAGGTGCCGTCGCCCCGGTTCAGGTAGAGCTCGTTGGCGCGGTCGTCCTCGCTGACGACGATGGCGTCCACGTGGCCGTCGCCGTCGAAGTCGCCGAAGCCCACGTCCTCGCTGTCCCGGGCGACCTGCGGGATGCGGTCGCTGCCGTTCTCGAAGCGTCCCGATCCGTCGTTGATCAGCAGGATGTTGGGCCGGTGCTCGTTGGCGATCAGCACGTCCGGGTCGCCGTCGCCGTCCACGTCGCCCAGGTGCGCGTCCATGCTGAGCCCCTCCAGGTCGG
>CAZJJO010000015.1:0-30218 GCA_964546375.1 uncultured Gemmatimonadota bacterium
ACACGCTGGCGCTCCGCTGGCGGCTGGCCCGGGGCGGCGACACGGCCGTCGTCCGCGGGCGGGCGCCCCTCCGGGTGATCGACCCGGAGGGGCCGCCGTCGGCCGTCCTGCGGGAGGCGGCCCACCCGGTCCACGGCCTCGCCGGGACGGTGCACGGCCGGCCTGCGCCCCACGGCTCCTACGCGTGGCTCCTTCCGCCGGGCAGCCGCGCGCCGGTCGACGCCCGCCGGGGCGATCGGGTCCGCGTGCGGCTGGGGCCCCACCTGTCGGCCTGGGCGGCGGCGGAGGACGTCGTCCTCGACGGGGCCGTGGAGCTGCCGGCGGGGTCGTCGATCCCCACGGCCGGCGTGGGCACCGTGTCGGCGGAGGCCCTGGAGGACCGGGTCCGGATCCGGGTGCCCGTGGCCGGCCGGCTCCCGGCCCACGCCGAGGTCCTCGGCCCCCGGACGCTGGCGGTGACCGTCCACGGCGGGCTGGGCGGCACCGAGCGGATGCGGTACCCGACCGGCGACGGGCTGGTGCGGGGCCTGCGCTGGGACCAGCTCCCGGGCCCCCGCTGGCGGCTCCGGGTGGAGCTGTCCCGGCCCGTCTGGGGCTGGGACCTCCGGTGGGGGGACGTCACCGCGCCGGCGGGCGAGGGGCGGGGCGGGACCGCCGCCGGACCGGAGGGGACGGAGTCGGCCGAGCGGCCGGCCGACCGGGCGGCTCCGTCCGGCCCCGGCGAGCTGGTGCTCGACGTCCGGCGGCCGCCGGCCCTGGACCCGGGCGACCCCCTGGCGGGGATCCGGGTGGCCGTGGACCCCGGCCACCCGCCGGTGGGGGCCGAGGGGCCGACGGGCCTCACCGAGGCCGAGGCGAACCTGGCGGTGGCCCGGCGGCTGGTCCGCCTGCTGCGGGAGACCGGCGCCGAGCCGGTGCTGGTCCGGGAGGGGGGCGGCGCGGTGGGCCTCTACGAGCGCCGCCGCCGGGCGCGGGCGGCCGGGGCCCACCTGCTGGTGTCGGTCCACAACAACGCGCTCCCCGACGGGGTCCGTCCCTTCGACGAGGGCGGCACGAGCACCTATCACTTCCACCCGCACGCCCGGGACCTGGCCCGCCGCGTCCAGCGGGGCATGCTCGAGGCGATGGGGCTGAGGGACCGGGGCGTCCGCTGGGGCAACCTGTCGCTGCCCCGCGAGAGCTGGATGCCCTCGGTGCTGACCGAGGGCGCCTTCATGATGATCCCCCGCCACGAGGCCGCCCTGCGCACGCCCTCCTTCCAGGAAGCCTACGCCCGTGGGGTGCTGGAGGGGATCCGCCGGTGGCTGGCGGACCGCGCCCAGGGCGGGGGCTGACCCGGGCCCGGGGCGGGGCCGGTCCGCGGGAGCGGGGACGACGACGATCGACGGAACCTCCGAGCGAGCCGAGGAGCGCGCCGAGATGGGATTCGACGAGCAGCTGGAGACCGACGCCGAGCCCACCCTCCGCGAGGGCGCCTGGGTGGCGCCCTCGGCCGACGTCGTCGGCGACGTCGAGCTGGGGCAGGACGCCAGCGTCTGGTACAACTGCGTCCTCCGGGGGGACATCGCCCCGATCCGCGTGGGGGCCGACACCAACATCCAGGACCTGACGGTGGTCCACGTCGACGTCGACCGCCCCTGCCTGATCGGCGACCGGGTCGGCGTCGGCCACCGGGCCATCGTCCACGGGTGCCGGGTGGGCGACGACGCGCTCATCGGCATGGGGGCGGTGGTGCTCACCGACGCCGTCGTGGGCGAGGGCTCGCTGGTGGCCGCCGGCGCCGTGGTCACCGAGGGGATGGAGGTCCCCCCGAACAGCCTGGTGGTGGGGGTCCCGGGGAAGGTGATCCGCGAGGTGGACGACGAGCTCCGCGAGCGGATGGGGCTCACCGTCAGCCACTACCGGGAGCTGAAGGAGGGCCACCGGGAGGAGCGCTGGCGCGAGGGCTGATCGGGGGCTCGCGCCGGGGGCGGACCACCGAAGGCGAAGGGGGCGGGGGTCCCGGGAGCGAACCCTGCGAATGCTTGCCTTCGGGGTGAGCGACCGGGCCGGCGCCCCCGCGGCGTACCCGCCGGCCCGACCGCCCCCGGCCCGAGCCCCGGCTCGGGCGGGGGACGGAGAACGTCGACAGCGCCGAGGCCACCCCCGGGGCGGGGGCCGCACCGGCACCTCCTGTCTCGATGAGGACGCTTTGACGCGCGGGTCCCATCCTGCTATCGTACGAGTGTCCTAGCAAGCTAATACACTATGACGGTCCGGCCGGCCCCGCCCCGCGCCGGGCCGGCGACCCGCCGGGGAGGGAAGGCGAGCCCGACGTGGCCGAAGGCGACCCGCTGCTGGTCGAGATCCAGCCCGACGACCCGCGGCCCATCTACGTCCAGATCATGGACGAGGTGCGGCGGGCGGTGGCCATGGGCGACCTGGACGCCGACGACCCGCTCCCCTCGGTCCGGGAGCTGGCGTCCGAGCTCCGGGTGAACCCGAACACGGTCTCCCAGGCCTACCGGGAGCTGGACGACGAGGGGACGGTCTACGTGCGCCGCGGCCGGGGGACCTTCGTGGCGCCGGACGCGGTGGCCGAGGAGCAGCGGGCGGCCCTGGCCCGGGCGGTGGCCGAGCGGGCCCTGCGCGACGCCCACCGCCACGGCCTCTCGGCCGGCGACCTGGTCCAGGCGATCCGCGAGGCGTCGGAAAGCGGCGACGGGTCCGGGGGAGCCGAAGCCGAGACATCCACCCGAGACGAGACGGAGGCGAACCGATGAGCGACGTGCTGCCGACCGAGCTGGCGCCCGGCCCCAGGGCCGTGGAGGTCGGCCGGGTGACGAGGCGCTTCCGGGGCGGGGGAGCGCCCCTCCCCGGTTTGGCCCGGACGGTCCGGGCGCTGGACGGGCTGGACCTGGCCGTGCCCGAGGGGGCCGTCTACGTGCTGGTGGGTCCCAACGGCGCCGGGAAGACCACCCTGCTCCGGATCCTGCTGGACCTGCTGCGGCCCGACGCCGGAGAGGTCTCGGTGCTGGCGCGGGACCCGGCCCGGGAGGGCGGAGCGGTCCGGGCCCGCGTGGGCTACGTGCCGGAGGGCCAGAAGCTGGGCCATGGGTGGCTGAGGGTCCGGGACCTGCTGGACCACCACGCCGCCCATCACCCGGCCTGGGATCCGGACTACGCGGCGAGGCTCGTCCGGCGGCTGGAGGTGATGGTGGACCGCCCGTTCGGCGATCTCTCCAAGGGCCACGCCCGGCGGGTCCAGCTCGTCATGGCGCTGGCCCACCGCCCGCCGCTCCTGCTGCTCGACGAGCCCACGGACGGCCTGGATCCGGTGGTGCGCGACCGGGTGCTGGAGCTGCTGGCCGACCACCTGGCCGCCCACCCCACCACGGTCCTGATCTCCACCCACCTGGTGCACGAGGCCGAGCGCCTGGCGGACCACCTGGCCGTGATGAAGGAGGGTCGGCTGGCCCTGCAGGCGCCGCGGAGCACGGTCACCGACCGGCTCCGGCGCTACCGGATCCGCGCCCCGGAGGGATGGAGCGAGCCGTCGCTGGACGGCCGGGTGCTGCGGCGCCGCGGCGAGGGCCGGGAGCGGTCGTGGGCCGCCTGGGGGGAGCCCGACCGGATCCGCTCCGAGCTGGAGGACGCGGGGGCCGAGGTGCGGGAGGTCCGCAAGCTGAGCCTGGAGGAGGCGGCGCTGGCGCTGCTCGACGACGGAGAGGAGGGGTAGGGCGATGGAGACGACGACGAACGGCGGGACGGAGCCCGGGGCCCGCGACGGCGGGGTCGGCGACGCGGGACACGGGAGAGACGCGCCGGGAGCGGAGGCGGAACGGGGTCCGGCCGGGGATCCGGCCCGGCGCTCGCCGACGGCCGCCGAGGCCTTCCGGGCCCAGCTCCGGCTCGTCTTCCGGCGGCGGTGGTCGCTGGCCGTCCTGGCCGCGCTGGTGGCCCTGCCGATGGCGGTGCTGGCGGCCTCGACGCACGGGGCCCCGGGCGTCGCCCTGTCGGACCTGATCGGCGGGACCTGGATCTGGCCGGCCGTGCTCTCGGCGGTGTGGCCGATGGCCGTCGCCTGGAAGGACGACGGCCCCTCGGAGCGGACCTACGCCTGGACGCTGCCGGTGGATCGGAGCCGGCTCCACCTGCTGCGGGCGGCCGCGGGGTGGGTCCACCTCGTGGCCGGCCTGGCGGCGGGGATCGCCCTAGGCTGGGCGACGGGCGCCTCCCTCCACGACGGCATGGCGCTCGGCCAGCTCGCGGTCCTCGCCGCCGTCGTCCCGGCGGCCACGGTGCTCTACCTGGCGGGCACCCTCCCGGCGCTCCTGACCGATCGCCCCCTGCTGTGGCTCTTTGTGGCCTACGTGGCGGTGGCCGCCCTGGAGGGGCTGGCGATGACCCGTGGCTGGGAATCACTGGCCACCGTCCTGGCCGAGGTCTTCACGGGCGGCCCGCTGTCGCTGAACGCCGCCGCGGTCCTGCCGCAGGCGGTCTCGGGCGCGCTGGGCGGCAGCGGCGTGGCCTCGAGCCCGTGGCCGGCGGCGGCCCTGTGGCTGGCGGTGACCGCGGTCCTCACGGTCGGCGCCGCCCGGCTCCACCAGGAGCGCGCCGGCGGGGGCTGATCGGGCGGTGCGGGAACGCGCCTCGCCTCCACCCGGGCGTCTGGACCCGGCCGCCGGCTCCCTGCAGTTTGCAGGCCCGAACGCTCGCCGGTCCGACAGCCCGGGAGCCCTCCCCATGCGTCCGACTCCGCGTCCGCGACCCGCTTCCGCGCCCGCCGCCCGCCGGCGGATGCCGACCGTCCTCCTGGCGCTGGCGGCGGTGGCCGTCGCCTGCGGTCCGGCGGTCGAGGAGGGTCCACCCCCGCTGGTCGTCGAGGGCGGGACCCTGATCGACGGCACCGGCGCCGAACCGGTGACGAACGCCGCCGTGGTGATCCGGGACGGCCGGATCGCCTCGGTGGGGAAGGCCGGCGAGGTCGACACCCCGGCCGGCGCCCGCCGGATCGACGCCTCCGGGGGATGGATCGTGCCGGGCCTGGTGGACGCCCACGTCCACTACAGCCAGACCGGCTGGTTCGACGGCCGCCCCGACGCGGCGGACGTCCGGGACCGCTTCCCCTACCCGGAGGTGGTGGCCGAGCTGCGGGCGAACCCGGAGCGGTACTTCGGGGCGTACCTCTGCTCCGGCGTCACCGCGACCTTCGACGTCGGCGGCTATCCCTGGACCCGCAGCCTCGAGGAGCGGGGGGCGGAGGACCCGGAGGCGCCGCGGGTGGAGGCGGCCGGGGCGCTGCTCTCCACCGTCGACTTCTGGCTCAACCTGCCCGACCAGCGGCAGTTCGTCTTCATGGACTCGGTCTCCACCGTCCGGGAGGCGGTCCGCTCGCACGCCGCGCTCGGCTCGTCGGCCGTCAAGGTCTGGTACATCGTGCCCGGCTCCTGGACCTCCGCCGACAGCGCCCGGTTCAGCCGGCGGGTCCACGCCGCCGGGTCGGCGGCCGACAGCGTCGGCCTGCCGCTGATCGTACACGCCACCGGCCTGTGGGAGGCGAAGGACGCCGTCCGGGCCGGCGCCGAGGTGCTGGTCCACAGCGTCTTCGAGGAGCCGGTGGACTCGACCTTCGTCCGGATGGCCCGGGAGCGGGACGTGATCTACACGCCCACGCTCACCGTCACCGAGGGCTACCGGAACGCCTACCTGGGGAAGACCGCCGGGGAGATGCCCTACCCGGACCGCTGCGTGGACGGCCGCACCCGGCGCCTCCTCGAGGCCGGCCTGCCCGAGGCGGAGCGGCCGGACTGGGCGGCGGGGGAGGGGGAGCTTCCGCCGAACGAGCAGCTGCGGCGGGGGCTGGAGAACCTGGAGACGGTGGCCGGGGCCGGGATCACCGTCGCCGCCGGGACGGACGCCGGAAACCCCGGCACCGCCCACGGGGCGTCCATCGTCCGGGAGCTGGAGCTGATGGCCCGGGCGGGGATGACCCCCATGGAGGTGCTGGTGGCCGCCACCCGCAACGGGGCCCGGGCCCTGGGGCGGGGCGAGGAGCTGGGCACGCTCCGGCCGGGACACAGGGCCGACCTGGTGGTGCTGTCGGAGAACCCGCTCGAGGACGTGCGCCACGTGGGCTCGGTGCGGACGGTGGTGAAGGCCGGTCGGGTCGTCCACGAGGGCGGCGACGACGCCGGCGCGGGTCCCGGCGCCGACGACGGATGAGGCCGTGAAGGCCCCGTCGGCGCCGACCCTGCGCTCCTCCGGCGAACGGGGGCGGGGTCCCCGCCCGCCCGGGAGGGGAGGCCTCGGGCGGACCGGTCTCCTCCTCGCGGCCGCGGCGACGGTCCTGGCGCTGGCCCTCCCGGCCGACGGCGGGGCCCAGGAGCCCGCTCCCGCCGACACCGCGCCGCGGGATTCGGCGGGGATGGCGGCCATCGCCGACTCGGCGATCCGGGCCCGGATGGACTCGGCCCGCCGGGCGGAGCGCCAGAAGCGAAACGCCGCCGTCCGCTCGCTGCGGCCCGGCGACCGGATCCGGATCCAGCTCGGACAGCACGTCCTGGACGGCGACCTGCTCAACCTGGTGGACGGCGACCTCGTGCTGCGGACACGCGGACGGCTGCCGCCGGGGCTGGGCCGCGAGGCGGGGCCCGACACCGCCGGCAGGGGCGACAGCGCGGCGTCGGCGGATTCGGCGGCCGACGTCCGGAGACCGGCCGCGGGGGCCGCGGACTCCGTTCCGGGACGGATGCTTCCGCCGGCCGACTCGCTCGCGGCCGGCGGCGACTCCCTGCCGGCCCGGGCCGTCCGGGTGCCGGTGGACGCCATGGAGCGGCTGTGGGTGAAGGTGGGCTCCTCGGACCGCGGCGCCTTCTGGGGCGCCCTCGCGGGCGGCCTGGGCGGCGCGGTGGCCGGCTACCTGGCCGACACGGCGAGCTGCGACCGCCAGGAGGGCGACTGCATCTACGACGGCTTCGACGCGGCGGCGGTCACGGGCGTCGGCGGCGCCCTCACCGGGGCCGCCCTGGGCGTGCTGGTGGGGAAGGCGTTCCCGCGCTGGCGGGTCTGGTTTCCCTGAGGGAGGAAGGGCGCCGGTGAGCGGTCGCCCGCCCGCCTCCATGTGGCGCCACTGCCTGCGCTGCCACGCCGACCTGGGCCGGAACCGGGTCCTCGAGGCCTTCCCGGTGGGCGAGCGGATCGCCTACGATCCGGAGAAGGGGCGCCTCTGGGTGGTCTGTCCGGGCTGCGGGCGCTGGAACCTCTCCCCCCTGCTGGCGCGCTGGGAGGCGCTGGAGGCGGCCGAGCGCCGCTTCCGCGGGACGTCCCGGCGGACCACGACCGAGAACATCGGCCTGGCCCGGCTGCCCGAGGGGCTGGAGCTGGTGCGGGTGGGGGCCGATCCCCTGCCCGACGAGTTCGCCGCCTGGCGCTACGCCGACCGGTTCGGACGGCGGCTCCGCCGGACGCTCGTCTGGGGCGCCGGCGCGGTGGCCGCGGGCGGGCTGATCGCGGCCGGCGGCGTGGCCGCGGGCCTCGCCTCGGGCGTGGTCGTCCCGCAGCTGCTGAACCTGCCGGTCTACGCCCACCGCCTCCTGTGGGACCGCCGGGTCGTGGCCCGGGTGCCCGCCGGGGGAACGGAGGGCGAGGACGGCGCGCGGCGCGCGGTGCGCGGCCGCCACCTGCGCGAGACCTACCTCCGGCGGACCGACGGGCCGGCCGGCTGGCGGCTCATCGTGCCGCACGAGTCGGGCGAGGTCGAGCTGACCGGTCCGGAGGCCGACCGGGCCGCCGGCGTCCTGCTGGCCCAGGTGAACCGCTCGGGGGCCACCCGGTCGGAGGTGGAGGAAGCGGTGGACGCCCTGGAGGAGCACGGCGGGCCGGAGGGCTTCTTCGGCGAGGCGGTGCGGCAGGCGGCCCGGAGCGGCTACGGCTACAGCCCGATCTCCGCCCTCCCGCGCGACTACCGCCTCCCGCTGGAGATGGCCGCCCACGAGGCCTCCGAGCGGCGGGCCCTGGAGGGCGAGCTGGAGGAGTTGGAGCGGGCGTGGCGGGAGGCGGAGGAGATCGCCGCCATCGCCGACGACCTGCTGGTCCCGGAGCGGGTGCGCCGCTGGATGGCCCGCCAGCGCCGGCGGCTGGGGGGCTAGGACGGTGGAGGACCGGCTGCCGTCGGTCGGGCCGGGCCCCCCGGTGGAGGCGGCGGCGCCCCCCGTGCTCTCGCGGGGATATCCCGGCGCCGGTACGGAGACGAGTTGCGACACGGGCCGTCGGAGGCGACGCTAGAGGGGAGGGCCGCCGGCGGACCTCCATCCACCTCGACAGCCGGGTCGGTGCCGAGATGAGCCTGGTCGAGAAGCTCCGGGGCTTCCTGGCCGAGCTGAAGCGGCGGAACGTCTACCGGGTGGCGGTCACCTACGCGGTCGTCGGGTTCGTGCTCATCCAGCTCGCCGATCTCACGTTCGTCCGCCTCGGCCTCCCGGCCTGGACGGTGACCTTCGTCATCGTGCTGGCCGGCACGGGCTTCCCCCTCTCCCTCGTGCTGGCGTGGGCGTTCGAGAAGACGCACGACGGCGTCCGTCGCACGGAAACGCCGGGGTCGGAGGCGGGGTCCTCCTCCTCGACGGCCGCGGTCGGGTTCTCGGCCGTCCTCGCGCTGGTCGCCCTGGCCGCGGGAGGCTGGTACCTGCTCGCGGACCACGGGCCTGAGGCGCCGCGGGCCGGCGAGCGCTCGATCGCCGTCCTCCCGTTCGAGGCCCTGGGTGCCGAGGAGCCGGGCCCCTTCACCGAGGGGATGCACGACGACCTGCTCACCCGCCTGTCGAACGTGTCGGACCTCGAAGTCATCTCGCGCACGTCGGTGGCCCGCTACCGGGACAGCGACAAGTCCCTGCCCGCCATCGCCCGGGAGCTGGGGGTGCGATGGGTGCTGGAGGGGGGCGTGCAGCGGTCGGACGGCCGGATCCAGGTGAACGCCCAGCTCATCGATCCCCGGACCGACACGCACGCGTGGGCCGAGGACTACCGGCGGGTTCTCACGACCGAGAACCTCTTCGCCATCCAGAGCGATCTCACGAAGCGGATCGCCCGCTCCCTGGAGGCCCGGCTCACCGACGCCGAGGAGGCGCGCGTCGAGCGGCGGCCCACCCGGGACCTCTCCTCCTACCGGCTCTACGTCCAGGGACGGACGCACCTGGACCAGCGCACCGAGGCGGGCATGCGCCGGTCGCTGGACTACTTCCGCCGCGCCATCGCCCGGGACTCGGCCTACGCCCTGGCGTGGTCCGGCCTGTCCGACGCGCAGGCCCTGCTGGCCAGCTACGGCTTCGGGCCGGCCGACACGCTGCTCCCCCGGGCCGAGGAGGCCGCGCGCCGCGCCATCGAGATGGACCCGGAGCTGGCCGAGGCCCACGCCTCGCTCGCGAACCTCACCTTCCTCGTCCACCGGAACGGACCGGAGGCGGTCCGGGCGTTCCGACGGGCCGTGGAGCTGAAGCCGAGCTACGCCCGGGCGCACCACTGGCTGGGCCTGACGCTCGGAACCCTGGGGAGGACGGAGGAGGGGCTGGAGGGGCTGGAGCGGGCCGCCGAGCTGGACCCGCTCTCGCCCTCGATCCAGGTGGCGCTGGCGGGCGACTACAACGACATGGGACGCTTCCGCGAGGGGCTGCGCCGGGCGCGCCGGGCGGAGGAGCTGGCCCCGGGCTACGGGTCGGGCCCGCTCTACCGGGGGGAGGCCCTCCTGCACCTGGGGCGGCACGCCGAGGCGGCGTCCCTCTTCCGGAGCCTGGTGGAGCGTCCCGAAATCACGGAGCTGAGCGCGGCCGGCTGCCAGGGGATGCTGGCGGTCGCCCTCCACCGGGCGGGCGACACGGCGGCGGCGCGGGCGGCGCTGACGAGGCTCGAGGAGGGCTGGGACTTCCCGGTCCTCGAGGGCGTCGTGCACGCCGAGCTGGGCGAGGTCGACGCGGCGTTCGAGGACCTCCGGCGCGGCTACTTCAGCTACGTCCGGACCGGGATTCTCCGGAAGGACCCGCTCCTGGAGCCGATCCGGGACGATCCCCGCTACCGGGAGCTGATCCGGCGCGTCAACCGGGCCTGGGGCCTGGAGCCCGACGGCTCGTTCCCGTCCGCGGGTGAGGGGGACGCCGGGGCCTGATCGCGGCGGCCGTCCCCCTCGCGGCCGCTCCCCCGGGCGCCCCGCACCGCCGCCCGCCCCCCCTTCCGTCCGCCCCGGCGGCCCGCCACCTTGCCCGCCCGAGACACGCCCGACGCACCGGCATCCACGGAGGAGCGATGCAGTACACCACCCTCGGCGACACCGGCCTCGAGGTCTCCCGCCTCTGCCTGGGCATGATGAGCTACGGCGATCCCGACTGGCGGCCCTGGACGCTGGGCGAGGAGGAGGCCCGGCCCTTCGTTCGCCGGGCGCTGGAGGCCGGGATCAACTTCTTCGACACGGCGGACATGTACTCGAAGGGGGTGAGCGAGGAGGTCACCGGGAAGCTGCTGGGCGAGATGGCCGACCGGGAGGAGATCGTCATCGCCACCAAGGTCTACTTCCCCATGGACGACGCGCCGAACCGCGGCGGCCTCTCCCGGAAGCACGTCCTGGACTCGGTCCGCGCCTCCCTGCGGCGGCTCGACACCGACTACATCGACCTCTACCAGATCCACCGCTGGGACGACGACACGCCCGTCGAGGAGACGCTGGAGGCGCTCCACGACGCGGTGAAGGCCGGCTACGTCCGCTACGTCGGCGCCTCGAGCATGTACGCCTGGCAGTTCGCGAAGGCGCTCTACACGTCCGATCTCCACGGCTGGAGCCGCTTCGTCTCGATGCAGAACCACTACAACCTCCTCTACCGGGAGGAGGAGCGGGAGATGTTGCCGCTCTGCCGGGAGGAGGGGATCGGGGTCCTGCCGTGGAGCCCGCTGGCCCGGGGCTGGCTGGCCCGTCCGCCGGAGGCGAAGGAGGCCACCGCCCGCGGCGAGACCGACGACTACACCGATCGGCTCTACACCGATTTCCCGGACGCCGACGAGGTGATCCGGCGGGTCGGGGAGGTGGCCGAGGACCGGGGCGCCACCCGCGCGCAGGTGGCCCTGGCCTGGCTGCTGGGGAACGACGCCGTCACCGCCCCCATCGTCGGCGCCACGAAGACGGAGCACCTCGAGGAGGCGATCGGCGCCGTGGGGCTGGAGCTGACCGCGGAGGAGCGGACGCGGCTCGAGGAGCCCTACACGCCCCGTCCGATCCGCGGGCACTCGTAGGGGGCCGATCCCCGGCGGAGACGCCGTTCCCGCCGGGGTTCGGGTCGGTCCCGAGAGCGGCGTCCACCCGGGGCCCGCGGAGCCCCGTCCGGCGTGGCGACGGGCGGGTTTCGGGGTCCTCCGCCCGGACCGGCCCGCGACCCGATCCGACCCCTTGACCCCAACATGTCGTGGGGTTACCCTGTCGAGGCCACAAGATGTTGTGGTGGGTGTGGAAAAGCGCTGTGCACAACCGGCCCGCGGCCGTGGAAAACCGGCGGATCGGCGGAAGCGGTCCCGGTGCCGGAAACCCGCCCCACGGCGCCACCTGACCACCCCGCCCGTGTAGGAGTCTCCCCGGGCGCCGACGCGCCCGGGCCGGGCCGTGCGCGTGTGGAAAAGCCCGCGCGTCCGCGCCCCATAGATGGAGGCCGGCCCCGCAGACGAAGGCCGGCCCCGCGCCGGCGAGTCCGAGACGACGAACTCCGACACCTGCATCGCCGGCCCCGGAGGAGGGGGCCGGTCGGCCGCTCAGCCCCGGGCCCGGGACGAGGGGCGCCCCGCCCGAAGGGGGCGCCTCCCTTCCGACGACGGAGCCTCGGCGCGACGGCCGCGCGGGCCCGATTCCCCGCGACCATCGACCTCCGTTCGCCACGTTCGCCTGCCGCACGAAGCCGAGGAGAGAGCGAAACGATGAATCCCCCCGAGGCCGTCGCCGAGAAGATCGGGACCGAGCTCACGCCCGACGAGCTCCCCGAGCCCCAGCTCACCCAGAACGCCCGCACCGTCCTCCCCAAGCGGTACCTGAAGAAGAACGCCGACGGGGAGCCCGTCGAGCGGCCCCGCGACATGTTCTGGCGGGTCGCCCGGGTGATCGCCTCCCAGGACGCCCGCTACGGGGCCACCGAGGAGGAGGTCCAGCAGACGGCGCGGCAGTTCTACGAGCTGATGCGGACGGGCCAGTTCGAGCCGAACAGCCCGACGCTGATGAACGCCGGCCGTCCGCTGGGCCAGCTCTCGGCCTGCTTCGTCCTCCCCGTCGAGGACGACATGGAGCAGATCTACGAGACGCTGAAGAACATGGCGCTCATCCACCAGTCGGGCGGCGGCACCGGCTTCGCCTTCAGCCGGCTCCGTCCGCGGGGCGACGTGGTCAAGTCCACCATGGGCGTGGCCTCCGGGCCCGTCTCCTTCATGGAGGTCTACGACGCCTCCACCGAGGCGGTGAAGCAGGGCGGCACCCGGCGGGGGGCCAACATGGGCATCCTGCGGGTCGACCACCCCGACATCCTGGAGTTCATCGACTGCAAGGCGGACAAGGACAAGATCACGAACTTCAACATCTCGGTGGCCGTCACCGACCGCTTCATGGAGTCGGTGCGCAACGGCGAGAGCTACCCGCTCACCAACCCCCGCACGGGCGAGGAGGTCGACCGGCTCGACGCCAACGAGGTGTTCGACAAGATCGTCCACGGCGCCTGGCGGAACGGCGAGCCGGGGGTCTTCCTCATCGACGAGGCGAACAAGTACAACCCGGTCCCGCACCTGGGCGACTACGAGGCCACCAACCCCTGCGGCGAGCAGCCGCTGCTGCCCTACGACGTCTGCAACCTGGGCAGCGTCAACGTGGGCCACTACGTGACCGAGGACGGCGAGGTGGACTGGGACGGGCTGGGCGAG
This sequence comes from uncultured Gemmatimonadota bacterium, assembly GCA_964546375.1. Classification (GTDB taxonomy): domain Bacteria; phylum Gemmatimonadota; class Gemmatimonadetes; order Palauibacterales; family Palauibacteraceae; genus CAYVFM01. Next base: position 12,913 of record CAZJJO010000015.1, read on the forward strand.
ACCGTCCACCGGGCCACCCACTTCCTCGACAACGTCATCGACGCCAACCAGTACCCGCTGGAGGAGATCGACGACCTCTCGAAGCGGATCCGCCGGATCGGGCTCGGCGTGATGGGCTGGGCCGACATGCTGATCCGGATGGGCATCCCCTACGGCTCGGACGAGTCGATCGAGCTGGGCCGCGAGCTGATGGACTTCGTCGACGAGCAGGCGAAGGTCGAGAGCGAGCGGCTGGCCGAGGACCGGGGCGTCTTCCCCGAGTGGTCCGAGTCGATCTGGGGCCCCGACGAGACGTGCGGCCGGGTGGACGGCGAGCGCGTCCGCCCCGAGCGCCGGCTGCGCAACTGCAACCTCACCACCGTGGCGCCCACCGGCACCATCTCCATCATCGCCGGCTGCTCGGGCGGCATCGAGCCGCTCTACGCGGTGGCCTTCATGCGGAACCAGGCCGGCGAGCTGATGCCCGAGGTCAACGACGACTTCGTCCGGATGGCGAAGGAGGAGGGCTGGTACGACGAGGAGCTGATGGAGAAGGTGGCCGAGGAGGGGTCGATCCACTTCGACGAGGTCCCCGACCACGTCCAGGAGCTCTTCGTCACCGCCCACGACGTCACCCCGGAGGAGCACATCCGGATGCAGGCGGCCTTCCAGGAGAGCGTGGACAGCGCCATCTCCAAGACCTGCAACTTCAGCGAGGAGGCCACCGAGGAGGACGTCAAGGAGATCTACCTCATGGCCCACGAGCTGGGCTGCAAGGGCGTCACCGTCTACCGGGACGCCAGCCGCGACGAGCAGGTGCTCTCCACCGGCAAGACGGCGAAGCAGGTCCAGGAGAAGGCCGCCGGCGCCCTGGAGCAGGTGGGCGACGAGGAGGTGGCCCGCGAGCTGGCCGACGCCTTCGAGCGGCTGGAGGAGCTGGAGCGGGAGAACGAGCAGCTCCAGGAGGAGCGCGAGGAGGCGAAGCGGAAGATCGCCGAGCTGGAGAGCGGCATGGTCCAGCGGCCGATGGTCCGCGACCGCCCCGACGCGCTCCAGGGCTACACGCGGAAGATCGAGTCGCCCCTGGGCACCATGTACGTGACCATCAACGAGGACATGGACGGCCGGCCCTTCGAGGTCTTCGTGAACCTCGGCAAGGCCGGCGGCGCGGCCATGGCCGACGCCGAGGCCATCGGCCGGCTCATCAGCCTGGCCCTGCGCTCGGGCATCCCGCTGCAGAAGATCCACAAGCAGCTCCGGGGCATCAGCTCCGACCGGGCCGTGGGCTTCGGCGACAAGAAGGTGCTCTCCACGCCCGACGCCATCGCGCAGGTGCTGGAGCAGTACCTGTCGGAGAAGGAGGGCGAGCAGCAGGAGCTGCCGATCCGCGAGGTCGGCCACGGCAAGCAGTCCAACGGCGGCCAGCAGACCTCCGCCGAGCCGGTGCTCGAGCGGCTCCAGGAGGAGGCCGCCCGCGAGTTCCTGGGCGCCTGCCCGGACTGCGGCACCGGCCTGCGCTTCGAGGAGGGCTGCGCCAAGTGCGTCGCCTGCGGCTACAGCGAGTGCGGGTGAGGTAGGCCCGCTGAACGGCTAGCCGGCCCCGGAGCGGCGCCGCACCGGAGCCCCCGTCGCCCCCGTGGCGGCGGGGGCTTTCGTGTGTCCGGAACATGGGGCGGCCGCCCGGCCCCGGGGGTCAGGTCGAACGAGCCGAGGATCAGGCCCGGTGCCGCCTCCACCCGGGACGTCCCGCTCCGGCGGGGCTCGTCTCGCCGGAAGGGGTCCGGCGCCATCGCTCGTCCGCCGTCATCGTACCGTCGAACTCTGGAGGCGAGGGGGCCGGCGGCTCACCGCTCCCGGGCCATTACGGGCCCGTCACGGCAGCGGGCTGGTGCGCGAGCCGACCGAGTCCTAATAATTAGAATACTTGGCCGACGTATCAGTCGTCCATTTGATCCGCAGGGACGTCCCGGCCGTCACTCTGGAGGCCCGATCGACATGCAGGTCGAAGAGATCCACTTCAATCACGACACCACCTCGGCCAGCCAGGACGCGCTCACCATCTGCCGGAACGCCTCGGCGGGGGCCGCCATCACGGCGCCCGAGTGGCGCCGGAGCCCGACGAAGCGGGAGCCGGCGGCTTACGCCCGCGACGCCCTCGCCGGACCGGCGACCATCAAGGCGAAGTTCTCCGGGGGTCCGCCCGAGGACACGGTGGAGGTGCGGGCCGTGGACGCGAACGAGCCGGTCCGGAAGCCCGGCTGTGCCGGCCTGATCGTCTGGCTGCTCGAGTCCATCGCCGACGCCCTCTTCGGCACGGTGGCGGAGGTGGCGGCGAAGCCGGTGAGCTTCGACGCCTCGGGCGACTCGGGCCTGGAGACGTTCACGCTGACCGGCCCGTGGCTGGGACCCGATGGCTTCGTCTCCAGGCGGGACACGGTGTGGAAGTGGCAGTATCGGGACGGGGGCGGCTGGACGGACTTCGACACCACCGACCACACGGTCTACGTGGTGCTGGACGTGCCCGGCGACCCCTGGGTGCAGAGCGGGCCGCCGACCCAGCTCCCCTGGGCCGACGCCCTGGACCGGGCGTGCCGGTGGGCCGTGGGCGCCGACACCATCGACGAGGCGGCCGAGCGGATCACGCGGCGGGTGAACCGGGTGTCCAACGTCTCCTACACCCCCTGGACGATTTTCGGCAGCGGGACCTACCAGCTCGCCTCGTACCTCAGCCACCTGAGCGGCGGCCCGTTCCAGATGAACTGCACCGACTGCGCGAACGCGGTGACCACGCTCGCGAACCTCCTGGGCTGCCGGCTCGCCGAGGGCCGGTTCAACAGCATGCAGACCGAGCCCTTCCTCACCCTCTCGGGCGACCCCTCCGACCCCGCGGACTGGGTGACCTGGAACTGGAGCTACCACGAGATCTGCTGGCTCAACGACTTCTCGAGCAACACGGTGTGGGACGGGTGCCTCCAGCTCGACATGAGCAACACGCCGGGGACCCACCAGGCGAAGCTCCCGGTGAAGATGGACTTCGACACCCCGAGCCCCGACGATTACAAGTCCCGCCTGATCGCGAGCGGGCCCGGCACCCTGGCCAGCTCCGTCACGCACCGTCCCGTCGGTTGAGGAGGACCCCATGCTGAGAGAGAAGACGCTGGAGGCGATCGGTCCGACGAGGCAGGATCCCGAGATGCCGGGGCTGCTGGTGACGGGCTTCCGGGCCTGGGCCGTGGGGCCGCCGGAGTCGGCCTCCGGGGAGCCGATGCGGGAGGAGCTGTCCCCGGGGCGCACCCGGGCGGTGTATGACGTCGCCGGCGGCCGGATCGCCCTGGACGCCGTGGAGCACGGCTCGGTGGACGAGGCGTTCGCGGGGCTGGCCGATCACCTGGAGGACAACCAGCTCGCCGAGGTACCCCGGGGGCCGGAGGACCTGGGTGAGGTCGCGTTCCGTCACCCGGAGCAGGCCCCGCCGGCGGCGTTCTTCGTCCGGGGGAACCTCGTGCTCGCGGTCCTGAGCTTCGGCCAGGAACGGGTGGACGTGCTCCCCTACGCCCGGCGGGTGGACTCGGAGCTCGCGGGACGGCCCGAGGAGTTCCGAGAGGACGGGATCGAGGTCACCGAGAAGGGGCCGGCCCTCCGGGCCCGGCCGCGCTGGGGGGGACCCGACACCTACCTGAAGTTCCTGGCCCCCGGCGGCCGCCTGCGCAAGAAGGAAGAGGAGGTGGTGGTCGAGGGCGAGCCCGACTTCGTCGAGATCTTCGCCGTCGAGCCGGGCCGGGAGACCTACGGCAGACGCCTGAGGGGCTAAGCCGGGGCGGGGGAGTTCACAGGGTGACGGACGAAAGCCCCCGTGCTTGCCAACCGACTTCCAGTACCTGGAGCTGTCCCTTTAAATGGCCGATCCGCAACGAGGAGAACGGAGATGACAGCAGATTTGCCTCCTCGCGTCACCAGTTTTCTCGAAGGTGGGAAGCCGCCCGGGTGGCGCAGGGAAGCTGTTGAGGTGATGAGGGACATCAGGGAGGGCTACCTGGCCTCTTACGGTGAAATATCTGATGAGCTGAAAAGACGTACGGGGACGCGCATCTCCCCTCGGACGATTGGCTGGCTCCGAAAGAGACTCTATGGGTTTTTCAGGAGTACATCGATCGCCTTGGACGAGAGACCTGTTCCGTTGCACAGGATCGCCACGAAGGGGGACGCCAGCTCCCAAAATGACTCAGATACGACAAGGCGGGAAAACGAGAAGCTCCGCCTTGTCGAGGGATCGCACGATAACCCTCAGTGGATGGGGCCGTCGGACTGGTGAGGGGTCCGCCTAACGATTGCAGGGTGGCCGGGCCGGTGGGAGTGTGCCGGGTATTCGCATCTTGTAACTGCGACGGCTAGTTGGAGGGGGAGATGTAAGTAGGGAGGGTGCGAATAGCGGTGCCGTTGGCATCGCTAGCTTGCAGGCGATAGCCCCACCTCCGCCGCCAGTTCCCTCCGCCACCGCCTGGCTGCGCTCTCGATCCGGTCTGCCTCCTCGCTGGCTGCCTCTTCCCGCGTGTCACCCAACAGCTCCACCGCGTTTCCGCGGAGACGCGGGACCTCGCTCGTGGGTGACGCGAAGGGCACCGCCATAGCCGCCCGCCCGGCCAGGTAGTAGTTGGTCGCGGCCGACAGCGGCCGGGGGCGCCACTCCAGCTCCCGGTCGCCGACGCTGAAGGCCGGCCGCTCGGACTGCGCGATGGCGGCGGCCTCGAAGCTGGCCACCGCGCCCCGGGTCATGCGCTCCAGCTCCTCGCGCCACGCGCCGGCCAGGTCCTCCCGCTCCAGCACCCGGGGCGCCTCCACCAGGGCCAGCAGGTAGGCGAGCCCGCGGAGGCTGAGGGCGACGCCGTCCACCTCGATGGTCCGGTCCTCGGTGGCCAGCTCCAGGGCGGCCCGGCGGAAGGCCAGGAAGGACTCGGCGGCCGGACGTCCGGTCTCCCGGTAGGCCCAGCCCAGGGCCAGCGACAGGGTCGGGTCGTCCTCCAGCGAGCGGGCCTCGGCGTAGTGGGCGATGACGGCGTCGATGTCGCCCCGCTCCCGGGCCTCCAGGGCCGCCTCGCACCGCTCCTTCACCTTTCGGCGACGGTGAGCGTCCTTGAGCAGCATCGCCAGCCGGAGCGCGAAGGCACCGGCCAGGAAGCTGGCGGCCAGCTCCACGGCGTTGAAGGAGACCAGCAGCGCCGCCTTGCCGGACGTGGTGTGCCCGTTGTCGACCAGGTACTCGGCCGTGGCCTGGCCGCCGACGGGAACGGGGACGCCGGTGATGGAGAAGACGTCCTGCCCCACGTGCTGGGTCCAGGCGAGCAGGCCCTCGAGCCCGTGCTCCCGGTAGATCTCGGCCGCCGCCGCGGCGTCGTGGCCGTGCTCGACCCGGTGGGTGATGCCGCCGCCGGGCACCGAGCTCCCCGGCACCGTGTCGATCCAGCGGTGGATCTCGCCCAGGTCCTTCCCGAACAGCCGCTGGCTCAGCTCCGGCGTGGGCAGGCCGCTGTGGAAGAGCCGGTCGGTGTGGTGGATGATCTCGTCCTCGAGGCTCAGCAGGCCGGCGGTGGAGAGCGCCAGCATCGCCTCGCTGCGCCACCGCAGGCTCAGCAGTTCGGGCTCGACCTCGTCGGGGTCGGCCGGGACGGGTTCGAACAGGGGGGACTCGCGGAGGATCGCCTCCTGATCCTCCGGCTCCCAGGCCGTCCGGATCCGGTCGCCGGCGCGGTTCGCCAGCTCCCGGGCGGCCCCCGCGCCCCGCTCGGCCCACTCGGCGGCCTCGCGCTTCGCCCGGTCCAGGGAGAGGCCTCCTTCGTCCGAGGCTGCGTCGTCGAGTCGTGGAGGAGTCTCCTCGCCGATGGGAAGGCGGCCGGACGGCCCGGCGACGGTCTCGTCGGGCCAGGCCTCTTCGTCGGAGCCGAGGCCGGCCAGGTCGCGGAGCCGGGCGATCCATCTCTGGAGGGGATCGGGAAGCCTCATCTCGGCAAGCCTCCTGCTCGGCACACGGCGCCATCGTCCGTTCTCGCCTCCCGGGCCAGTCTGTCAGGAGCGCTCAGTCGCTCGCGTCTCCGGCCCGAACCCTCAACGTTGTGGGTCGTACGGTCGAACCGCCAGTCCCGAGCCCCGGGAGCGTCGTGTCCCCGTCCGCGTCGCCGAGTCCGACATCGAGGGGAAATGTTCGGGGGCGGATGAGCCGAAGAAGGACCGGGAGGCTGATGAGGAAGGGGATTAGCCAAGCGACGACCCGCTTGTTCGCTCTATGCCTGCTGCTGCTGGCGCTTGTTTCGGCGGCCTGGATGTGGAGGTATCAGCCGACTAGAAGCGTTGATGGGGCGAACGTTGTATGGGACCGCTGGCTACACCGAACGTGTGTAGAAGGAGTTGTAGATGATCAGGTGCGGTTTGGCTGCGGTTCCGCCGGTGAACCGATTAGCGAAGCGGTCAACCGGGCACGCTAGCTTTTCGCCAAGTATACATTTCCGTCCGGAAAACGTCTCCGCGGAGGACGGTTCACGTGAACCGCCGCCCCGACCTGTTCGCCGCGCTCCGGCCGCATCGGATCGATGAGCCGTGACGTGCGCCTGCTGCTGCGGCTCGAGGGGCTCGCGGCCCTGGTCGGCGCGACGCTCCTGTACGCCCACCTCGAGGGGGGCTGGCTGCTCTTCGGCCTCCTGTTCCTGGCGCCGGACCTTTCGATGGTCGGGTACCTGAAGGACGAGCGCGTCGGGGCCCGGGCCTACAACGCCTTCCACACCTACCTGGCTCCCGCGCTCCTCGGCGGGGCGGCCTGGTGGACCGGCGCGGCGCTCGCCGGCCAGATCGCCCTCGTCTGGGTGGCCCACATCGGGTTCGACCGGGTGCTGGGCTTCGGCCTGAAGCTCCCCACCGGCTTCGGCGACACGCACCTCGGGGGATGAGCCGGCCCGGACGGCGATCCGGACGCGCCCGGGTCGACGTCCCGCGCGGCGGGGCCGTCGCCTCGCGCCCGATATCCCTCCTCCGTAACTTCGGTCGACAGGTTCGGGCCCGGGGCTCCTTCCCCCTCTCCGGTCGGCGTTCCGGGGGAGGGGGACGGAACGTCCCCGGCGACGACGTGAGCCGTCGAGTCCGGCGAAGGAGAGATCCGATGTCTCCTCTCATGATCGCGGGCGCGTTCGTGGCCGGTGCGGTGGCCTTCCTGGTGATCGGTCTGATCGTCCAGGTCCTGTGGAACACCACGGTCCCGGACATCTTCGGCCTGCGAGCGATCGACTACTGGGAGGCCGTGCGGCTCCTCCTGCTGACCTCCATCCTGTTCGGCGGCCTCTCCGTGGGGCTCGGCGCCTGACCCCGCCCTCTGGCGCCGCCCGTGGGTGATCCTCCGCGCGCCGGCCGATGAACGGGCGGGAGGAGCGGGTGGCCCGGGCCCTCCGCTGGATCGGCTCGGCGCTGGACGGCCTGGGGGTCGACTGGATGGTGGCCGGGGGACTGGCGGCGCGGGCGCACGGGGCCACCCGCGAGCTTCACGACATCGACCTCTACGTGGAGGAGGGGGCGCTGGAGCGGGTCCTCCCCGAGGCCCGCGAGCACCACGCCCACGGCCCCCGCCGCCACCGGGACGAGCACTGGGACTGCCTCTTCGCGGAGTTCCGGTACGCCGGCGAGGAGATCGAGCTGGCCGAGGCCGCCCGCTGCCGCCACCGGAGCGGTCCGGACGCCCCCTGGCACCCGGCCGGGGCCGATTTCGACGCGGCGGTCCGACGCGAGGTGTTCGGCGTCGAGGTGCCGGTGATGCCGCTGGACGCGCTGGTGGCCTACAAGCGGCGGCTCGGCCGGGAGGTGGACCGCCGCGACCTGGCGGAGATCGCGTGAGCCGCCGCGCGCTCGGGGCGCCGGCCGGCCGCCCCCGCTCCGGGCGTGTCGCCTACAGCACCTCCGCCACGGGCACCACCTCGAAGTCCGGGTTCTCCCGGAGGAAGGTCCGCAGGGTCCAGACGTGGCCCGCGCCGACCAGGACGACGACCCGCTCGTCGCCCTCGTCCACGGCCCGCCAGACGTTCGCGTAGATGCGCAGGTTCCGCTTGTACCACTCGCCCACCAGGTCGGCGCCGACGTGGTGGTCGGGGAAGCCGACCCACGTGGTGGCTTCCCGGCTCACCAGGTCGGCGGCCTCGGGCACCGAGAGGGTGTCGGCTCCCGCCGCTTCGTCGTCGGCCGCGGCGGCCTCGCGGTCGGCGGTGATCACGTAGTCGGTCCCGGGGCCGGCGTCCTCGACGATCCGTGCGTTCAGGTCGGAGACGATGCCCCGGATCTGGTCGACCGGCAGCCGGTCGGCGCCGTCCAGGGCGAAGGTCGCGCCGTCCAGGTCCCCCTCGCGCTTCGACTTCAGCCCCGAGCCCTCGAAGCTGCCCATCCGGGCGAAGTAGTAGTTGTACGCCTTATGGTTCTCCCACAGCCGCGCCTCGCTGTTCAGCTCCACCAGGTACTCGCCGATGGTGTGTTCCCGCAGGTAGGCCTCCGTGTCCAGGCGGTTCTCGGCCAGCCGCTCCAGGCCCTCGAGCACCTCCGGGTTGTGCTCCCGGGCCACCTGGCGTGCCCGGGAGCCGAGCCAGAGGCCCTCGGCGTCGACGCACCGGGTCCGCTCCAGGCCCGAGCGGTCGGCGGCCCGGAAGCCGAGCTGGAAGATCTCGCCGCGCTCCCCGGCCCCGGTGGGATCGAACGCGCCCGAGCGGTAGGCCTCGTAGAGCGAGTCGATGCGGGCCTGGGCGTCGGGCGTGCACTCGACGAAGAGGCCGTCCGTGCCCCATTCGGCCAGGCTCGCCGCCACCTCGTCCAGCTCCCGCTGGCGGGTCTCCGAGAGCACGTCGCCCACCTCCGAGGTGTGCTCGTCGGTGGCGCTGCCGGCGAAGTGGCTGGTGCCCAGCAGGACGACCTCGGTGGCGCCGGCGGCGCTGCGGCCCGGCCCCGCGTCCGAAGGCCCGTCGGCCGGGCCGCCGGTGCAGGCGGAGAAGAGCGCGGCCAGGGCCAGGACGGCGAGCGCCGGGACGGTCGAGCGGGCGTCGGGGCGGACGTCGGATCGCATGGGGCTCCTCCGGGGCTGTCGGGATCGGGGTCGGATCTGGCGCTGCGGGCGGGGAACGGTCGCCGGCGGGGCCGGCCCGGTCCCCGCCCCTCACGACGGGAGCGTGGGCCTCTTGTTTCAGGCCGGCCGCCCGACGGCCGTGGGGCCGGGGTCAGCGCGGCGCGGCTCCCAGCCAGCCGTAGAGGACCGCGGCCACCGAGGTGGCCAGGTTCAGGCTCGAGACGCCCGCCCGCATCGGGATCCGGATCCGGCGGTCGGCCCGCTCGAGCGTCGCCGGCCGCAGCCCCCGCCGCTCGGAGCCGAAGGCCAGCAGGGCCCGCTCGGGCAGCGGCCCGCCCCCGGGCGGGTCGCCGCCGGGGTCGACGGCCACCAGGGGCCGGCCGGTCTCCGGGAGCTCCTCGACCGCGGCCACCGGCAGGGCCCAGTGGAGCCCGGCCGAGCCCCGCAGGGCCGACGGGTGCCAGGGGTCGTGCGGCCCGGTGGCGAGCACGCCGGCCGCCCCGGCGGCCGCGGCCACCCGGACGGCGGCGCCCAGGTTGCCCAGGTGGGTGGGCCGCTCCAGCAGGACCACCGGCGCCGGCGCGGGATCCTCCAGGGCCTCCCGGGCCGGGACCGGCGGGCGGCGGGCCAGGGCCACCACCCCGGACCCGGGCGGCCGGGGCACCAGCTCCCCGAAGAGCTCCTCCGGGACCTCCGTCAGCAGGGCGTCCACCGGGCCGGCCACGTCGGGGGCCAGCTCGCCCGCCAGGGCCCGGACCTCGTCCGGATCGGGGGAGAGGGCCTGGCGCACCTCGGCCCCGAAGCGGAGGGCGTGCTTGAGGGGATGGAAGCCCTCCAGCACGGCCGTCTCCGGGTCCGAGCGGGCGCTCCGGTAGCGGTCGATCGTCTCCTGGCGGTGCATGGCCGACCGAAGGCTAGGGGTGGGCGGCGTCCCGCGCCACGGGCGGCGGCCGGGCCTGCACGGCCGGGCGGCGATCCCGGCCCGGCGCCGGTCCGCGCCCGGAGGCCGGAGGGCGTCCGGATGGCGCCCGGATCCGGCCCCGGGCTATCTTCGGGCCCGTTCGCCGCGACGATCGATCGCCGCGCTTTGCCGTCCCTCGAACGGGAGATCCATGACCGAGCCGATGCGCCGGGCGGCCGCCTGCCTCGCCGCCCTCGTCCTCGCGGGTCCGGCCGCCGCCGGCCTCGACGCCCAGCAGCCCGACCGCGACGCCCCGCCGCCGCCGGAGACCCGGGTGGACACCGTGGTCGACACCCTCCACGGCGTGCCCCTGGCCGACCCCTTCCGATGGCTCGAGGACCAGGAGGCCGAGGAGACCCGCGCGTGGATCGGCGAGCAGAACGCTTACAGCGACTCGATCTTCGCCGGCCTTCCGGGCCGGGGCGTCCTCGAGGGCCGCGTCCGCGAGCTGCTCACGGTGGACGTGGTCGAGCAGCCGGTGGCCCGCGGCGGCCGCTACTTCTTCCGGAAGCGCGAGGCCGACCAGGACCAGCACGTCCTCTACGTCCGGGAGGGGGTCGACGGCGAGGACCGGGTGCTGGTGGACCCCCACGAGATGGACCCCGACCACGAGACGAGCGTGCAGCTCCTGGAAGTCTCGGAGGACGGCTCGCTGCTGGCCTACGGCGTGCGGGAGGGGGGCGAGGACGAGGTGACGCCCCGCTTCCTCGACGTCGAGAGCGGCGATCCCGAGGGCACCGAGCTCCCGAAGGGGCGCTACTTCGGCGTCGAGATCGCGCCCGGGAACGACGTCGTCTACTACGCCCGGGTGGTCGAGGAGGAGGGACCGCGGGTCTTCCGCCACGAGATGGGGACGCCGGTCGGGGACGACGAGGTCGTCTTCGGGCGGGACTACGGGCCCGACAAGATCATCAGCCCCTTCGTCACCCCCGACGGCCGGTACCTGGGCCTGATGGTCTTCCACGGGGCCGGGGCGAGCCAGACCGAGCTCCACTACCGGGACCTCGAGGCGGGCGGGCCCGTCCGGACGGTCGTCGAGGACGTCGAGGCGCAGTTCTACCCCGGCTACGGCGACGGCCAGCTCTACCTGCGGACCGACTGGAAGGCGCCGAACGGCCGCGTGCTGAAGGTTTCGATGGACGACCCCTCGCGGGAGAACTGGACGGAGGTCGTGCCCGAGTCGGACGCCGTCGTCGAGGGGATGACGCTGGCCGGCGGGAAGCTCTTCGTGAACCGGCTGCGGGACGTGAAGTCGGAGGTCGTGATCTACGGCCCCGAGGGGGACCGCGAGGGCGAGATCTCCTTCCCGGCCCTGGGAACCGTGGGCGGCGTGAGCGGCCGGTGGGGGGACGACGAGGCCTTCTTCTCCTTCGAGTCCTTCCACGTGCCCACCACGATCTACCGGTACGACGTCGACACCGGCGATCGAACGGTCTGGTCGGCGGTGGACGCGCCGGTCGACTCCGACGCCCTGACGGTGAATCAGGTGTGGTACCGCTCGAAGGACGGCACGCGGGTGCCGATGTTCCTGCTCCACCGGACCGACGTCGAGCCGGACGGCGACCGGCCGGTCCTGCTCACCGGCTACGGCGGCTTCGACATCAGCCTGACGCCGGGCTTCTCGGCCACCGGCGCCCTCTGGGCCGAGCGCGGCGGGGTCTACGCCGTGGCGAACCTCCGGGGCGGGGGCGAGTTCGGCGAGGCGTGGCACCGGGCGGGGATGCGCGAGAAGAAGCAGAACGTCTTCGACGACTTCCTCTCGGCCGCCGAGTGGCTCTTCGAGGAGGACTGGACCCGGCCGGAGAGGCTGGCGATCTCGGGGGGCTCCAACGGCGGGCTGCTGGTGGGGGCCGCCCTCACCCAGCGGCCGAGCTACTTCGCGGCCGTGCTCTGCACCTACCCGCTGCTGGACATGATCCGCTATCACCGGTTCCTGGTGGCCCAGTACTGGGTGCCCGAATACGGCTCGTCCGAGGAGGAGGACGCGTTCCGGTATCTCCTCCGCTACTCGCCCTACCACAACGTGGCGGAGGACGTGGCCTATCCGGGCGTCCTCTTCGTCACCGGGGACTCCGACACGCGGGTGGCGCCGCTCCACGCGCGGAAGATGACGGCCCGGCTGCAGCGAGAGACGGGCTCGGACCGGCCCGTGATGCTGATGTACGACACCGAGACCGGCCACGCCGGCGGCATGCCGGTCTCGAAGCAGGTCGAGGACACCACGAACGAGCTGCTCTTCCTGCTCTGGCAGACGGGCGAGCTGGAGGGCGGCTGAGCCGACGGAGCCGCCGCCCGCCCGCCGATTGCGCTCGCATCCCGGGAGCCCCCCCATGGATCCGATCGAGGGACGCAACGCGCTCGTCACCGGCGCCTCGCGCGGGCTGGGGCGGGTGATCGCGCTCGCCCTGGCCGACGAGGGGATGGACGTGGCGCTGGCGGCCCGCACCGAGGCGAAGCTGGAGGAGACGGCGGCGGGGGTGCGCGAGCGGGGCCGGCGCGCGGCGGTCCTGCCCGCCGACCTGGCGGACCGGGAGGAGCCCGGCCGGCTGGCCGCCCGGGCCGAGGAGGCGCTGGGCGGCGTGGACCTGCTGGTGAACAACGCGGGCCTGAACCGGGCCTATCCGTATCACCGCCGTGAGGACGGGGCGGTGGCCGCGACGGTGGAGGTCAATCTGGTCGCGCCGATGCTGCTGGCCCGCCGTCTGCTGGGAGGGATGCTCGATCGCGGCCGCGGGCACGTCGTGAACATGGCCTCGCTGGCCGGGAAGGCCGGTCCCCCCTACGACGCCCCCTACGGCGCCACCAAGGCGGGGCTGATCGGATTCACCCAGTCGCTGCGGCGTGAGTGCCGCGGCACCGGCGTCAGCGCCTCGGCCGTGTGTCCGGGCTACGTCACCGGGGCCGGGATGTACGCCGACGAGGCCGAGCGGACGGGTACGGACGCGGCGGCCGCGGCGGGCCGGGCCACGCCGGAAGGGGTGGCCCGGGCGGTGGTCCGGGCCGTCCGCGGGGACGAGCCCGAGGTGCTGGTCAACTCGACGCCCGTGCGGCCGCTCACCGTCCTCGCCGAGGCCTCCCCCCGGCTGGGCGAGTGGCTGACCCGGAAGCTCGGGCTCTTCCGCTTCTTCGAGGAGAGCGCGGCGCGGGCGCTGGAGGCCGACGACGGCGAGGGCTGAAACCGACGCGGGATCGGGCCCGTGGTGATGGGCGAGCCGGGAACCGACGCGTAAAGAGGAGACGACGGCGATGGCCGTCATCGAGACCGAGGGCCTCACCAAGCGGTACGGGGAGACCGTGGCCGTGGCCGACCTCGACCTCCGGGTGCGGGAGGGCGAGATCTTCGGCTTCCTGGGTCCGAACGGGAGCGGGAAGACCACGACCATCGGGATGCTCATGGGCATCCTCACGCCCACCGCCGGCACGTTCCGCCTGTTCGGGCACGGGGACCGGGCGGGCCTGCTGGAGGCCCGCCAGCGCACGGGGGCCACCCTCGAGCAGCCCAACTTCTATCCCTACCTCAGCGGCCGGGACAACCTCCGCCTGGTGGCTCGCGTGAAGGGGGTGGACGCCGGCGCCGTGGACCGGTCGCTGGAGCGGGTGGGCCTCTCCGCCCGGGCGGGGGACAAGTTCAAGGGCTACTCGCTGGGGATGAAGCAGCGGCTGGCCCTGGCGGGGACCCTCCTGGGCGATCCCGACCTGCTGGTCCTGGACGAGCCCACCAACGGGCTCGACCCGGAGGGGATGCGGGAGATCCGGCGGGTGATCCGTCGGCTCGGCGAGGAGGGGACCACGATCTTCCTGTCCAGCCACCTGCTGTGGGAGGTGGAGCGGGTCTGCACCCGGGTCGCGATCCTGCGGGAGGGAAGGGTGGCGGTCCGCTCGCCGGTGGAGGAGCTGACGGCCGGCACCGCCCGCGTCGGGGTCTCGGCCGACGACCTGGAGGCGCTGGAGGAGGCGCTGGAGGCCCGGGCCGGGGTCCGCGTCGAGGGGCGGGAGGGCCGGGTCCTGGTCGTCGAGCTCGAGGACGGGGACCCGGCCGACCTCAACCGCCACCTGAGCGAGCGCGGGATCCACGTCTCCCGGCTCGAGCCCCGGCGGCGCACCCTGGAGGACGCCTTCCTCGAGGCCACCGGCGCCTCGGGCGAGCCCGGCATGGAGGAGGTGGCCTGATGGGGTCGACGGCCCTCCAGGACGGCGCCCGCCGCGGCCCGGCGGAGGACGCCCCACGCCGGGGCCGCCTGGGCGGGGTGGCCGTCCGCAACGAGCTGACGAAGATGATCCACCGGCCCGCGACCCTGGTGACCGTCGGCTTCCTCCTGCTGATCAGCGGGCTGAGCTTCGGACAGCGCTGGTGGGCGGCCCGGGGCGACCCGGAGCGGAGCTTCGCCCTCCCGGCGGCCTGGCCGGAGATCCTCACGGGCAACGCCCAGGGGGCGGCGATCTTCGGGTCGGTGCTGCTGATCCTGCTGGTGGCGAGCGAGTTCTCCTGGCGGACCGCCCGCCAGAACGTGATCGACGGCCTCTCCAAGGAGGCCTGGTTCCGGGGCAAGGTCGGCCTGCTCGTGGCCCTGGCGCTGCTCTTTTTCGTGGTCCAGGTCGGGACGGGGCTCGCCTTCGCCGCCGCCGGGACCGAGGGGCTGACCGCGTCGGCGCTGGTCCCCGGCGGGTTCCGGGTGTCGGCGGCCGGCGGGTTCCTGCTCGGCTTCCTGGGCTACGGCAGCCTGGCCCTGGCGGCGGCGCTGGCGGTGCGGGGCACCGGCGCGTCGCTGGGCGTCTGGTTCCTCTACGTCGCCTTCGTCGAGCGGCTCCTCCGGCAGGGGCTGGAGGAGCTGGGGGGCGCGGCCGGCGAGGCGGCCCGCTACCTGCCGGTGCACGTCTTCGAGCAGCTCTTCTCCTACGTCCAGCACGACCCCGTCGCCCTGGGGCGGGCGATCTCCCGGGCCGCTGCCGCCGGCGGGACACCGCCCGAGGCGTGGTCGTGGCCGGTGCTGCTGGCGGCGGCGGTGGGCTGGATCGTCCTGCTGATCGGGGCCTCGCACCTGGTCTTCCGCCGGCGCGACCTGTAGCGGGGGCCGGGGAAGGCGAACCGGAGGAGAGACCCCGGTGGCATCGGCCGCCGCCGGCGCTTTTCTTTGTCCCCGGGACGGGCGTCGAGGGTCCGCCCCGAAAGGTGGACCGATCGGGAGGCGCGCGATGTCTTCGAGCGACCGCTCCCCACGGATCACCGGCCTCTCCTGGGGCCGGACGGAGGTGGAGGGCGCCGGGGATCCTTACAAGGACGCGAAGCTCTGGCCCGGGGGTTCCCGCGGCTGGGACTGGAACGAGACCGGCACCGAGCACGTGCCCGGGATCCAGCCCGCCGACGTGCGGGAGCTGGTCGAGCACGGCGCCGAGGTGGTGGTGCTCTCCCGGGGCCAGCACGAGCGGCTCCGCGTCCGGCAGGAGACGCTGGACTACCTCCGCGAGCGGGACGTCGAGGTCGAGGTCCTCCCCACCGGAGACGCGGTGGAGCGCTACAACGAGCTGGCCGGCGAGCGCGCGGCCGGGGCGCTGATCCACTCCACGTGCTGAGGACCCGGGCCGCCGGGCCGTCGCGGACGGCGCGGCCCGCCCGGGGAACCGACGACGAGCCGAGGTGACGATGCGGGAGGACCTGGAGGAGCTGCTGGTGCACGGCGGACGGGAGGGGCCGACGCCCGAGGGGGCGGTGGTGCCCCCGATCTTCGCGTCGTCCACCTACCGGACCCGCGGGCCGGACGAGGAGGGCGAGCCGGTCCGGTACGTCCGCTACGGCAACACGCCCGACCAGCGGGGGCTCGCCCGCCTGCTGGCCGAGCTGGAGGGAGCCGAGCGGGGGCTGGTCACCGCCAGCGGGATGGCGGCGATCTCGACGGGTCTGCTGGGCGTCCTCTCGTCCGGGGACCACCTGCTGGCCCAGGAGGCGCTCTACGGGGGCACCCGGGACCTGCTGGTCGACGCCCTGCCGGCGTTCGGGGTCGACGTGGACCTGGTGGACGGCGGCGACCCCGCGTCCTGGGAGGCGGCGGTCCGGCCGGAGACCCGGGCCCTCTACCTGGAGACGATCTCGAACCCCCTGCTGCGGGTGCCCGCCCTGGACGCCGCCCCGGCCTTCTGCCGCGAGCACGGCCTGGTCTCGGTGGTGGACAACACCTTCGCCACCCCGGTGAACTACCGGGCGGGGGAGGCGGGCTTCGACCTGGTGGTCCACAGCGCCACGAAGTACCTGAACGGGCACTCGGACCTGGCGGCCGGGGTCGTGGCGGGCCGGCCGGACCTGATGGAGGCCGCCCGGAGGCGCCTCCTCCAGCTCGGCGGGACCCTGGACCCGCACGCCTGCTTCCTCCTGCGTCGGGGGCTCAAGACGCTGGCCCTCCGCGTGGAGCGCCAGAACGCGACGTCCCTGCGGCTGGCCGGCGCGCTGGCGGGCCATCCCGCCGTCGAGCGGGTGCACCACCCCGGCCTCGAGCGCCATCCCGACCACGCGCGGGCCGACCGCCTGCTGGAGGGCTTCGGGGGGATGCTGGCCTTCGAGCCGACGGGCGGCGTCGAGGTCGCCCGCCGCGTGCTGGAGGAGGCGGAGATCCCGGCGACGGCGCCCAGCCTGGGCGGCGTGGAGTCGCTGGTGACCCGGCCGGCGGCCACCTCCCACGCCTCGATGCCCCGGGAGGAGCGCGAGGCCGCGGGGATCACCGAGGGGCTGATCCGGATGTCGGTGGGGGTCGAGCCGGCCGACCGCCTGGAGGCGGACCTCACGGAGGCGCTGGCCCGGGCGACGCGCTGAGCCGGGCGCCGGCCGCGCCCGTCACCGTCCGTCGTCCCGGTCCGCGGGGCCCCGGCAGCCCTCCTCGCGGCGGGTGTCGGCGATGGCGAAGGCCCGCCAGCCGCCCCCCACCCGGGCGAGCTGGAACGCGTTCACCCCGCAGTGGTGCAGCTCGCCGTCGACGTAGAGGGCGTAGCGCATCCAGGCCGACGCCAGGTCGCCGTCGGTCCGGACCTCCAGGTCCCAGATCTTCTCGTCCAGCTCGCCCGGCTCGGCGCCCCCGATGGCCTCCAGCCAGCCGTCGACGCCCGAGACGCGCAGGGCGGACCCGTCCCCCTCGCGGACCGGCCGGTGCAGGCGGGCGTCCGGGTGCAGCAGCGTCCGGGCCGCGGCGCTGTCGCCGGCCCGCATGGCGTCGAACAGGCCCCGCACGGCGGCCTCGGGGCTGGACGCGCCGCCGGGCCCGCTCCGCGCGGGAGGCTGTTCCTGGGCCGCGGCCGGGGCGG
>CAZJJO010000016.1:0-29718 GCA_964546375.1 uncultured Gemmatimonadota bacterium
GGCTCCGACGCCGGTCCCCGCCCCGGCCCCGGTCCCGCCGGCGGTGGCGGTGCCGGTCTGGCCCCGGCCCGAGCCCAGGCCGCCGCCCATCCCGCCGGCTCCGCCGCCGGTCAGGCTCCCCGCGCCCACGGTGAGCGTCTTGAAGCCCTGGCGGCCGGTGATCGCGTAGTTGAAGGGGAAGACCCGGGTCTCGAGGCGTCGCTCGGTGATCCACACCGCGCCCCGGCGGTACTCGTAGCCGTAGCCCAGCGGGGTGAGGACGTAGTCCAGGGCCCGGGCCAGGGTCACGTCCTGGAAGTCCACCGTGACGGTCCCCTCGACCTCGGGGTCCACCACGAAGTTGATCCCGCTCTCGAGCGAGAGGGTCCGCAGGAGGGGCCGGACCGCCACCTCCGTGCCCGAGAAGTCGATCTGCTCCCGGGTCATGGCGGCGGGCAGGGTGTCGGCCGCGCGGTCGGTGGTCCGGCGGACGGGGGGGTCGGGCAGGGTGTCCTCGGGCTCCGGCCGCTCCTCGTCGTAGACCACCGTCTCGGGGAGCTCCGGAGGGGCGGGCTCGCCCTGGTCGGGGGCGGCCTGACGGCCGGCACAGCCGGTCAGGACCAGGAGGGCGAGGATGCTGGCCGCCCCGCCCAGTGTCGGATACCTTTTCCGCATGTCAGCCCCTCGTTTGCAGGACCGCCGGCGGACGCTCGCCACGAAGGGCCGGGGCGGCTGCGCCCGGCTCCCGTCACGACGTACGTCCGCTCCGGAGACGCCGGAACGACGGACTCTCCATGCGGATGGGGCAGGACAAGCCCAATATGCGTTACATTATGGCGCCGGGAAACCCTCGATGTCAAGCGGCTTCACCCTGCTCGAGGCCGTGGTGGTCCTCGGGGTGCTGTCCATCCTGGCGGCGGTGCTGACCCCCATCGTCTCCGGGTACCTCGAGGACGCCCGCCTCCAGCGGGCCCGCTCGGACGGCCGGGCGCTCGCCGACGCGCTCCTGGAGGCCCAGCGGGACCTGGGCGACTTCCCGGTCTTCCGGGACGGGAGCCCCTCGGCGCGGAGTCTGGACGACGCTTCCACCTACGACGTCCTGATCGGCCCCGGGCAGGTCCCGGTGCTGTCCGGCGCCGGCTGGTCCGCGGCCTACGACGGCGGGAGCGACGCCGGCTCCCTGGCCGCCCAGCTCGTCGAGAACGGCCCGGGGTACCCGACCCGGGGGCGCTTCTCCTGGCGCGGCCCCTACGTGGAGGAGCCCTCCTCCGACCCGTGGGGCGCCGCCTACCTGGTGAACGCCGAGAACCTCCGGCCCGCCCAGGACGAGGCCGCCTGGGTCCTCTCGGCCGGGCCGGACGGCGTCGTGCAGACCGACTTCGACCAGGACCGGACGGGGGGAAGCGTGGCGCCGGCCGGGGACGACGTCCTCGTCCGCATCCGGTGAGGACGCCCCCGCCCCGGGCCGGCCGTCCCGCCGTCCCCGGCGGGGCCGGCTACACGGTCCTCGAGGCGCTGGTCGTGCTGGGGATCCTCGGGGTCCTCGCCGGGACCCTCCTGCCGCTGGTCTTCGACAGCCGCCAGCGGGACCGGGCCGAGGAGACGGTCCGTCAGCTCGAGGCCCTCAAGTCGGCGATCGTCGGCCGCCGGTCGCCGGCCGAGGGCGCGCCGGAGCGGACCTTCGGCTTCGAGGGCGACATCGGCGCGCTCCCGGACAGCCTGGAGCAGCTCGTCTCCCGGGACGGCCTGCCCGGCTTCCAGCTCGATCCGGCGTCGGGCCTGGGCGCCGGCTGGCGGGGCCCCTACCTGGCCGGCGGCCTCGCCGACCGGGGGGCGGAGCTCGACCGGGACGCCTTCGGCCGGCCCCTCCGGTACGCCGCCCGGGACACCGTGGTCGGGGGCACCCCATGGGCGGGCTGGATCCGGAGCGCCGGCCCGGACGGCCGGCACCGGACCCCCGACGACCTGGTGGCCCCCCTGCTGGCCGCGGAGGTCCGCTCGCACCTCCGCGGGTTCCTCACCAACGGACCCGGCCGCGTCTTCGCGGGGGCGCCGGTGACCGTCAGCTTCCGCCGGGACGGGGCGGTGGTGGACACGCTGGTGGCCACCGACAGCCTGGGGGGCTACGGGATCGCCGGGCTGATCCAGGGGCCGGTGGTGGTCCAGGCGGCCCGGGGCGGCTCGGGCCAGCAGACGGGCTTCGTGCAGGGGTCGCCCACCGTGAGCGGCAACCAGTTCCAGAACGTCGCCTTCGAGATCGCCAACGTCTCGGCCAGCCCCGTGACCCTCACCTCGTTGACCGTGTTCGTCGAGGCCGGCTTCCAGGACCGCTGCTACCGGGAGGTGGTCGTCGACGGCGACGAGGTCCTGCCCACCGGCGGGGGCTCGAACATCCGCTGTCACGGCGAGCAGCTCGTCTTCGACGTCCCGGTGACGCTGGCCGCCGGGTCCTCGTCGGGACGGGGCGCCGCCCGGCGGGAGCTGGCGCTGGACGCCCCGACCGTGCTGGCGCCGGAGCTGAAGCTGGGCGGCGAGACCGGGGGCGCGGCGGGCACCGCCCGGATCGAGCTGAACGACTGGCGGGTCAGCGACGGCACCGGGCCGAGGGCCGACATGCGCGGGGTCGGGCTCACCGTCGAGTTCAGCGACGGCCTCACCGCCGCCTTCCAGGTGCCCCAGTGACGCCCGGGCGCCGGAGCGGCCACCGCGGAACCGACGGCTTCACGGTGCTCGAGGCCGTCGTGGTCCTGGCGGTCGTGGCGGCCCTGGCGGGCATCCTCGTCCCGCTGGGCTTCCAGATCCTCGAGAACCGGCGAGAGGACGCGGCCCGGCAGCAGCTCCTCCGGATCCGCGCGGCCGTCCTGGGAAGCGATCCCTCCCGGGTGGGCGGCCGGAGCCAGCGGGGACGTCCCGGGGGCGAGCTGCCCGGCACCTTCGGCTTCGCCGGCGACCTGGGCGCCCTGCCGGACACGCTGATCCAGCTCGTGGTCCGCGACACCCTGCCCGCCTTCTCGGCCGACGACGACTACGGCCTGGGCGCCGGCTGGCGGGGTCCCTACCTCGCCACGGGGTCCGCGGACGACCCGGCCGAGGCCTTCCGCGACCCCTTCGGCCGACCGATCCGCTGGGCCCGGAAGGACACCACCGTGGACGGGGTGGCCTGGGCGGGCTTCCTGCGGAGCGGCGGCCCGGACCGGGAGCTGGGCACCGACGACGACCTGACCGTGCCCTTCCCCGTCGACGAGGTCCGCGGGGCGGCCACCGGCTTCCTGCGGCACGGGTCCGGCCAGCCCGTCGGCGGAGCGCCCCTCGCCTACGCCCGCCGGGACGGGGGACAGGTCGTCGTCGACTCCATCGCCACCGACACCCTGGGCCGCTGGCGGGGGCCGGAGCACGTCTTCGGCCCCGCCGTGGTCCGCACCGGCGCGCCCGGAGGAGGCCCCGCCCTGGGCCACGTCCGGGGCCTGGAGCGGGTCTTCGGGTCCGCCTTCGACGACGTCTCCTTCCGGACGGTCGACGTCACCGACGACGACGTGGTGATCACCTCCTTCACCGTGTCGTGGAACCCCGGCGCCACGACGGGCTGCTACACCGACGGCCGCTTCGGCGGCGTGGACGTCTCGGGCCCGGGCCCCAACCGGACCTGCAGCGGGCAGACCCTGACCTTCACGACCCCGGTGCGGGTGCCGGCCGGGGCCGCCTACGGAGCCTCGGTGACCGACCGGAGCTTCGAGCTGGACCGCCCCACCGTGGTGGTCCCGGAGCTGACCGTGGCCGGCGAGGCCGGGCGCCGGGGACGGGGCGAGGCCCTGGTGGAGCTGCTGGACTGGCGGGACGCGGACGGCAACCCGGTGGACGTGCGGGGGCTCACGCTGACGGTGGAGTTCAGCGACGGCAGCTCGACCACCTTCACAGTGCCGACGCAGTGAAGCCCCCGGCCCCGGACCATGGCCGGACGGATCGCGGCTTCACCCTGATCCAGGCGGTGATGCTGCTGGCCCTGGCCGCGCTGGCCGCCGGCCTGCTGTTGCCGCTGACCTCCCAGCTGCTGGGCATCGAGCGCGAGGCCCGCACCGAGCGGCAGCTCCGGCGGCTGAAGGCGGCCATGGTGGGGGACCGCGAGCTGAGGCGGGGTCTGGACCGGACCACCTTCGGCTACCTGGGGGACTTCGGCCGCCTGCCGGACAGCCTCCCCCAGCTCCTCCACCCGATCGGCCAGCCGCCCTTCGGGCTCCGGAGCGAGCGCAGGCTCGGCGCCGGGTGGCGGGGCCCCTACCTGCTGCCCGCGACGCTGTCGGACACGTCGCGGATCCACCGGGACGCCTGGGGGCGGGCGCTGCGCTGGACCGACAGCGACAGCGTGGTCGACGGGACCCTCTGGGACGGCCGCCTGCGCAGCGCCGGCGAGGACGGGGTCATGGGCACGGACGACGACGTGGTGGTGCCCGTGCTCCGTCGGGAGACCACCGCCGACACCGTGCGCGGCGTGGTGGCCGACACGACCGGCGACCCGCTCGGCAACCGGGCCGTGTCGCTCACCATCCGCCGGGACGGGAGCCTGACCGACACCACGGTCTTCACCGACGGCGCCGGCCGCTTCACCTTCCGGAACGTCCCGCTGGGCCGCTCCCTGGTCCGGCTGGGCGTCGGCGAGGAGGGTTCGGGAGGCGGGGGACGGCTGGAGCTGGTGCCCGCCAGCGCCATCGACACGACGATCCAGGGCGACAAGACCGTCCAGTTCGAGATCTTCAACCCCGGCGACACCGAGGTCGTGCTCACCTCCGTCACCGCCACCTACGGCACCACGGCCTTCTACCGGTGGGTCCAGAGCGAGCGGCCGGGCCGGACGCGGAAGGACCTCTTCGACGCCCGGGACGTCGGCGGCCCCTGGCCCGGGAGCGGCGACCTGGTGTCGTTCCAGCAGTTCGACACCATCCCCCCGGTCGGACGGACCGTCGAGAGCGAGGTCTCGCCGCTGGCCCGGACCGTCCTGGTCGACGGGCCCGTCATCGAGCTGGACTCGCTCCTGCTGGCCGACGCCGGCGAGAGCGACATCGGCGAGGAGGCCTCGACGGTGATCCGCCTGCGGGAGTTCCGCCCCAACGCCCAGGGTCAGGGCCAACCCGTCGACATGACCGGGGTGGACTTCACCATCGAGTGGAGCGACGGGTCGGTGATGACCTTCACCGCCCAGTAGGGACCCGAGCCCCCCTCCCGCTCACTCGGGCATCGGGAGCCGGACGACCACCCGGCGGCCGCGCCAGCCGATCACCACGGCGCCGCGCCGGATCTCCAGCACCTCGCCGCCCCCCCGGACCTGGTCGCCCTCGCGGACCACCCGGCCGTCCACGACGGCGGCCCGTCGGTCCCGCCCCGTCATCACGGCCGACAGGCTCCAGTCGGGCGGGGTCGCCGGCCTCGGGGGCGGCGAGGTGTCCGGCGGCGCCGGCTCCCCGGCCAGGGCCCCGGTGCGCTGCAGCGGCTCCCGCCCCCACGCCCCCTCCGTCCGGCGGACGGCACGGAGGACGGTCGAATCCCGGAGGGCCGGCCGCCCACGGGCCGCCGCCTCGGCGAGCCCGGCCACCGAGGCCGTCCCCGCGGTGTCCTCCGGCGATTCCTCGGCGTCCGGCGACGGGGCGTCCCCGGACGCGGGCGCGGCGGCCCCGCCCGGATCGACGCCGGACGCCGAGCCCACCACCTCGCCGGCCGTGTCCTCCTCCTCGCGGAGGAAGAAGTACCAGACGTCGTAGATCACGGCCGCGGTCAGCAGCACGGCGACGGTGGCGATGAACCACTTGTTCCTCAGCATCGGCTCATCCGTCCTCCGGAGGGGCCAGCACGCGCAGCCGCAGGATCGCCCGGTTGTCGGGCACCTGGCGCGAGAGATGGAGCGAGTCCACGGTCACCGGGACGGGGGCCCGCCCCAGCCGCTCCAGGAAGTCGGCCACCGAGCGCGTCCCCGCCTCGAGGTCCCCCTCCACGGTGAGCACCCGGAGCCCCCGGAGCACGCCGCCCCCGGAGCCGACGCCCCGCAGGTTGAAGAGCGGCGACTCGGCCCCGCTCTCCTCGGCCCAGGAGGAGAAGGCCGTCAGCAGGCCCGAGCGGAGGCCGCCGGGGAAGCTGTCGGCCGCCCGCCGGAGCCGGGACCGCAGCGAGTCCGCCCCCGCCAGCAGGGAGTCGGACGGCGGCTCGAAGCCCTCCACCCGCCGCCGCTCCGTCTCGAGCTGTCGGGCGGTCCGATCCGCCTCGGCCCGCAGGTCGTCGGCCCGCTGATCGAGCGGGGCCACCGCCACCAGCCGGCCGAGCCCGTAGACCAGGCCCGCCAGGAGGACGGCCAGCGCGATCCGGACGGCGGGGCGCTGCTCGGCCAGGCGGAGCAGGAGCCGGTCCACCTCAGGCACCCTCCGATCCGCCGTCCATCAGGACCGCCTCCACGCCGAAGCGGACCTGGAAGTCCCCGCCGGTGAGCCGGGTGACCTCCTGGTCCCCGGACCGGACGTCCAGGAAGACGGGGGACCCTCCGAGCCCCGCCAGCAGCTCGCTCACCCGCCGGCGAGCCTGCGAGGCGCTGGCCCCGGTGGCCCGTCCGTCCACCCGGAGGGTCCAGCCGTCCCCGCCGGCCCGCCAGGAGAGCGAGTCGACGGTGACGCCCTCCCCCACGGCCCGGCTCAGGCGACGGAGCGCCGCGGGCCCCAGGACCGCCTGCTGGCCCGCCGCCCCCTCCAGGTGGAACGCCGCCCGGGCGGACCGACCCCGGGCCCGCTCCTCGCGAACCCGCTCCAGCCGGGGGCCCAGCGACGACAGCTCGCCCTCCAGCCGCTCCAGCCGCTCCCCGGCCGAGGACGACGCGTTCCAGGCCAGGCCGGCGTGCAGGGCCGTCGCCAGCAGGCCGGCCCCCGCCGCCGCGGCGGCGCGCCGGAGGAAGCGGCGCCGGATGCGGGGCAGCTTCGCCGACACGGGCAGGAAGTCCACCGGGGAGGCCTCGGGCCGGACCGCCAGCAGCAGCGCGACGGCGTAGTCTCCCTGGCGGCGGAGGAACTCGGTCCCGTGGGCCATCCCCTCCAGGTCCAGCGAGCCGGGGAACGAGAAGGTCTCCACCCGGGTGCCGGCCAGCTCCTCCTCGAGCCGGGCCGGCAGGTCGTCGTCGCCCAGCCCCGGGCCGGCGAGCACGCTGCGGCCCAGGCTCGCCTCCGGCGCCCGCGAGCGGAGGAAGGTGAACGCCTGCTTGGCCTCCCGCACGATCCCCTCGGCGCCCACCTCGTCCGGCGGCACCGGGAAGTGGTGGATCAGGATCCACCGGTCGCCCCGCACGTAGGCCACGAACCCGAACTGGTCGCCGACCCAGATGAAGCCCGTGGCCTCCGCCGCGTCCAGGGCGTCCAGCTCCAGGAAGCCGTGATGGAGCGCCAGGGGCGGGACGGTGACGGCCCGGAGCGGCGCGTCCAGCGCGCCGCCGAAGGCCAGGGCGCCCTCCAGCACGTCCGAGGGGACCCCGACGGCCAGGGTGTTGGCGTCCCCGGTCCCGCCGTACTGCCAGGCTCGAACCTCCAGGCCCCGCACCGCGTCCTGGCCCATCTCGCGGCGGAGCTCGCTCCCGGCGACGTCGTCCAGCTCCTGGCCCTGGAGCGGGGGGAGCCGGAGGGCCTGATAGACCGATCCCGGCGAGGCGGGCAGGGCCAGCGCCGCCGAATCCGGGCGGATCCCGGCCGCGGCGAGCTCCTCCTCCAGGCGTCCGGCCAGCGGCTCCCGTCCCCCGGCCCCCTCCACGCTCCCCCGCCAGCGGACGCGCCACCCGTCCCCGAGGCGCTCCAGCGCCACGGCCCGCGCGGTCGACTCCGACAGCTGGACGCCCAGGGTCAGGTCCGCCACGGCCTCAGATCCCGATCTGCTGGATGACGGAGTAGATCGGCAGGTAGACGCCCAGCGCCACCAGGGCGATGATGCCCCCCAGCACCAGGATCAGCGCCGGCTCCAGGATCGAGAAGAGCTGGTCCACCGTCCGGGGGATCTCCCGGTCGTAGAACTCCCGCACCTTCTGGAGGCTGCGGTCCAGCGAGCCCGTGCGCTCGCCCACCGAGATCATCTGGAGCACCAGCTTCGGGAACTCCTCCGCCCCCTGCAGCGCGTCGGTCAGGCTCGAGCCCATCCCCACCTGCTCCCGCGCCTCCCGGAGCCGCTCCTCGATCACGGCGTTCCCCACCACCGACTCCACCAGCTCCAGCGACCGCAGGATCCCCACGCCGGCGCCGTAGAGGGTGCTCAGGTTGTGGGCGAAGCGGCTCAGCGCGACCTTCCGGTGCACGTTGCCCACCACCGGGATCCGCAGCAGCAGCCAGTCCAGGGCGTATCGTCCCCGCTCGGTCCGCCGGGCCACCAGGAACCCCGCCACCGCCCCGACCACCAGGACCACCATCGCGGGCCACCAGGTCGAGAACGCGTCGCTGGTCCAGATGAGGAACCGGGTCGGCGCCGACAGCTCGACGTTCATGTCGGCGACCGTCGACAGCAGGCGGGGGAGGACGAAGTTGAACAGCACCACCACCAGCAGGCCGACCCCCGAGAAGACGATGGCCGGGTAGACGGCGAGCTGGCGGATGTCCGAGATCAGCTCCTCCTGCCACTCGAGGTAGGAGGCCACCTCGAACAGCACCTGCTCGACCGACCCGGTCTCCTCGCCGGCCGCCACCATGTTGACGTACAGGCGGCCGAAGACGTCCTCGTGGCGCTCCAGCGCCTCCGACAGGGAGGCCCCGGCGCGGACCCGCTCCCGGAGGTCCCGGACGATCCCGCTGAGCGGGCTCGACGTCGCCTCCTCCAGCCCCGCCAGGGCCTCGAGGATCCCGATGCCGGCGTCCAGCGAGGTCCCGAGCTGGAGCGTGAACACGATCAGCTCCTGGCGGCTGACGCTCCCCCGCAGCAGGCCGCCCCCTCCGGAGGCGTCCTCGGCCTCCTCCAGCTCGACGACGAACTGCCCCTCGTCGCGGAGCCGCTCCTCGGCGGCCTGGCGGTCGGGGGCGGTCACCTCGCCCCGGTGGGTGCCGCCGTCCAGGTCCCGGGCGCGGAAGCGGTAGCTCGGCACGGCCCGCTACACCGCCACCCGGAGCACCTCGTCCACCGTCGTCTCCCCGGCGAAGGCCCGTCGGAGCCCTTCCCGCAGCATGGTGGACATCCCCTCCTCGACGGCGGTCCGCTGGATCTGGCTGGCGTCGGCGCCCTGCAGGATCTGCTCCTGGATGGGAGGGGTGACCCGGAGGTACTCGAAGATCCCGACCCGGCCCTGGAAGCCGGTGTTCCCGCAGCGCCGGCAGCCCACCGGCCGATACGGCTCGGCTTCCTCGATGGCCTCGTCGGCGACCCCGTGCCGCCGGAGGTCCTCGCGTGTACCCGGGCTCAGCTCGGCGGGCTCGCGGCAGGCGTCGCAGAGCAGCCTCACCAGCCGCTGGGCGAGCACCCCGACCAGCGACGAGCTCAGCAGGAAGGGCTCGGCGCCCATGTTGAGCAGCCGGGGGACGGCGCCGGCGGCGTCGTTGGTGTGGAGGGTGCTGAAGACGAGGTGGCCGGTCAGGGCCGAGCGGACCGCGATCTCCATGGTCTCGGCGTCCCGGATCTCGCCCACCAGGATCACGTCGGGGTCCTGGCGGAGGATCGACCGCAGGCCCGTGGCGAACGTCAGGCCGGCCTTCACGTTGATCTGGGACTGGCGGATCCCCTCGAGCTCGTACTCGACGGGATCCTCGATGGTCATGATGTTCCGCTCGCGGTCGTCCAGCTCGGTGAGCGTGGAGTAGAGGGTCGTCGTCTTGCCGCTCCCGGTGGGGCCGGTGACCAGCACGATCCCGTGGGGGTTCTTCACGTCCTCGCGGTAGGAGCGGAGCTGCTCGGTCGTCATGCCCAGCTCCTCGAGCCCCCGGACCAGGCGCTCCTTCTGGAGGAGGCGGGCCACCACGCTCTCGCCGTGCATGACGGGGAACGAGGAGAGCCGGATGTCGAGCTCCTCGTCCCGGACCCGCACCACCGCCCGGCCGTCCTGGGGGAGGCGACTCTCGGAGATGTCCATGTCGCCGATGATCTTGAGCCGGGTCGTCACCACCGACTGGAGCTCCTTGGGGATCCGCGGGCCCGGGCGCAGGACGCCGTCCACCCGGAACCGCGTGTGCACCTCGTCCTCGCGCGGCTCGACGTGGAGGTCCGAGGCCCGGCGCCGCACGGCCATCTCCAGCAGCTCGTCGATCAGCTCGACCACCGGGGCCGCCTCCGACAGCTCGGCCTCGCCCCCCTCGCGCTGGCGGACCTGGCGCAGCGACGCCTCCACCAGCTCCTGGACCCGGCCCTCGGCCCGCTGCAGCTCCTCGTCCTCCGGGTAGAACCGGTCCACCGCCTCGAGGACGTCCTCCTCGGAGGCCCACATCATCTCCACGATCCGGCCGGTCCGACGCTGCAGCTCGTCCCGCAGGTCGGCGTCGAGGGGGTCCGGAGTGACCACGGCCACCGTGGTGGGGGAGCGGCGCAGCGGGAAGACGGCGAGCCGCCGGGCCACCTCCTGGGGGATCAGGTCCAGCGCCCCGGACTCCGGCTGGATCTCCTCGAGCGAGACCTCCGGGATGCCGAACATGTCGGCCAGGATCCGCTGGAGCCTCCCCTCCTCCACGGCCTCCATGTCGACGAGGATCTGGCCCAGGAGCTGCCCCGTCGCCTCCTGCCGCTCCAGCGCCTGCTCCAGCTCCCCCTCGGAGATGAGCCCGGAGTCGATCAGCCGCTGGCCCAGCCGGCTGTCCTCAGGCACGGGGACACCCCCTGCCGCGCACGGCGGGGCCCGGCCGGCCCCGGCGGCCGGTCGCCCCCGTCACGGCTCCACCGACCGGTAGACCTCCCGGACGGTCTCCTCGATGTCGTGGCGGGGCTCCCACCCGGTGGCCTCCCGGAGACGCGCCGGGTCGCCGACCCGGTGGGCGATCTCGTCCTCGCGCACCCGGTCCGCCTCCACCTCCACCTCGACCTCGACCCCGGCCTCGTCCAGGATCCAGCCGAGGATCGCGCGGATCGAGACCGCCCGGCCGGAGCAGACGTTGTAGGCGGCGTCGGGGGACGCAAGCTCCATCATCCGGGTGAAGGCCCGGATGCCGTCGCGGACGTCGGTGAAGTCCCGCTCCACGTCGAGGTTGCCGACCTTCAGCCGGGGCGGGTGGTCGCCCCGGGCGACGGCGGCGACCTGCCGGCAGAAGTCCGGCACCACGAAATGGGGCTGCTGGCCCGGCCCGATCAGGTTGAAGCCCCGGGCGACCACCGTCCGGACCCCGTCGGCGCGGCGGTAGGTGTGGGCGGCCATCTCCTGGCACGCCTTCGAGAGCCCGTAGACGTCGCCGGGCCGGAGGTCGAGGTCCTCGCTCAGCGGCTCGCCCGGGACGCCGGCGTCCCCGTACGCCTCGCCCGAGCCCATCACCAGGATCCGGGGGTCGAACTCCGGGAACTCCTCGCGGACGCTCAGCACCGCCTCGCAGAGGTTCACCGTCCCCCCGGCGTTCACCCGGAGGGCCTCCTCGGCCTGCTGGCGGGCCAGCGCCCCGGAGGCGAAGCCCGCCAGGTGGTAGACCCGGTCCGGCTGGGTGGCCGCCAGGACCCGGAACAGCGCGTCGTGGTCGCGCACGTCGGCCGCCTTCCAGTCCACCGCGGCCATCTGCGACGAGGTCAGCGTGCTCCGGGTCGGCGGGAGGGTGAGGGCGGAAGCCGACACCTCGTCGCCCCGCTCCAGCAGGCGGGTCAGCAGGTGCTCGCCCAGGAAGCCGTCGGCCCCGGTCACCAGGGTGCGGGGGCTCACGGTCCTCCCTCCCCCCCGGCGGCCCACCGGGCCAGGGGCCGGGCGGCGTAGGTGACCACCAGGTCGGCACCGGCGCGGCGCAGCGAGAGGGCCGCCTCCCGGAGGACGCCCTCGCCGTCCACCCAGCCGCGCTCCTCCGCCGCCCGGACCATGGCGTACTCGCCGCTCACCATGTAGGCGGCGGTCGGGACCCCGAAGGTCGACTTGACCCGCCGGACCACGTCGAGGTAGGCCAGCGCCGGCTTCACCATGACCAGGTCGGCCCCCTCCTCCAGGTCCATCGCCACCTCGCGCAGCGCCTCGTCGCCGTTGGCCGGGTCCATCTGGTAGCCCCGCCGGTCGCCGAACGACGGCGACGATCCCGCCGCGTCGCGGAAGGGGCCGTAGAAGGAGCTGGCGTACTTGGCCGCGTAGGACAGCAGCGCCGTGCCGGCGAACCCCTCGTCGTCCAGCGCGCGCCGGATCGTCCCCACCCGGCCGTCCATCATGTCCGACGGGGCCACCACGTCGGCCCCGGCGCGGGCGTGGCTCACCGCCTGGCGGGCCAGCAGCTCGAGGGTGGGATCGTTCTGGACCTCGCCCTCCTCCACCACGCCGCAGTGGCCGTGGTCGGTGTACTCGCAGAGACAGACGTCGGTGATCACCACCAGGTCCGGGACGGCCTCCCCCAGCCGCCGGACGGCGCGCTGGACCACCCCGTCCTCGGCCCACGCCCGGCTCCCACGTGCGTCCTTCTCCCGGGGGACGCCGAAGAGGAGCACCGCCCGCACGCCGTCCTCGCGGGCCGCGGCGGCCTCCCGGACCACGGTGTCGGGCGAGAAGCGCTCCACCCCCGGCATCGAGGGAATCGGCTCCCGGACGTCCTCCCCCGCACGGACGAAGAGGGGCAGGACGAAGTCCGTGGCGGCGACCCGGGTCTCCCGGACCAGCTCCCGGAGCCCGTCCCGGCGGAGACGCCGGGGGCGCACCGTGGGGAACGAGCCCGGAGGTTCCCGTCGGTCCGGCACCGTCAGCCCCCGGCCCGGACCGTCTCGGCCCGGACCAGCGCGTCGACCAGCCCGGGGACGGTGTACTCCTCCGCCACCACGTCGGCCCCCAGCCCCAGCTCCCGGGCGGTGCCCGCCGTCACCGGCCCGATGGCCGCCACCCGGGCCGAACCCCGCTCCGTGCCCATCAGCCGCACGTAGTTCCGCACCGTGGAGGAGGCGGTGAAGGTGAGCCAGTCGACCTCGTCGGCCGCCAGGCGCGAGCGCAGGCCCGCGATGTCCGGCTCCGCCGGGCCGGTCCGGTAGGCCGTCACCTCGTCCACCCGCGCGCCGTGCTCCCGCAGCCCCCGCGGGAGGGCCGCCCGGGCCTCCTCCGCCCGGGCCAGCAGGACCGTGGAGCCCTCCAGCCGGCCCGCGTCCGCCATCGCCTCGACCAGCCGCTCGGCCCGGTACGCCTCGGGCACCACCTCCACGGCCACGCCCGCCTCCCGGAGCGCGTCGGCCGTCGAGGGGCCGATGGCGGCGACCCTCCTCCCGCCGAGGGCCTCCGCCGGGTCGCGGCCCAGCTCGTCCAGCGCCCCGAGTGCGCGCCGGACGCCGTTGACGCTGGTGAAGGCGGCCCAGTCGTACCGCTCGATGCCCGCCAGGGCCTCGCGGAGCGGGGTCGGGTCCTCGGGCGGGCGGATGGCGATGGTGGGGAAGACCACCGGTTCGGCCCCCAGGTCGCGGAGCGCGTCGCAGAGGGGGGGCGCCTGGCCGCGGGGCCGGGTGACCACCACGGTCCGACCCTCCAGGGGCGGCGCGCTCACGGGAGGGAGGGCGACGGCGCGCGTCCGGGCGAACGGAGGCCCGGGAGGACGCGGGCCTTCGCCGACCCCGGTCCGGCCGGGACGGAGACGGCCCGCCGGGGCGGACGGGGAGAGGGGATCATCATCGGCGGCGAATATAGGACCGTCCACCCGGCCGGCCAAGCGCCCGGTACGCGCGGGCGGACGCCCTTCGCGGTCCGGGGCCGGGTCGGGAGGGACCCCGGTCTCAGGGCGCCTTCGTGACCTTGCCCGCCTTGAGGCAGCGGGTGCAGACCTTGACCCGCTTCTTGGCGCCGTCCTCCAGGATCCGGACCTTCTGCAGGTTCGGGAGGCTCCGGCGCTTCGTCCGGTTGTTGGCCGGGCTCACGTTGTTGCCGGAGCGGGGGCCCTTGTCGCAGACGTAGCAGAAGTTGGCCATCGTCCCTCGCGGTTCGGTTCGGCCCCGGGGTGCGGGGGCCCGGGTCGCGTCAGCTCTGGATGTCCAGCGAGTCGAGCAGCATGAAGGCCGACGTCTCCGGGAGGTCCCCGGCCTGGGTCGAGTCCACGGCGCCGCGGTCGACCCAGGCGTCCCGGATCGAGTCGTTCAGCGTGTAGAAGCGGCCGCCCACCGTCACCTGGTCGCCGCCGTAGACGGTGGCGCCCTGCTGGAGCATCTCCGGGTTCAGCAGGACCGGGAAGGCCACCGAGTCGTTCAGCGCCACGGTGAAGACGCCCCGTCCGAGGCTCGCGCCCACCTGCACGGAGTCGAAGACCGCCTCCTGGCCGACGGCCGAGGAGGCGTCCCCCGCCAGGGTGGCCGCCGTGACGCCGGTCTCCTCGACCTGCGCCGAGTCCGCCGTCGTCGGCGACAGCGAGGCCTCCGTCGACTGCGCTTCCTGGTACACCCACCACAGGAAGCCGGCCATGGCCGCCACGGCCACGACCATCAGGAGCGAACTCGTCCCCCGGAAGCCCGACGATCCCGCCATGAGTCCCTTCCCTTTCCTTTCGCCGGCGGCCGGCGTCAGCCGTCGCCCCGGCGGGTGAGCTCGATCAAGGCCAGCTCCGCCCCGTCGCCCTTGCGGGCGCCGAGCTTGAGGACGCGCGTGTAGCCGCCCTCCTGGTCCGCGTACCGCGGACCGATGTCGTCGAACAGCTTCCCCAGCACCTCGCGGTCGGCGATGTGACGCCGCACCCGCCGCCGGCTGTGAACGTCGTCGTTCCGCGCCAGCGACACGAGTTTCTCGGCGAAAGGCCGGAGCTCCTTGGCCTTCGCCTGCGTCGTGCGGATCCGCTCGTGCCGGAACAGGCTCGTGGCCATGTTCCGGAGGGTCGCCTTCCGGTGCTGCGGCTTTCGGCTGAGGCCGCGTCCCTTCTTCCTATGCCTCATCGCCGGTCTCCTCGCCGGATCCGTCGCCCGCGACCTCTTCCCTGAGGTAGAGGTTCCCCTCTTCGTCGCGCTCCAGGGCCATGCCGAAGCGGAGGCCGTGCTCGGCCAGCACCTCGGCGACCTCCTCCAGCGACTTCTCGCCGAAGTTGTCGACCTTGAGCATCTCGTCCCGGCTCTTCTCCGCCACGTGGCCGAGCGTCCGGATGTCCGCCTTCTCCAGGGTGTTCCGCGACCGGACCGAGATGCCTTCGAACTCGTCCAGCGGCTGCACCAGCAGGTCCTGGAGCTCCTCGCCCACCGGCTCCAGGTCCTCGTCGGCCGCGGGACCCGCCTCGTCCTCGTCCGGACCCCCGGGCTGGGCGACGTCCTCGCCGAAGCCGGCGAGGTACCGGAGATGCTCCCGGGCGATCTCGGCCGCGTGCCCCACGGCGTCGGCCGGATCCAGCGCCCCGTTGGTCAGGATCTCCACCGTCAGCCGGTCGTAGTCGGTGCGCTGCCCCACGCGGGTCTGGTGCACCGAGAAGTTGGCCCGGGTCACGGGGTTGAAGACCGAGTCCACGCGGATGGCGTCCACCGGCATGTCGTCGGGGAGCTCGTGCTCCTCGGCGGCGACGAACCCCCGGCCGCGCTTCACCCACAGATCCATCCGCAACGGTCGGTTCTCCGGTCGGTCCTCCTGGAGCGTGAAGAGGACCTTGTCCGGATTCACCACGTCCACGGCGGCCGACTCCGTGATGTCCGCCGCGGTGATCTCGCCCGCCTCGCTGGCGCTGATCTCCAGCCGGGCCTCGTCCCGGTCCGGCTCGAGGATCAGCACGAGCTGCTTGAGGTTCTGGACGACCTGGTGGACGTCCTCCTTGACGTCCTCGATGGCCTGGTGCTCGTGCTGGACACCGTCGGCCCGGAACGCCCAGACGGCCGAGCCGGGGAGGGAGGAGAGGAGGATGCGGCGGATCGAGTTCCCCAGCGTGTGGCCCAACCCCCGCTCCAGGGGCTGCAGCAGGAACTCGGCCTGGCGGCCGTCGTCGGAGCGGTCCTGCTCCTCGACGGTCTCGGGCAGTACGAGCCCGGTCAGTTTCGTGGACGACATATCGGTTCCAGTCAGCTCGATGTTGATGTCTTCTCGGGCACCGGGGGCTCGACGCCCCGGGCCCGTGCCGCGTGTGTGCCTGCTCGTCGCGCCGGAAGCGTCGGGACTCCGGCGTGGACGGGCTCCGGTCGGAGGGACCCGCCGCTCGGGAGGGCGGTCAGACCCGTCGCTTCTTCGGGGGACGGCAGCCGTTGTGGGGGAGGGGCGTCACGTCGCGGATGGAATCCACGCTGAGCCCGGCGCTCTGCAGCGCCTGGATGGCCGACTCCCGGCCCGATCCCGGCCCCTGCACCTCCACGTTCACCTTCTCCATCCCCAGGGCGACGGCCTCCTCGGCGGCGTTCTCCGCCGCGATGGTCGCCGCGAAGGGCGTGGACTTCTTCGATCCATTGAAGCCGGACTTCCCGGCGCTGGACCAGGCCAACGTGTTCCCGTTGGTGTCGGTGATGGTGACGATGGTGTTGTTGAACGTGGCCTGGATGTGGGCCACGCCCTCCGCCGGTGCCTTCTTCTTGCCTCCCGACTTCTTCTTCGCCATGCGTGTCGCCGTCCTTCGTTCGTCGGGCCGGCGCTCGGGCCCCGTCGGGGGCCGCGGCCGGCCGCGATGGATGTGAGCTCTCTGAGGCTACTTCTTCGTCGGCGTCGTCTTCTTGCCGGCCACCGTTTGACGGGGGCCTTTCCGGGTGCGGGCGTTCGTGCGCGTCCGCTGCCCTCGGACCGGCAGGCCCTTCTTGTGCCGGATCCCACGGTAGCACCCGATGTCCATCAGGCGCTTGATGTTCATGTTCTCCTCGGTCCGGAGCGCGCCCTCCACCTTGTAGCGGTTCTCGATGACGCGCCGGAGCTTGTTCAGGTCGTCGTCCGACAGCTCGTGGGTCCGGGAGTCGGGGTTCACGCCGGTCTCCTCCAGGATGTCACGGGAGGTGGACCGGCCGATCCCGTAGATGTAGGTGAGCGCGATCTCGATGCGCTTGTCGCTCGGGAGATCGACGCCTGCGATGCGTGCCATGTTATCCCTGCCGCTGCTTGTGCTTCGGATTTCGGCTGCAGATCACCCGGACGACACCCTTCCGCCGGACGATCTTGCAGTGCTCACAGATCTTCTTGACGCTCGCTCGGACCTTCATGGTACCCTTCCTCCCGGCATCCGTCTCGACAGGAGCCTTGTAAAGTAGCCTCGTCCGGGGGTTCCATCAAATCGCTGGTCCCCGGAGCCCGGCTCACTTGTAGCGGTACGTGATCCGGCCCTTGCTCAGGTCGTAGGGGGACATCTCCACCTCGACCTTGTCGCCCGGCAGGATCCGGATGTAGTTCATGCGGATCTTCCCGGAGACGTGGCAGGTGATCTCGTGCCCGTTCTCCAGCTCGACCCGGAACATGGCGTTGGGCAGGGCCTCCAGGACCTCGCCCGTCATCTCGATCGGTTCTTCCTTAGCCAACTTCGGTCTCTCCCTTTTCCGTCGACGGCGTGCCGGCGGGGCGGGCCGTCAGCACACGGGGGCCCTCCCCGGTCACCGCCACCGTGTGCTCGTAGTGCGCCGACAGCGAGCCGTCCGCGGTGACCACCGTCCACTCGTCGTCCTGCGTCCGGATCCGCCGCCCCCCCATGTTGACCATGGGCTCGATGGCGATGACCAGGCCCTCCCGCAGCTCCTCCCCCCGACCCCGGCGGCCGAAGTTCGGGACCTGCGGGTCCTCGTGGGCTGCACGTCCCACGCCATGGCCGACCAGCTCGCGGATCACGCTGAAGCCCTCGGCCTCGACGGTCTCCTGCACGACCGCCCCGATGTCGCCGACGTGGCCCCCGACCCGGGCGGCGTCGATGCCCCTCTCCAGGGCCTTCCGGGTCACCTCCAGCAGCCGGCGGGTCTCCCCGTCGATCGACCCCACCGGGACGGTGACGGCCGAGTCGGCGAAGAAGCCCTCCAGCTCGACGCCCACGTCCACGGTGAGCACGTCCCCCTCCTCCAGCACGCGGTCCTCGGAGGGGATCCCGTGGACGACCTCCTCGTTGACGCTGGTGCAGAGGGTCGCCGGGAAGCCGTACAACCCCTTGAAGGCCGGCGTCGCGCCCGGGTGATCCTGTATGAACTCCTCGGCCATCCGGTCCAGGTCGGCGGTGCTGACGCCCGGGGCGGCTCGCCCGGCCACCCGGGCCAGCGTGCGCCCGACGATCTCGCCCGCGCGGGCCATGGTCTCCAGCTCCCGCGGGCTCTTGAGCTTGATCGTCATGCCCCGAGCCGCTCCCGGATCCGCCCGGTGACCCGCTCCACCGGCCCCGTGCCGTCCACCTCGTGGACGGGCACCGACGAGGACCGGTACCGGGAGAGGACCGGGCGGGTCTGCTCCCGGTAGACCTCGAGCCGGCGTCGGACCGTCCCGGGCCGGTCGTCCTCGCGCTGGACCAGCTCGCCCCCGCACTCGGGACAGCCGGCCTCCGCCTCCCCGTCCCCCTCCACGCGGGTGACCGCGCCGCACGCGTCGCAGACCCTCCGGGCCGACAGCCGGCGCACCAGCTCCTCCTCCGGCACGTCCAGGTAGAGGACCGCGTCCAGCGACGTCGACCGCTCCTCGAGGATCTCCGTCAGCCCCTCGGCCTGGGCGGGGGTGCGCGGGAACCCGTCCAGCACGAAGCCGTCCTCGGCCTCGGGCCGGTCCAGCGCCTCCCGGACGATCCCCAGGATCACCTCGTCGGGCACCAGCTCGCCGGCGTCCATGTACTCGGCCGCCCGCCGGCCCATCTCCGTCCCCCGGCGGCGCGCGGCGCGGAGCATGTCGCCGGTGGCGTAGCGCGGGACCCCCAGGATCTCCTCCAGGCGCTCGCCCTGGGTCCCCTTGCCGGCCCCGGGCGGCCCCATGAGCACGATCCGCATTACATGTATCGCTGGCGCCCCATGTCCACGCGGCCCTTCTTCATGAAGCCCTCGTACTGCCGCAGGAGCAGGTGCTGCTGCATCTTCTGGACGGTGTCGAGTCCGACGCCGACCACGATGAGCAGCGAGGTGCCGCCGAAGAAGAAGGTCTGGATGTCGAAGGCGGCGAAGATCCAGAACGGCAGGACCGCGATGACCGCGAGGTAGACCGCGCCCGGCAGGGTGATCTTCGTCAGCACGTCGTCGATGTACTCCGCCGTGGCCGATCCCGGCTTCACGCCGGGGACGAACCCGCCCTGCTTCTTCAGGTTCTCCGCCAGGTCGATCGGGTTGAAGATGATCGACGTGTAGAAGTAGGTGAAGAAGATGATCATGATCGAGTAGGTCACGTAGTACCAGGGCTCGCCCGGCTGGAACATCTGGC
The DNA here is from genome assembly GCA_964546375.1 of uncultured Gemmatimonadota bacterium. GTDB lineage: Bacteria > Gemmatimonadota > Gemmatimonadetes > Palauibacterales > Palauibacteraceae > CAYVFM01. Next base: position 19,346 of record CAZJJO010000016.1, read on the forward strand.
TCATGTCGTAGAGCAGGCCCTGGACCCCCCCGGCCGTGGCGCCCCCGGCGCCGCCGCCGGTGAAGGTGTACAGCGTGCCCGGCACGATGATGATCGACTGCGCGAAGATGATCGGCATCACGCCGGCCGAGTTGACGCGGAGGGGGACGTAGGACTTCTGCCCCTCCCGGACCCGACCGCGGCCGACGACCTTCCGGGGGATCTGAACCGGGATCCGCCGCTGGGCCATCGTCAGCGCCACCACGCCGGCCACGATGGCGACGAGCGTGGCCACCAGGGCGCCGAGCTTGAAGAGGCTGATGGCGCCGGCCTGATACTGCTCGAGGGTGCCGATCACGGCGCCCGGGAAGCCCTGCAGGATCGAGAAGAAGATGAGCAGCGACATCCCGTTGCCGATGCCCTTCTCGGTGATCTGCTCGCCCAGCCACATGATGAAGACGCCACCGGTGGTGAGCATCAGCACCGTCTGGATCCGGAACGCCCAGCCCGCGCTCAGCACCGCGCCCGGCTGCGACTCCAGGAAGATCGAGTAGCCGTAGGCCTGCATGACGCAGAGGACGACCGTGGTGTACCGGGTCCACTGCGTGATCTTCCGGCGGCCCTCCTCGCCCTCCTTCTGGAGCTTCTCGATGGTGGGAAAGACCGCCCCCAGGAGCTGGAACATGATGCTGGCGGAGATATAGGGCATGATCCCCAGCGCGAAGATCGTGGCGCGCTGGAGCCCCCCGCCGGCGAACATGTCGTAGATCCCGAACAGGGTCCCCTCGAACTGCCCGGACATCTGCTGGAGCGCCTGGAGGTCGACGCCCGGCGTGGTGATGTGGGCGCCCAGCCGGTAGATGGCCAGGCAGAGGAGGGTGAAGAGGATCTTCTCCTTGAGCTCGGGGACCTTCCAGAGGTTCGGGATCGCCTGGGCGGCGTTCAGCTGCGAGGACGCCATCCTACTCGATCACCTCGACCTCGCCGCCGGCCGCCTCGATCTTCTCCCGGGCGGAGGCGCTGAAGGCGTGGGCCCGCACCGTAAGCGCCCGGTCCACGTCACCGTCGCCCAGCACCTTGATCCGGTCGTCCGCGTTCCGCACCAGGCCCGCCGCCTCGAAGGCCCCGGGGTCCACCTCGTCGCCCTCGAGCCGGTCGAAGTCGCGGAGGTTCACCACCTGGGCCTCCACCCGGTTCGGGTTGTGGAAGCCCCGCTTGGGCACCCGGCGGTAGAGGGGCATCTGTCCGCCCTCGAACCAGTTGGGCACCTGCCCTCCGCTCCGGGCCTTCTGGCCCTTGTGGCCGCGGCCGGAGGTCTTGCCCCGACCCGAGCCGGGACCCCGTCCGCTGCGCTGCTTCTTCTGCCGGGCCCCCTCGGGCGGGCTCAGGTTCTCCAGCCCGACGTGCTTTTCGTCAGCCATCGTTCTCTCCGATCTCCTCGATCTCGACCAGGTGCGAGACGGTCTCGACCATGCCGCGGATCGTCGGCCGGTCCACGTGGACCACCTCGTCCTGGTGGTGCTTCAGGCCCAGCGCCCGGAGCGTGCGCCGCTGATTCTCCCGGGCGTTGGAGCCGCTCTTGACCTGACGGATGCGGATCCGGTCAGCCACGCATCGCCTCCCGGATCACCTCTACGTCCACGCCCCGCTCCCGGGCGACCTGCTCCGGGGTCACGAGCCGCTGCAGGCCCTCCATCGTGGCCCGCACCATGTTGATCGCGTTGTTCGAGCCCAGGCTCTTGGTCAGGATGTCCTGGTAGCCCGCGCACTCCAGGACGGCCCGCACCGGACCGCCCGCGATGACGCCGGTACCGGCCCCCGCCGGCTTGAGCAGGACCTTGCCGGCCCCGAGCCGTCCCGTGATCTCGTGGGGGATCGTGCCGTTGACGATGGGCACCTCGACCATGTCCTTCCGGGCCTGGTCGAAGGACTTGCGGATGGCCTCCGCCACCTCGTTGGCCTTGGCCAGCGAGATGCCGACGCGGCCCTCCCCGTCGCCCACGGACACCAGGGCGGTGAAGGCGAAGCGGCGTCCGCCCTTCACCACCTTGGAAACCCGGTTGATGTCGATCACGTTCTCGCGGAGGCTCTCGCCCCCGTCGCGTCCTCTCTTGGCCACCATGCCTCGCTTCGTTCGGAGTCTGTCGCTTCGCTCGTCGCCGGGGCGTCAGAGGTCCAGTCCGCCGGCCCGCGCCCCGTCGGCGAAGGCCTCGATCCGGCCGTGGTACGGATAGCCGGCCCGGTCGAAGACGACCTTTTCGATGTCCTTCTCCAGGGCCCGTTCGGCCAGCTTCTTCCCGGCCTTCCAGCTCTCGGCCACCTTCCCGTCGAGCCCCTCCGGGGCCTCCAGCGAATCGTGGTCGCCCGCCTGGGTCGAGTACCCCGTGAGGGTCACGCCCCGGTCGTCGTCCACGATCTGGCCCTCGATGTTCCTCAGGCTGCGGGAGACGACCAGCCGCGGGCGCTCCCGCGTGCCCCGGATCTTGCTCGTGATCCGGGCGTGCCTCCGGGCCCGGCGCATGCGGCGTTCCGCCGCCTTGTCGACCGCCATCGTCTTCGCTCCTCCGTGCTTCCGTGTCGCGGTTCTCTTCGGACCCGTGCGGCGCTACGCCATGCCGCCGGCGCCGGTGCCGGCACCCACGGCGGCCTTGCCCGCCTTCCGGCGGACCTCCTCGCCCACGTAGCGGACGCCCTTGCCCTTGTAGGGCTCCGGCGGGCGGATGTCGCGGATCTCCGCGGCCACCTCGCCCACCAGCTGCTTGTCCACGCCCCGGACGTGCAGGAGCGTCGGGCTCTCGACCTCGATCTCGATGCTCTCCGGCACCTCGTAGATCACCGGATGGCTGAAGCCCAGGTTGAGCTCCACGTCGCTCCCTCTCTTCACCGCCCGGTAGCCCACCCCCTGGATCTCCAGGGACTTCTCGTAGCCCTCGGTGACCCCCTCCACCATGTTGGCGATCAGGCTCCGGGTCAGCCCGTGCAGGGCCCGGTGCCGCGGCCGGTCGGTGGGGCGCCGGACGACGATCTCGGCGTCCTCGACCCGGATCTCCATGTCCGGGTGGAACTTGTCCGTGATCTCGCCCTTCGGGCCCTTCACCGTCACCCGCTGGCCGTCCACCTGCGCCTCGACGCCCTCGGGGACCGCCACCGGTTGCTTGCCGATTCTGGACATGTCGCCTCCTAGTAGACCCGGGCCAGGTACTCGCCGCCGACGTGCTCCTGGCGAGCCTCGTGATCGGTCATCACCCCGCGGGAGGTGGAGAGGATCGCCACCCCCATCCCCGAGCGGACGGTGGGGAGGGAGTCGGCGTCCACGTAGCGGCGCCGTCCGGGCTTGGAGACCCGCTCCAGCTTCCGGATCACGGGCCGGTCCTCGTCGGTGTACTTCAGGTAGATCCGCAGCACGCCGTGCCGGCCGTCGTCGAGGACCTTGAAGTCGTGGACGAAGTGGTTCTCCGCCAGCAGTCGGGCGATCTCCACCTTCAACTTCGAGATCGGCATGTCCACCCGTCGGTGGCCCGCCTGCTGGGCGTTCCTCACCCGGGTGAGCATGTCCGCGATGGGGTCGTTCATGCTCATCGCGTCACCAGCTCGCCTTGCGGACGCCGGGGATCTCGCCCTCCAGCGCCTTCTCCCGGAAGCAGAGCCGGCACAGGCCGAACTTCCGCATGTAGCCCCGGGCCCGGCCGCACCGCTGACAGCGGTTCACGCCGCGGGTGCTGAATTTCTCCTCGCCGACCGATTTCTCCATCTGTGCTTTTCTCGCCATCCGTCACTCCGTCTCGCTACGGGGCTCGTCCCTCGGCGTCGCGTTCGTCGCCACGCTAGACCACCACCGGCTGTTCGCCCCGGAAGGGGACGCCCAGCTCGCGGAGGAGGACCAGCGCCTCGTCGTCCTTGTCGGTCGTGGTGATCAGGGTGATGTTCATCCCGTACACCTTGACCACCTCGTCCACGTCCACCTCCGGGAAGATCATCTGCTCGTCGATCCCGATGGTGTAGTTGCCGCGCCCGTCGAAGGCCCGGCTGTTGAAGCCGCGAAAGTCCCGGATCCTGGGCACCGCGGTGCTGACGAAGCGGTCCAGGAACTCGTACATGCGGGCGTCCCGGAGCGTCACCTTCACGCCGACCGGATCGCCCTGTCGCAGGTTGAAGTTCGAGATCGACTGCTTGGCCCGGGTCACCACCGGCCGCTGGCCGGCGATCGCAGCCATCTCGCGCCGGGCGGCCTCCAGCAGGTTCGGGTTCTCCCGCGCCTCGCCCAGGCCCGCGTTGAGCACGATCTTCTCCAGGCGCGGCACCTCCATCGGGTTCTCGAACCCGAAGGTGTCCCGGAGCTGCGCCCGGACGTGCTCGTCGTAGTGCTCCCTGAGCCTCGGCTTCGTCATCGTCTCCGTCTCGGTCATGCCGTCTCCAGCCTCTGCCACGGGATCCCGGTCAGGACGTCGGGATCGGATTCTCGCAGCGCTTGCAGATGCGCTCCTTCGTACCGTCGTCGTCGACTCGGGTGCCCGTGCGGGAGGCCTCGTCGCAGCGCGGGCAGAGGAGCATCACGTTCGAGGCGTCGATGGGCTGCTCGAACGTCATGATCCCGCCCTCCGGATTCTCCTGCGTCGGAGCCTGGTGCCGCTTGCGCATGTTCACCCCGTCCACCACCACGCGGCGGCGGGAGGGGTCGGTGCGCAGCACCTGGCCGGTGGCCCCCCGGTAGTTGCCCGAGATCACCTTCACGCGATCGCCCTTCCGGACGTGCAGGGTATTCTGCGTCATGGTCCTCAGATCACTTCCGGCGCCAGGGACACGATCTTCATGAACCGCTTCTCCCGGAGCTCGCGGGCCACCGGCCCGAAGATCCGGGTCGCCTGCGGCTCGCCCACCTCGTCGATGAGCACGGCCGCGTTCTCGTCGAAGCGGATGTAGCTGCCGTCCTGCCGGCGGTTCCGGCGGTTCGTCCGGACCACCACGGCCCGGGCCACGTCGCCCTTCTTGACGTCGCCGCCGGGGATGGCGTCCTTGACCGCCACCACGATGACGTCTCCGACCCCGGCGTAGCGGCGCCGGGATCCGCCCAGCACGCGGATGCACCGCGCCCGCCGGGCCCCCGAGTTGTCCGCGATGCGGAGCTCCGATTCCTGCTGGATCATCGGTCGTCTCCTACTCGGCGCGCTCGAGCAGCTCGATGACGCGCCACCGCTTCCTTCGGGAGAGGGGCCGTGTCTCCTCGATCCGGACCACGTCTCCCTCGCGGCACTCGTTCTCCTCGTCGTGGGCGTGGAGCTTCGAGTGCCGGGTGAGCTGCTTGGTGTAGAGCGGGTGCGCGAACTGCCGCTCCACGGACACGACCACCGTCTTGTCCATGCCGTCGCCCACCACGGTGCCGACCCGTCGCTTCGTCCGGGCGTCGGCGTCCTCTCCCTGCTGTCGATCCGTCGCGTCGGTCATCCTCCGTACCTCCCTGCCGGGCGGAGGGCGTCGGGGGGCGACCCCCGCACCGTCCACCGCCTCATTCGTTCTCCTCGCCCTCCGCCTCGGCGGCCAGCTCTCGTTCCCGCCGGATGGTCTTCAGGCGGGCCAGGTCCTTGCGCCGCGTGTTCAGCAGGGCCGGGTTCTCCAGCTCCTGGTAGGCCTTCCGGTACTTGAGCCGGAAGATCTCCTTCTCGGCGCGGGCGATCTCCTCCTCGAGCTCCTCCTCGGTGTACTCGCGGATCTCCTCCGCCCGCAGCATCAGACGATCCCCCGCTCGACGAACTTCGTGCGGATGGGGAGCTTGGCCGAGGCGAGCCGCATGGCCTCCTCGGCCACCTCGCGCTCGACGCCCTCGATCTCGAAGAGGACCCGGCCGGGCCGCACCGGGGCGACCCAGACCTCGGGGTTCCCCTTCCCCTTCCCCATCCGGACCTCGGCCGGCTTCTTCGTCACCGGCTTGTCGGGAAAGATCCGGATCCAGACCTTGCCGCCCCGCTTCATGTGGCGGGTCATCGCCACCCGGGCGGCCTCGATCTGGCGCGAGGTGACGCGCTCGGGCTCCAGGGCCTTGAGGCCGTAGTCGCCGAACGAGACCTCGTTGCCCCGGGTCGCGTTCCCCTTCAGGCGGCCCTTGTGGACCTTGCGGTGCTTGACGCGCTTGGGCTGCAGCATGGCTGTGTCTCCGTGCTCCTCTGGTCAGCGGCCGCCGCCGGCGGTGTAGGTCTGTCCCCGGCGGTCCTCGACGACCTCTCCGTGGAAGATCCAGACCTTCACGCCGATGGTGCCGAACGTCGTCTTGGCCGTCTTCTGGGCGTAGTCGATGTCCGCCCGCATCGTGTGCAGGGGGACCCGTCCCTCGTGGTACCCCTCGCTGCGGGCGATCTCGGCCCCGCCCAGCCGCCCGCCGCACTGCACGCGGATGCCCTCGGCCCCGGACCGCATCGCGTCCTGGACCGCCCGGCGCATCGCCCGCCGGAAGCTGATCCGCTGCTCCAGCTGGTGGACGATGTTGTCCGCCACCAGGTGGGCGTCGGTCTCGGGCGACTTGACCTCCTCCACGTTGATGGAGACCTCGGCGTCGGTGATGAGCGTCAGCTCGTCCCGGAGCTTGTCGACCTCCGAGCCCCCCTTGCCGATCACCACGCCGGGGCGCCCCGTGTGGATGTTCACCACGATCTTCGACGGCTTGCGCTCGATGCCCACCGTCGAGACCGCGGCGTGGTCCAGCCGGGCGTGCAGGTACTTCCGGAGCTTCTCGTCCTCGGCCAGCAGCTTCGGGAACTCCTCCCCCTCGGCGTACCAGCGCGACCGCCAGTTCTTGACCTGGCCCAGCCGGAAACCGTGTGGATGCGTCTTCTGACCCACGCTTACTCCTTGGTGTCGACCACGATGGTCACGTGGCTCGATCGCTTGCGGACGGGGGTGGCCCGTCCGAAGGCCCGGGGGCGCCAGCGCTGGAGGGTCGATCCCTCGTCCACGTAAGCCTCCCGTACCACGAGCTCGTCCACGTCCAGCACCTCACCCTCCTGGTCCGCCTTGTAGACCGCGTTGGCCACGGCGGAGCGGAGGCACTTGTCGATGGGCTCCGAGGCGGCCTTCTTCGAGAACTTCAGCAGGCCGTACGCCTCGTTGATGTCCTTGCCGCGGATCTCGTCGATGACGAGCCGCATCTTCCGGGGCGACATCTGCACCCCCCTGGCGACCGCTCGGGCGCTCATCGTTCCGCGCTTCCCCTCGTCCTCTTCCGCGTCCCGCGAACCGTCGGATCCCTCACAGCGAGACCCGCCGGTCCGTGGCCATCCGGCCGCCGTGGCCCCGGAACAGGCGGGTCGGGGCGAACTCGCCCAGCTTGTGCCCCACCATGTTCTCGGTGATGTAGACCGGGATGAACTTGTTCCCGTTGTGCACGGCGATCGTGTGACCCACGAACTCCGGGCTGATCGTCGAGTCCCGCGACCAGGTCTTCACGACCCGCTTCTCGCCGGACTCGTTCATCTCCTGGACCTTCCCCAGGAGCTTCTCGTCGATGTAGGGGCCCTTCTTGACGCTTCTCGGCATGGCGTCTCCCTGTCAGCTCGTCAGGTGCCGCTCTTGCTGCGCTTGTTCTCGCTGCTCTTCCCGCGCCGGCGGCCGCGCACGATGTAGCGGTCGCTCTCCTTGGACCGCTTCCGGGTCTTCTTGCCCTCGCGGACGCCCCACGGCGACACCGGATGCCGGCCGCCGGCCGTGTGGCCCTCGCCGCCGCCCAGCGGATGGTCGAACGGGTTCATCGAGACGCCCCGCACCTTCGGGCGGCGCCCCTTCCAGCGGGACCGTCCGGCCTTGCCCGCCACCACCAGCTCGTGGTCCACGTTGCCCACCTGTCCGATGGTGGCCCGGCAGTCCCGCGGGACCATCCGCACCTCGGTGCTGGGCATCTTCAGCGAGACCATGTCCCGCTCCCGGGCCACGACCTGCACGGCCGCGCCGGCCGAGCGGGCGATCTGTGCGCCCTTGCCCGGCACCATCTCCACGGCGTGCACCGTCGTGCCCAGCGGGATCTCGCCCAGGGGCATGGCGTTGCCGACCCTCACCTCCACGCCGGAGCCGGAGACGATCTCGTCCCCGACCTCCAGGCCGCGCGGATGGAGGATGTAGCGCTTCTCGCCGTCGGCGTAGTGGATCAGCGCGATCCGCGCCGAGCGGTTCGGGTCGTACTCGATCTCGGCCACCTTGCCGGGGACGCCGTCCTTCTCCCGCCGGAAGTCGATCGTCCGGTAGCGGCGCTTGTGGCCGCCGCCGCGCCGGCGCGTCGTGATCCGGCCGTGATGGTTGCGGCCCGATCCGGTCTTCTTGCCCTCGGTCAGGGACTTCTCCGGCTCGTCCCGGGTGACCTCGTCGAAGGACGAGACCGACCGGAAGCGGCGGCTGGAGGTGACCGGGCGGAACTTCTTGATCGGCATGGTCCCTACACTCCCTCGTACAGGTCGATCATGTCGTCTTCGGCCAGCGTCACGATGGCCTTCTTCCAGTGGGGCCGGCGGCCCATCTCCCGGCGACCCCGGACCCGGCGCGCCTTGCCCCGGACGTTCATGGTCCGGACGTCGAGGACCTTGACCTCGAACATCTCCTCGACGGCCCGCCGGATCTCCGGCTTGTTGGCGTCGGGGACCACCTCGAACGTGTACTTGTTCTCCTCGAACTGGAGCGTCGACGTCTTCTCGGTGATGACGGGACGCACCAGCACCTCGCCGGGCGAGCGGCTCATCCTTCGTCCTCCTCTCCGGCGTCGTCGCCGGCGCTCCAGGCGCCCTCCTCGATCACGATGAGCTGGGCGCGGATCAGCTCGTAGGCCGAGGCCTGCCCCCACGGCTTCACCTCCACGCCCGGGATGTTCCGGGCCGAGAGGTGAACGTTCCGCTTGAGCCCGTCGGTCAGGATCAGGACCCGCCGGTCGTCCCGGCCGATCCCCTCCAGCAGGCCGACGATGGTCTTCGTGCGGGGCGACTCGATCTCCAGCGGCTCCACCAGCGCCAGCGCGCCCTCCCGGGCCCGCGCGTTCAGGGCCGACTGGATGGCCAGCCGCTTCATCTTCTTCGGCGGCCGGACGTCGAAGTCGCGGGGCTCGGGCCCGAAGGTCACCGCGCCGCCCCGCCAGATGGGCGACCGGATCGAGCCGTGCCGCGCCCGGCCGGTGCCCTTCTGGCGCCAGGGCTTGCGCGACCCGCCGGTGATGGTGCTCCGGTCTTTCGTGGAGGCCGTCCCCTGCCGGCGGTTGGTCTGGATGGCCGTCACCACCTGGTGGAGGGCCGCCTCGTGGACCGTGCCGTCGAAGAGGGCCTCCGGCAGCTCCACCTGCTCGGAGCGGGCCTCGCCCTCCGCCGTGTACGCCGTGGCCTTCATGGTCATGCTCCGCGGATGTAGACGATGTTGTTCCGGGCCCCCGGCACCGAGCCGCGGACCAGGAGCAGGTTCTTCTCGGGCACCACGCGCTCCACCCGGAGGTTCTCCACCGTCGTCGGCTTGCCGCCCATGCGGCCCGCCATCTTGCGGCCCTTGATGACGCGAGACGGGTCGGTGCCGGGGCCGATGGAGCCGGGCTTCCGCAGGACCGCCGACCCCCCGTGGGAGGCCCGGCCGCCGCTGAACCCGTGCCGCTTGACCGGGCCCTGGAACCCGCGTCCCTTGCTGTCGCCGGTGACCTTGACCCGCTGGCCGGGCTCGAAGATCTCCACCGTCAGCTCCTGGCCCGGCTCGTACTCCTCGCCGTCGGCCGGGGCGAACTCGGCCAGCTCCGCCGGGACGTGGTCCAGCCCGGCCCGGGCCGCGTGGCCCGCCTCGGGCTTCTTGACCCGGCTCTCCTTGACCCGGCCGAACCCGAGCTGCACGGCCTCGTAGCCGTCGCGCTCGACCGTCTTCACCTGGACCACGGGGCACGGGCCCGCCTCGAGGACGGTCACCCCCACCGCGTCGCCGTCGTCGGTGAAGATCTGTGTCATCCCCACCTTCTTGCCGATCAGGCCTGCCATGGCTCTAACTCTGCACCTTGATTTCCACGTCCACGCCCGCCGCCAGGTCCAGCTTGGTGAGCGCGTCGATCGTCTGCGGCCTCGAGTCGTGAATGTCGATGAGCCGCTTGTGGGTCTTCAGCTCGAACTGGTCGCGCGCCTTGCTGTCCTTGTGCGGGCTCTTCAGCACGGTGAAGAGCTGGCGCCGGGTGGGGAGCGGAATGGGTCCGCTCACCGAGGCGCCGGTCTTCTCCGCCGTCCGCACGATGTCCTTCGCGGTCTGGTCGATGACCGCCGGATCGAAGGCCTTGAGCCGGATCCGGATCTTGTCGCCGTCCTCTGGCATCCTCTGCTTCCTCTCGTGTGGTCCGTCGCGGGCCGCGTCGGCGGTTATTCGATGATCTCGGTGACGACGCCGGCGCCCACGGTGCGGCCGCCCTC